>VHCO01000180.1 GCA_016871715.1 Verrucomicrobiota bacterium
TGAATCCACTCCAGGACTGGCGCACTGATCTCGCGTCCACCCACCGTCACGCCTCATACCCTGACGACGCGAATCCCCGTTGTCCAGCCAAAAAGATATGGGCCCTGTTCAGCCTCAGCGAGGGAGGGGGCCGCGATAGCCGGGGCCGCGCACGACGCGGCCAGGAGTTGCGCCAGTGTGCTCGCCTTCGCGCACGACGTGTACACCGTTCACGAAGACGTGCAGCACGCCAGTGGCGTATTGGTGGGGCGCATCGTAAGTGGCGCGGTCGCGAATGGTGGCTGGGTCGAAAACGACAATATCCGCGTAGCACCCGGGACGCAGGGCGCCGCGGCGATCCAGGCGCAGGAGTTCCGCCGGCAACCAGGTCAAACGCCGGATCGCTTCTGTAAGAGGGAGAAGTCCCTCCTCGCGAACGTACTTACCCAACAACCGCGCAAAGTTGCCATAGGCGCGCGGATGCGGATTGGTCTTAAGGAAGACGCCCTCGGGGGCCAAGGAGGCCTCATCTGAATCGAAGGTCACCCACGGCAGGCGGAGCTGTCGGCGGACGTTCTCCTCGGACATCAGGAAGTAAACCGTGGCCACGCGGCTGCCGTCCTCGACGACCAAGTCCATAGCCGTTTCTTCGGGGGACTTGCCACGGGTTTGGGCGACCGCGGCGAGCGTCTGGCCGGTGAGGGGCTGGAGGGCAGGGTTCCGGAAGCCGACCAACAACACGTTGGTGGCGGACCCAGCGGCGAGGTAGAGGTTTTCCCAACCGCGGGCGGGGCGGCGCATTTCTTCGCGGACGCGGGTACGAACGTGGGGTTGTTGGAGTCGGGCCGCCCAGGCCTCGTAGCCGCCCTCCTGGACCCACGGAGGCATGGCGGCGTCCAGGCCGGTCGCGGCGGCGGTGTAGCAATACATATCGGCGCCGATCGCTAGGCCACGCGCCCGCGCGGTCTCAAGCTTGGAAATCGCCGCCTCGAGTTTGGGCCAGTTGGCGCGTCCAGCAGCTTTAAGGTGGTAGATATGAGCTGGGACATGGGCGCTGCGGGCGATGGTGATGCATTCGTCGATTGCCTCGAGCAGGCGATCTCCTTCGCTGCGCAGGTGTGTGGCATAAAGACCGCCGGCTTCGCCAGCGACGCGGGCCAGCGCGATCAACTCGCTGGTCTTGGCATAGACACCGGGTGTGTAGATCAGCGCCGACGAAAGCCCCACGGCTCCTTCGGCCATCGCTTGACGCACCAAGGTTTGCATGCGGGCCAATTCGGCTGCGTCGGGCGCGCGGTTCGCGTAACCCAGTTCGTGGATGCGCACGGTGGCTGCCCCGACGAACGAGGCCACATTGCAGGAGATCCCCCGCTGTTCGAGGTGTTCGAGGTACTCGGCCAGCGTCGTCCAGACCACCGGGAACTGGATGTCTGCCTGGCGCGCCACCAGGTCCCGCTTCATCTCCGCGGTGAGCGGCCCCATGGACGTGCCTTCCCCGAGGACCTCGAGGGTAACGCCTTGGCGCAAGTTGCTCTGCGAACGGCCGTCGTGGAGCAAGGACTCGTTAGCCCAGCTCAGGAAGTTGATGAATCCGGGTGCGACCGCCAACCCCTGGGCGTCGACTTCGAGGGCGGCAGTGGCCTCTGCGAGGGCGCCGATCGCCGCGATTTGGTCGCCGCGGATGGCTACGGAGGTCACCCGCGGCGGTTGGCCGCTGCCATCGTACACCGTTCCGTTGCGAATCAGGCAGTCGTAATGTTGCGGCATGGTTTGGGAGGTCGTGCCGGGGCACAGCAGGCCGGCCAGGCTCAGGGCTACGATCCAACGTCGATCGAGGTGCACGCCCCTCATTTAGGCAGATTCACTCGGTCTGGCAACGGAAAGCTGGCGGGCGCCGGAGGCTCGGTGCCCGGCGGGTCAAGCCGCGTGCGGGTCGACCTCCTCGGGCTGCCACAACCAGCGACCTTCCATGCCCCCCGCAACGAGCAGCGTTTGGCCCGTGATGTGCCGAGCCAAGCGGTCCGAGGCCAAGAACACGATCGCGTGGGCCACATCTTCCACGCGCGCGATCTGCGGCAAGGCCATCGTGGCGGTCACCCGCCGCACCAGCGCGCGGTCCTTCAACTGGCCCCGCGTCATGGGGGTGAGGGTCCAGCCCGGACAAACGCAGTTGGCGCGGCCCCCGCAATAGGTGGGGGTGTGGGGTGCCAAGCGGGCGAGTTCGTTCTTGAGGGTGCGGGTCAGGCCATAGGCGAGGGCGGCCTTGGCCGCGGCGTAATCGGCGTGACCGGCCTCGCCAAAGACGCCCGCGGTCGAACTGACTAGGACCACGTTCCCATGGCGTTGGCGCCGCACCAACCGGAAGAATTCGCGGCAGCAGAGGAACGCCGAGGTCAGGTTCGTGTCGAGCGTGAGTCGCCATTGCGCCAGGGACAGTTGATGGATTGGCACGGTCTTGGCGATCCACGATCCCGCGTTGGCCACCAGTATGTCCACCCGGCCAAAGGCCTCGTGCGCTCGCGCGAACAGACGCTTCACCTGGTCTGGACGCGTCAGGTCCGCCTGCGCGGTCAGGGTGCGGGTGCCGGCCAACTCGGCCCGCAGGGTTTCGGCGGAGCGTCGGTTGCGATGGTAATGCAACACCAGTTGCGCGCCTTCGGCCGCGAACGCGTGCGCGGTGCCCGCGCCGATCCCGCCCGACGCTCCGGTGATGAGCGCTACCTTGTCGCGTAACCCACTGTCCATGGCATGGCCTTTCGTCCGAGCAACGCCACTCTGCAGGCAAGTGCAAATCCAGTCGAGCCCGGTCAATCTGTCGAGGCTGAGTGTGACCGGCCCGGGATCCTCAGCGCGAGGGTTGCCGCCTGTGCTCCTAGGCTAGATCTGGCAGGGGCCTTACGGGGCGCGGGTAACCAAAGCTTCTGGGCGGACGCGGCCGTCCGCGCTCCTTCGGCGCCGAGGATGCGGGTTACAAGCCGCTGAATTGACAGCGCTGCGGATGGGCGCATAAGGTCGGCCGCATCTGAAAAGCCATCCTCGAGCGGGTACGGTCGGCGAACAGCGGTTCATGGTGGAGACCAAGCACTGCATCGATTTTGCCTACGACGGCATGCCGGCGGTGCTGTGTACGCCGTGGTTAGTTTGGTTTCTCGAACACGCGGCGCGCGAGGCGCTGTTGTCCTGCCTGGAGCCAGGGGAGAGCACGGTGGGGATTGAGCTCGAGGTGCAGCACCTTGCCCCGACTCCCGTCGGCCAGCAGGTGACGTGTCGCGCGCAGGTGATTCGTGCCGAGGGCCGCGAGGTGTCGTTTCAGCTTGAGGCGCACGACGAGCGGGAGCGGATTGCCCGGGGGTTCCACCGGCTTAGGGTGATCCGCGTCGATCGGTTTGCCGCGCGTGTGGAAGCCAAGACGACTTCGGCCGGTTAGCCGGCAGCCGCGATCCTAGCGAGCCCGTTGGGCGGCGGCTTGACGACGAATCGTTGCTGAAGGGGGCGAAGGGCCGCAGGGCTTCGATATGGGGGAGGCTGGGCTTACAAAACTGTAACGGTCCGGAAAGCTCGTTGTCAGGTTCGTGGTGTCTGTTTCCTTCAGAATCGGATGGAACCAAGAGACCCATGTTAAGAACGAACGAAAGGAACACCATGAACAAGCTGACGAATCGTTGGAAGAACCGTCTCCCCTTCCTCGGCTGGGCGGCCGTGATCACCGGGGCGGGACTTGCGCTGGCGGTCGGCCAGAAGGTCGACCCGGTCGCCGCGGAACCGTCCACGGGCGCTACGCTGGCGGCTGCGTCTTCAGTGGGCGAGCGCACCAGTCGCCTGCCGGCGAGTTTTGCGCCGGTGGTGAAGGAGGTTGCCCCGAGCGTTGTGCAGGTCTTCACCTCGCGGACGATTGCCCCGGCGGGTTTTCCGGACCGGCCGGGGACGGGCGATCCGTTCTTTCGCTGGTTTTTCGGCCCGCAATTCGAGGAGCGCGGGTTACGGCGCGGTCAGCCTATGCCGCGACAACAGGGGATCGGATCGGGTGTCGTGGTGACGCCGGACGGTTACATCCTCACCAACAATCACGTCGTCGAGGGCGCGGACGAAGTGAAAGTGAAGCTTCAAGACGGGCGTGAATTCACGGCTGCGGTGGTGGGGCGGGATCCGAAGACGGACGTGGCGGTGTTGAAGGCCAACGGGGAGGAGCTGCCGCACATCGCCATGGCCGACAGCGACGCGATCGAGGTGGGCGACTTCGTATTGGCGATCGGCAATCCGTTCGGTATCGGCCAGACGGTCACCATGGGCATGGTCAGTGCCAAGGGCCGCGGCAACATGGGTCTGGACTACGAAGACTTCATCCAGACTGACGCTGCGATCAACCCGGGCAACTCCGGCGGCGCCCTGGTGGACACGGCTGGGCACCTCATCGGCATCAACACCGCCATTCTCAGCCGGAGCGGCGGCAACCAGGGCATCGGGTTCGCCATCCCGACGAACCTGGCCCGTTTCGTCATGGACAGCTTGGTTCGGGACGGTCGGATCAGCCGTGGCTATCTGGGTGTGTTGATTCAGGACGTGACGCCGACCTTGGCCAAGGAATTCGGGCTTACCGAGCCGCGGGGTGCGCTGGTGGGGGATGTGAATCCGGGCGGGCCGGCTGGCCGGGCTGGGGTCGAAAACGGGGATGTGATCGTCGAGTTCGACGGCAAGGAGGTCCGTGACAGCCGGCAACTCAAGCTGACGGTAGCTCAGACGCGGCCCGGTGCGGAGGTGCCGGTGAAAGTTCTGCGCGACGGCAAGGCGAAGACGCTCGAGGTCAAGCTGGCAGAATTGCCGGGCGATCCCCAGGTTGCGCGGGCCGACGCGCCCAACGCGAAGGACCAAGGCACGCTCAACGGGGTTGTGGTGAGCGACCTCGACAGCCGCGCGCGGCGGCAACTGGATGCGCCAGCGAACCTCAGCGGCGCTCTGGTCACCGACGTGGCTCCGGATTCAGCCGCCCTCGAGGCCGGGCTACGGCCGGGCGATGTGATTCTTGAGATCAACCGGCGCCCCGTGCGCACCGCCGACGACGCGATCCGTCTCACGGAGAAGGCCAAGGACCGGACCACGCTGGTGCGGGTGTGGCGTGACGGTCACAGCCGGTACGTGGTGGTTGACGAGACCCGAGCCAGCTAAGGCCATGGATCGAGCCACCCGCTTCAGTCCCCTCCCGCAGCCAGCCCCCTGGCTGCGGGAGGTTTGGCCTTGGGGTGGCTGCGGCTGAGATCGAGCCGATGAAGGAGCCGGACGAGGTTGATTCCAGACGGGGCTTAGGGAAGACTCGGCGCATGCGACGTGTACGGTCCCGTCCGGTTCCTGCCGCCGGCGGGCCGACAGGTCCGCGGAGGCGATTGGGGTTGAGGGCGACCGGCGTTCCGCAGGGCGTTCTGTAAGTCTGTGAATGGTTGCGTGCGGCTGCGTTTGATGACGGAGGCGGACCTCGAGTTCGCCGATACCGTGCGTGCGGCGGCGGGTTGGAACCAGACGGCGGACGATTGGCGGCGTTTCTTGGCGACGGAGCCGGGAGGTTGTTTTGTGGCTGAGTGGGATGGCACCCGCGCGGGCACGGCCACGACGACGGTCTATGGCGTCGAGTTGGCATGGATCGGTATGGTCCTGGTGCATCCGGAGTACCGGCGGCGCGGGATCGGCCGGGCGCTGCTCGAGGGTTGTCTGGAGGCGTTGCGCGCGCGCGGGGTGCGTTGTATCAAGCTCGATGCCACGCCACTGGGCAAGCGGGTGTATGACGGCCTGGGGTTTCGGGACGAGTGGACGCTGAGGCGGTGGAACCACCCGGACGTTCGGCTCCCGGCCCAGCAGACCGCCCTGGCGGACGCGCCGTGGGTTTCGAGCCTCGAGGAAGCGCAGCAGATCGGAGCGCTCGATGAGGCCGCGTTCGGCGTGTCGCGCCTCGGACTGCTGCGCGCGTTAGCCAACTCGGGCAGCCGAGCGCGTGTCCTGCGCCTCGAGTCGGGCCAGGTGGCGGGATTCGGCCTCAGCCGCCCGGGCGCGCGCGCGCGCTATTTGGGTCCGGTTGTGGCGGAGTCTCCCCAGGCCGGTTTGAGGTTGGTCGAGGCTCTTTTGGGCGAAGGCGACGGCCAGGGGGTGTACTGGGACATCCCGGACCCGAACCTAGCGGCGGTCGAGTGGGCCCAGGGGCACGGTTTCAGCGTGCAACGGCCGCTGATCCGGATGTACTGGGGTGAAAACCGGGCGCCGGGCGATCCGCGCCGGCAATTCGCGCTAGCCGGTCCTGAGGTAGGATGAATCGATGAGACTGCTGGTGGTCGAGGACGATCCGAAGATCGCGTCGTTCGTGGTCAAGGGCCTGCAACAAAGCGGCTACGCGGTGGACCACTGCGGCGAGGGCGAGCGCGCGTTGGACTTGGCTACGACGATCGAGTACGACGCGGCCGTGGTCGATCTGATGTTGCCCAAGCTGGACGGGCTCACCCTGCTCCAGACGCTGCGTAGCCGCGGCGTGCAGACCCCGGTCATCATTCTGAGCGCACGCGCCAGCGTGGACGACCGAGTCACGGGCCTGCAGGCCGGCGGCGACGATTACCTGACCAAGCCCTTCGCTTTCACCGAGTTGCTCGCGCGGGTCCAGGCCCTGCTCCGACGCGCCGCGAAGACGCCGGAGCCGACGCGGTTGGTGGTGGGGCCTTTGACGTTGGATTTGTTGACCCGCAGCGTCCGGCGCGGGGACGAGAAGGTGGAGCTGCAACCGCGCGAGTTCACCCTGCTCGAGTACCTGATGCGCCATCCCGGGCGGGTCGTCACCAAGACCATGATCATGGAGCGAGTGTGGGACTACAGCTTCGATCCTCAGACCAACATCGTGGATGTGCTGGTCCACCGCCTCCGGGCCAAGGTAGACCCGGAGAAGAAGCTGATTCAAACCTTGCGCGGCGTGGGCTATGTCCTCGCGGCTGATTGAGCGGGTGCGGCGCAACTTTGGGCTGCGCCTCAACCTCTGGTATGCGCTGATCTTCATCGTCAGCAGCGCGGCGCTCTTTGGCCTCCTTTACTACGCGCTTCTGGCGGTCATCGAGCGCAAGGAACGCGAGGTGATCGAGGCGCGTCTCAAGGAATGCGCGGCGATCTACCAGGCGGGCGGCGTAGGGGCTCTGCGCAACGGGCTGGCTCGGGACGAACAAGCTGCCGGCACGCGCCCGTTCTTCGTGCGGTTGGTCAACCGCTGGAACACGGTCCAACTGGTGGTCGCGCCGGAGGATTGGTTTGCCTTCAAGGACGTCGAGCTGGGGTGGGACGGTTACCGGCGCCAAGTCGGAGTGATCCGGCTGCCGAAGGACGAGGAGAAAGACTTTGCGCTCGTGTCGATGGTGCTCCTTGACGGAGCGCTGCTGCAAGTCGGGCGCAGCGCCAACAACCGCGAGACTCTCTTCCAACCGTTTCGCACCGTCTTCCTGGTGTCGCTCGGGATGATTGTCTTGGTGGGGTTTAGCGCCGGCGCGTTCTTGGCGCATCGGGCGACCCTGCCGGTGCGCCAGATTGTGGCGACGGCGCGGTCGATCCTCGAGACCGGCCGGCTCGAGGCGCGCGTGCCGACCCGGCCGTCGAGGGATGAGTTAGATGAATTGGCGCAGCTTTTCAACCGCCTCTTGGATGCGAATCAGGCGCTGATCAAGAGCATGCGTGAGGCGCTCGACAACGTAGCTCACGATCTCCGCACCCCGCTCACCCGGCTCCGGGGCACAGCGGAGCTAGCCCTCCAGGATGCCCAGACCTCCGCCACGGCCCGCGAGGCTCTGGCCGAGTGTGTCGAAGAGTCCGATCGGGTCATGAGCATGCTCAACACCGTCATGGACATCGCCGAGGCGGAGGCGGGCATGATGAAGCTGCACCGCGAGCGTTTGGACCTGTGCCGGTTGGTGCGGGAGGCGGTCGAGGTCTACGAGTTCGCCGCCGAAGAGAAACAGATCCGACTCGATCGGGAGGCCGCCGGCCCCTGCACGGCCAGCGTGGATGCCAACCGCATTCGGCAAGTGTTCGGCAACCTGCTGGATAACGCGATCAAGTACACGCCCGCAGGCGGCCGGGTGTGGGTCGGAGTGGCGACCGAACCGGGCTGGGCGACCGTGTCCGTGCGCGACACGGGCCTGGGGATTGCGCCGGACGAAGTGGACAAGATCTGGGCGCGGCTCTACCGCGGCGACAAGAGTCGTTCACAGCGCGGGTTAGGTCTCGGGTTGAGTGTCGTGAAGGCGGTGGTCGAAGCGCATGGGGGGCGGGTCTCCGTCTCGAGTCGGCCAGGCGAGGGCAGCGAGTTCGTCGTGCGTCTGCCGGCTCCCGGCCCTGGCCTCCAACGCCTGGGCTGAGGCACTGAAGGCACGGGCAACCTACGCGGTCTTAGCATATTGCGGGTTCAAATTAAGAAGACGCAGATTTAGTAGTTGACAGCGCGAGATCTGCACCGGACTCGCCCGTTGCCCGTCGCCGTCGTCCCCTGCCTAGCCTCCTCAACGGTGCTTGAATGACAAGACTTTCAATTAAGTGACCGGTTTTTAGATGTTGACAGCCCAACGATCCGAGCGTGCGCGACCGGAGGGAGTCAGCGGGCAGGAGCTGGCCCTGCCCTGCCCTCTTGCGCACCGGGTAGTACGGGTGTTATCCATCGCGGTGCGGAGCGTTGGGTGCCAGCGGCTTGGACGCTGCTCAGGGCCGCAGGGCGAGGAACGCAGCCTGGTGGGTAAGGAGCGCCAAAGCGCTGCGGCGGTCCGGGCCCAGCGCAGCGAGTCGAAGCTGGAACATGGGTGTGTCCAGCCACTTGGCGGCGACCAAGTAACGGGTGAGCGGAGTGAGACGGGAGTTAAGGACGATGACCTCGTTCTGGTGAAGGATGTGGAGGACGGGTCGTTCATGGCGAACGGCCGGCCCCAACGGTGTGGCTAATTCGTGCTGGGAGCCGGTGAGGACAATCTCCGGGACGCGATCTCCGTCCAGGTCTGTCACGAAAGCGATCTTCAGTTCCGCGCGCGTGTAACGGGTGGGGACGAGATTCACCGAGCTCAAGAGACGCAGGTCGTGATCGAGCAGGTGGAGGCTGCCCTCCCAGTCGGTGGCCAGTAACTCCGCCCGGCCATCGCCGTCCAGGTCAGCGGCTGTCGCCCCCCAGAGGTCCGCGCCAAAGTCTCTGCGGGAGACGATCTCTCCGTCCATACTGAGCCGCAGCACAGCGGCCGCCAACGGTTTGCCCATTCGCTGGCGATGGTCCCCCGCGGCGGTCAGACAGACGTACAGCTCGGGACGCTGATCGGCATCGGCGGTTGCGATGATCGGGCAGGTTTGGGTATAGTCATCGCCGAGGGGAACACGCCAACGGACTGAGCCATCGGGTCCGAAGACATAAACGTAACTGTGATGGTCGTCGGACTCGTCCGGCGCGACGTTCCCGTTGCAGGCGGCATAGGTGCCCACGATAACCTCCCGCACGCCGTCGCCGTCGAGGTCGCTAGCCTCGACGCCGATGATGTAGGGTCCGATCAGGTGCTGCCAGAGCAACTGCTGAGTCTCACAATTGAAGCACAGCAGCCCGCGCGGGGAAGGCGGGAAGGACGAAGCTATGACCCCGAACATCTCACGTTGGCCGTCACCCTCGAGGTCGGCCACGGTGGCACCCCACATCCCGCCGAGCACTTCGCGAGGGTCCTCGCGGCTCAACCGAGGTCCTTGCGCGGTGAAGCGCCGCAGTTCGTAGTTGTTACGATTGTAGACGGACACCCTGAACTCGCTGCCGAGTTGGGAACTCACCACCGTTTCCAGAAGGCCGTCGCCGTCGAAGTCGTGGAAGAAATCGACCGCCAACGGTTCGACGGGTTCCGGCGGCCGGAGTTCGCTGTAGGCGGAGCCTTCGGCTGAGACATAGACCACACGCTTCTGGTCCCGCAAGACCAGGGTCAGCGGTCGGCCTGGCTCCGCCGGACGAACCTTCGTGCCCCGCCAATCCAGAATCCCTGGCACGGTGATCACGTGGATCGCTTCGAGGGAGGGTGGCGGTGGGTGAAGCCGTTCCCACGTGGCGGTCGCCAGGATGGTCAGCGCTAGGCTGGCGGTGACGGCCCACGTGACTCGGCGCCGGTCTCGAGTCCCGGTCATCGCCATCCAGATGGTGCGCGGCCTGAGCGTTGTGTCCTAGGGTCCGGAGCAGTCCGCCGCCGGGCCCGAGCGGCGCCAACCCGCGCTCCGCTCGTTGGAGGTCCTCGAGTAGATACGAGGCGTGGGCGTACCGGTCCCTCAACTCCCGTGCCATGGCACCTTCGGCAATGGCCGCCAACCGACGATCGGCGCGCTGGTTCACCAGAACGATCGCTGGCGGTGGACCTTGGGCGATGCGTTTCAAGACCTCGTCCCAATGCTGTCCGAGGTACGGTGGTCGCCCCGTCAGCATTTCGTAAAGCACGGCGCCCAAGGCGTATATGTCGCCGCGAGTGTCTTCGGCATCGCCGCGGGCCAACCCGGGGGACAGGTAATGAACGGTGCCTTCCGGTACGTGCGACCGCACATCGACCAGTTCATCGTTCCAGAGCGATTGGGCGAGGCCGAAATCGCCTAGGAAGGTCCGGCCGGCGGCATCGAAGAGGATGTTCGAGGGTTTGAGGTCGCGGTGGATGATGCTCCGGGTGTGAGCGAAGGCGAGCGCGTCGGCCACTTCACGCGCGATTCGGAGAATGGCGACAGCATTGAGGGTTGGTCCGGCCGCGAGCCGGCTTGCCAGACTCCCGCCGGTCATGAACGGCAGCACCAGCCAGGCGCCCTCGGGCGTCTCCGTGCATTCGAGCACCGGCAGGATGTTCGGATGGTTGAGCCGCTGGAGGTGGCCCCCTTCCTTGAGGAAGTACGCCACCGCGCGTCGGTCCGTCGCCAACCCCGGCTTGAGCAGCTTCACCGCGACCATCTGTGCCGACTCCGGATCGCGGGCCCGAAACACGATCCCCATGCCTCCTTCGCCCACACAGTCGACCAGTTCGTACCGGTGGATCCGGCCCAGTAGTCCGGGGTGCGGCGGCAGGCTAATGGCGGGACTCCTGTGCCAGGAGGATCGCCCGGGAAGGAATGCGGAAACGCGCGGACCGGCAGCCGCGCACCCGTGTTCAGATTCGTCTGCGCTGGCGCCGATGCTCTGCTGTAGCTCTGCGCTGTTAGCAGGGTGGCTTGCTCCACCGCTCCAACCGCCGGAAGCCGTGGCCTCTTGTTTCTTCATTTCACCCGGGTGCGGGGTGTTTACCACGAGCCGCGGCGAGACTCAAGCTTTCCGCGCAGCCAAACCTTTCTCGAACAGGCTCTTGGTGGTCGGGTCTGGCCAGTCTTGCGCGACCATCCACTGCGCTGCGGTTCGCAGCGTGGCATCGTCGAGTTGGCTGATGCGTTGTCCCAAGCGGAGGAGGGCGACGAAGATGCTCGAGTAATAGATGGCCAAGGCGATCTCGCGCGGCAGTGGACCGTCCGAGCGGCCCTGATGAAGCTTGCCGAAGTCCTTGGCTAAGACGAGTAACTCGACGGGTGGGTGCGGATGGGTGAAGAGATCGCGAAAACTCTTGAGTAACAGCCCTTCGGCCTGACTCAGCGTTCGCACTTTGGCCGTGCGTCCACGCTCCAACTGGCCGAGGTCTACCTGCAGGGGAGCGCCCCACTGGTGCTCGAAGATGGCTCGCAGCTCCTCCGGTCGCCAGTCTCCTTCAGTGCCGGTCTCGAGCGTGAACAGGCGCCCCAACCGACGGTCCAAGCCGGGCGCGACTGGTTTCTGGTCCTGCGGCATGCTGGTGTCAGGGAGGTCTTCCCCGCACGCGGGAGGACCACTCCTTCGAGTACCCAACCAACGCGATCGTCCGCAGGTCTTCCCCGCACGCGGGAGGACCACCCAAGTATGTATATGCAGTGGGAGCTGCGATCATGCGCCCAGGATGACTTGGAGTTCGCTCAATTCGTTTTCGATGTCGGCGTCGGACTTGACGTACTCGCGCACCACATCGCGGAGGTGGCGGGCGAACATCCGTTTGCCGCTCACTAAAAGGTTTCTGGCCTGGATGGGTGACTCGATCTGACAACGCTTCACCAGTTCGGCATACGGCACCGGGTCGGAGCCCTCGAGAATGGGCAGGCGAACCCGGGATTGGAAGACCTCCCAGATGCTGCCTCTGCCTTCCTGCTCACATTCAGTCCGCATGCGCGCGGTGGCTTGCTCGAGGACAGTGCGGGCCCACGGCACGTCGAAGTACTCCGGCTTACTCTCGTGCCCCACCGCGCTCTCGATCGCACCTGACTCATCGAGCGCAGCGAATCCTCCGGCAGGGTATCGCGACGCGCAGTGGCTGTCCCGATGCGCTTGCTGGATGAAGTTGCGCCAGGCCTTGCGTAGGTAACCGCGGAACTGGTAGCCCGGCATATGGCGCGCGCGGGCGATCAGGTTTCGCTCGAGGACGACGCGCTCGACAAAACCCTGGAACAGGTCTAGGCCATCCGCGTCAGAGACAGCAAACGCCTGGGCAGCATACGCCTGGAGAGCGGGGCGGTAGCGAGTAAGCAAACCCGCGAGCGCCTCGCTGCCCTGGACGGTCTCGCGGTTGGCCGCTGCCTGGATCTCCGACCAGTGGGTGCTCGGGAAAGAACGTCCGGCGGAAGGGCGGCCTGGGACCTTGGTGGTCTTGGTGGTCATCGGACGAGACCATGGCCAGACCTGCACGCAACTGCGAGCAGAAACGAGTCGGCAGAACGCAGCCGCGCCGAGACCCTCTCGTCCACAAGAAGGTCGGATGATCAGGACGAGCAAGCTGAGGGCTCTGAGACGACCTGTCCGCTGGGTTCATGCCGAGCCGACCTTGGGGTCTGGCCTGAGCGTAAGCCCCTCCTCGATGGCCTTTCGGCAGCGTCGTCCTACCCTCACCGTGCGTTAGCTCCGTCATCGCCACAAGGTTGGGCGACCGAGCGCCCGTGCAGCGAATGTGCAAGGTCTGCATATGTAGAGTCGGAACATCCGCTCCCGGATGCGGGTGCCTCCGTTCGGGCGGGTTGTTCCATGAGAAAACCAAGACCTCGCGGAAATACCCGTCACTATGAAAAAGAGTCGTTCATCTCTCAGGATCCTGCTGGCCGGCACGGTTGCCCTTACGTGCGCATTCCCAGCGCTTTCCCAGACTACCCTTCCCGCCGTCACCGGCGGTTTGGTTGCCTACTATCCATTCAACGGCAGCGCCGCTGACGCGAGCGGGAACGGTAACAACGGCACCGTTTATGGGGCTGTTTTTGAGAGCGCCGGCATAGCCGGCACGCCATGCCTCCGTTTCAATGGGACCAGCTCTACCTATGTCAGCGTTCCCAGGAATACAACGCTAGAGCCGACCGAGGCCTTGTCGATCGCGCTCTGGTGCAAGGGGACGTCCGGCGGTCCGGACCAATTCGGGACGATTGTCCGAAAAGCGGCGAACATGGCCCCCGGCTTCTTCATTCGGTCACGCCCACCGAACCACGGCTACACGGACTTGCGGCTGCGCTTCGAAACTTTCGCACCAGGGATCGACGTGCCCTTCGCCGATTACCTGGGCGATGAGTGGACACATCTGGCGGTGACGTTTTCCCGCCAACAAGGTGAGGTCCGCACGTTCATGAACGGCCGGGAGGTCTACCGTACAACGCTCACCGAACCGCTTCAACATACAGACAATCTGTATATCGGCGGGGCGCCGGTTCATTGGATGGATGGGGGTTTCAAGGGGCTCCTTGACGACGTGTGCATTTACAACCGCGCGTTGACTCCTGCTGAGATCCAGCAGTTGTATGACCCGCTGACACCGGACATTGCCTGGTGGCCGATGGTGAACCGTGGGACTGGAAGAGTCGAGGATGTCACGGGGCGCGGGCATACCGCGGTCATCGCGGGGCAGCCGGCGTTTGGGTTTGCACCCGAGATTGGACAGAACTACATCCAGTTCAACGGCGTCGACACCTGGCTGCGCGTCGAGGACGCGAACGACTTGGACCTGCTGGGGAACTGGACCATCGCGTTTTGGAGTCGGCCGGGGCAGTTGTTCAACGGGCTGGAATTTGTCATCGACAAGGGGTGCGCTAACGTGGCCGGCGGGTACAGCGTTGTGGTGGGTAACCGAGCCGAGTTGGCAATCGTTACGACGGGTGGCGTGGGTGGGGCCTACGTGTTGGGGGGCGGGACTACACCCGTCAATGTGTGGACGCATGTCTCGGTGACTTTCAACTCGGCGACGTCGGAGGCTCGGATTTTCGTCAATGGCGACCTGGTGGCCAACAGAGTTCTGGGTCCGGTTCGAAACAGCGCTAATTATCTGCTGCTGGGAGCCTCGAAGGACTACGGTTGCGTCGTGAACCCTGGATATCGCTCGAAGGGCGCCGTCGCCGATGTCCGCATTTACGGCCGGGAACTGTCGTTAGAGGCAATCCGGGTGCTCATGGGCCAGAAGGTCGGGCCGTTTTTGGTCCTAAAGCCCGCTGTGGTCTGGGAAAGGGCTGGCACCGACGGCTACTTGCTCGAGGGGGCAGCGAGTGCAACCGGCCCGTGGCGGGAGGTGACAGCGCCAAAGTGGGTCGCGGGCACGCAAACAATGGTCCTCCAAGAGCCCTTCAGCGCGAGCGCGATGAGATTCTTCCGGCTGCGCAAACCTTAGGGCCCGGATCGATGGCAAGAAATGGGGAGCTCAGACGCACCCGCCCGCCGAGCGCGTCTGTGCTCAGCCAAGATTCGACTGATCACCCCCCGGCATCACTGAATGAAGGCGTCGTAAGTGGTTGAGAACTAAAGTCCCATTGCTGGGAAGGCGGGCGGCCTTGGCCCAGTCCGCCCGCAGAGTTGGCGGCCGGCGCCTTGTGGGGTGGGCTCGTCACGCCCGAGGGGAGGACGCGCCCGTGGGCGCTGAACCTTGATCGAGATTCGGGTGGATCGTGGCACCAAATTAAATAACAAGTATATAGTAGTTGACAGATGCGTCACCTCTTCGGACGACCAGCGCGGCTGGAAGGGCGCGCAGTCCGCTGCGCGCCCTCTGCGCGCCCTACTGCTAAACGTTGGTGTATGGCGAGCTGAGGGCTCCTCGCTAGGTGGCGTGGGAATCGGCTGTCGGGGTGCAAGCCAAGTGACAGAATGACGCGGGAGACAGGGGAATCGGCTTGCTTCGAAGCGGCTTCGGGCTAGCGTGAGCGTCCATGCGGCGCAGCGTGAGATGCGTTCTGCTGTGGGGCTTAGCGTCGACCGGCCAGATCGAGCGCTCGGACTTCGGCAGGGGAACCGGCGTGGCGAGCGGACGTGGGAGCAAGTCTACGGCGCCAGCCAGGCGACTGAGATCGAGCCGCACCTGGCGAGTTCAACCGGCACTATGAACGGCCAAGATCCTGCACATCTCCCCCACCGATTGCGCGCTCTGGTTGAAGCGGAGCTTCAGTCGGGGGAGCGATTGGTGTGGCTAGGACAGCCGATCCCGGGTCGGCTCGCTCGGGGCACGTGGCCGATTGTGTTATTCGGGGTGCCCTGGACGGCGTTTGCGCTTTTTTGGACTGGGATGGCCGCATGGGGCACAAGCCAAGCCAGCGAGGCTGGATCGGGTCTGTTCCGGGCCTTTCCGCTGTTTGGGGTGCCGTTTATCCTGATTGGGGTGGCGATGCTATCGAGTCCGTACTGGGCGCGGCGGCGCGCTTTAGGGAGTGCGTATGCGATAACGGATCGTCGGGCGATCTTGTTTGCGGCGGGTTGGCGCGGGAGCGTGACGATCCGGTCGTTCGAGCCGGAGCGGCTGACGGATTTGCGGCGCAAGCAACATGCCGACGGCTCGGGCGATCTGGTGTTTGCGCAAGACTTGCGCCGCGACAGCGAAGGGCATCGGCACGCCACCGACGTAGGGTTCCTGGCCATTCGTGATGTCAAGGGAGTCGAGGAACTGGTTCGCACCCTTGCGCAGCGCCATGGGTAGTCGCCACCCGCTTTGGCACGCGCATAGGGGCCATGGACCGGCAGGGCCCGTCGCGGCTCGGCAGGAGCCTCGCCCTACCGCATGAATCGGTGGCTTGGGCGCGCCGAAAGGTAGGGCGCGACCGCTGGGCGCGCCGAAAGGTAGGGCGCGACCGCTGGGCGCGCCGAAAGGTAGGGCGCGACCGCTGGGCGCGCCGAACGAAGCAGTTCACCAAACCCGAGCGGCCGGCCCGGCGGTCCGGCCCTACCTCTAGCTGGCGGTCCTGGGGAGCCACCATCGCGGATGGGGCTTAATGGGGTGGTGAACCGTGGGCGCAGGTGTCCTCGCGCGCTGCCTCGCGGCCAAGATGGCCGCGCTCCCTTGGCAGACCATGGCGGAGGGAGTGCGGGCGTCCCGCCCGCAGTACGCGGCCAAGATGGCCGCGCTCCCTTGGCAGACCATGGCGGACGGAGTGCGGGTGTCCCGCCCGCAGTACGCGGCCAAGATGGCCGCGCTCCCTTGGCAGGCCTTGGCGGAGGGAGTGCGGGCGTCCCGCCCGCAGTACGCGGCCAAGATGGCCGCGCTCCCTTGGCAGGCCTTGGCGGAGGGAGTGCGGGCGTCCCGCCCACAGTACGCGGCCAAGAAGGCCGCGCTCCCTTGGCAGACCATGGCGGACGGAGTGCGGGTGTCCCGCCCGCAGTACGCGGCCAAGATGGCCGCGCTCCCTTGGCAGACCATGGCGGACGGAGTGCGGGCGTCCCGCCCGCAGTACGCGGCCAAGATGGCCGCGCTCCCTTGGCAGGCCTTGGCGGACGGAGTGCGGGCGTCCCGCCCACAGTACGCGGCCAAGAAGGCCGCGCTCCCTTGGCAGACCATGGCGGACGGAGTGCGGGCGTCCCGCCCACAGTACGCGGCCAAGATGGCCGCGCTCCCTTGGCAGACCATGGCGGACGGAGTGCGGGCGTCCCGCCCGCAGTACGCGGCCAAGATGGCCGCGC
>VHCO01000181.1 GCA_016871715.1 Verrucomicrobiota bacterium
CCGCGGCCGGCCGCCCGTAACCGAGAGTCACGCCCACCACGTAATCGGCCAAGCCAGGCTGAATCCAAGCGGGTCCTTCGATGGTCCGGCCAGCCGATTCGAGCCGCACGACCGGCACGCGCAGGTTCATCCGGTTCTCATCCACCACCGCCACACCCAACTCGCGCGCGGTCTTCTCGCTGAGATAAACCACGTTGTCCCAGACGATCTTGGTGATGGGATCGGGCAACTCCTGCAGCCAACCGTTGTTCGTGTACCGCCCGTCATCGACGCGGTTGTCGGGCGCGAAGACCACCTCGAGCGCCGTCGCGGACGGCGGGGGCTTCGCCCCCATTCCCGCCAGCGCCTGGCTGGCCGTCCCCCACTGCAGCTCGACCTCGACCGCCTTGGCCGCGCTGCCCGGCAGATATCCGGCGTGCAGATACTTCTTCCAGTTCTCCTCGAACACACCCTCCGGCGCTAACCCCTGGAAGGTCCCGCGCACGATGTCGTGCGGCTTGACCGCCTCGAGGCCGCCCACCCGCGCCAAGACCTCGAGTTCAGTCAACCCACCAAAGAGCGGCTCGATCAGCGGCTGAACCGGGACCAAGCTCCCGTCCGCCGTTCGCGCGTCGCCCCACGACTCGAGGTAATGCGCCATGGGCAAATGCCAATCGCAGTGCGGCGCCGTCTCATCCTCGTAAGCGCCCAACCGGAAGATCGTGGTCGCCTGCCGCTGCGCCTTGGCCCACTCGAGATCGGCCGGCGCGTTGTACACAGGATTCCCGCCCAAAACCACCAACGTGTCGACCTCGCTCCCATGCAGCGCCTGCACCAGGGCCGCCATCGTGCCGCTCGCCGGTTCGCTCGCCTCGATAAACCCGACTGCGCCGCCGGCGCGGCCGAGCTGGAAATTCAAGACCTGCGCCAGCCAGTGGACCGCCAGCGGCTGGCGATGCCCCGCCAAGACCGCCACCTGGCCGCGGCTGGCCCACAGATCCTGCGCGCAGACCGATCCCCACCGCCGCACCTCGGGGGTTAACCCGGAGGCCGCCTCGCGTAACGCGGCCACCGCGGCGGCGGCAGGCGTTCCCGGTGCCGGAGCGCCGCCCGCCTCGAGCACTTCCGCCCCCAGCCAGGCCGCCAAGGGGAAAACCTGACTGGCAGCCAGTCGCAAGCGGTGATCGGCATTGGAGCCCGTAACCGTCAGCAAGCTCTCCGCCACGTATAACCGGTTGAGCTCGTCGCCCGGCGTCTTCGGCGCCCGACCCCGCGCAAAACCGCGGATGAGCCGATAAGCCTCCTCTTCCACGCCCAGAAAGTCGCAGTCTAAGGCCAACACACGCCGGGCCCGCTCGAGGTGGTACAGCGGCCGCACCGCCCGGCCGAAGGCCAGGCTGGCGCCGCGGCGCGGCGGGTCGAAATCCACCGGCTCGTAAGTGAACCAGCGCGCCTGGGGCAGCTTCTCGGTCAGGAGCTGCTGCAGCCGCGCGCGCGACGGCGAACCGCTCCGCTCGAGTAAAAAGCAAAGCCCCTTGCCTTGACGATCGGCGAACTTGCGCGCCGCCTCCGCTAGCGCGTCGAGCGCTTGCTCGCGAGTCGAATTCAGCCCTTTAAACGTGTAGCGCCGCGCGCGGTCCGGGTCGTAGAGGTTGAGCAGCGAAGCTTGCGCCGGCAGATCGGTGCCGCCGTGCCGGTCCGCGGGGTCACGGGCGAGAGCGGCGTTTAACGGGTGCTCGGCGTTCCCTTCGATCTTGATCGGCCGGCCTTCGTGCGTCGTGACCACCAACGGGACCGCCCCGCCGCGCCGCGGCATGGCGGTGGCGTAGTGCTGGGGTAGCCCGTGGGTGTACCCTTCGGGCTGCTTGGCAAAAGGCTGAATCGTCTCGACCGGCCGCCGGCAACCTGTCAGGCCCGCCCCCGCCAACAAAAACGAGGCGGACATCAGCTTCATGAAGTCGCGGCGACTGTGAGGGTCGCGCAACTCGCTGGCTCCGGCGGGGAACTCGCGCTCGGCCCAGGCGCGGAACTCAGGGGTTTCGGCCAAGTGCTCGAGGCTGCGCCAGTACAGCGGGCCGGTCGCCGGCTCCGGACAAGGAGGTGGGACAGTCTTGCTCATCGGTGACAGGCGGAGCAATGCTCGAGCCGCTTCACATTCCACTCCTTCACGTACCGGGCGCCGTCGGCGAGCTGCTGGGTCTGATTCTCCGGCTGCCACTCGAGGTTGTAGACCTCCGCGGGCGCCCGCAAGTAGGCCTCCGGGTGGCGATGACACTCGAGGCAAAAGGTCATCCCCAAAGGCTTGGCGTGGTAGACCTCGTCCATCTGGTTGAGCTGGCCGTGGCAATGCACGCAGCTCACCCCGCGGTTCACGTGCACGGCGTGATTGAAGTACACATAGTCCGGCACCTTGTGCACCTGAACCCAAGGGATCGGCCGGCCCGAGGCCGCGCTCTCCCGCACTAGCGCCAGCTTCGGATCGTCCTTCAGCACCTGGTTGTGGCAGTTCATGCAAACGCTGCTGGCCGGGATGTTCGAGTACCAGGACTTCTCGACGCCATCGTGGCAGTAGCGACAATCCAAACCCAACTGCTCGACGTGGATGTTGTGCGAGAAGCTGACCGGCTGGATCGGTTGGTACCCGACCCGCGTGTAGGCCGGCGTGAAGTAGTACCAAATCCCCGCCACCGCCGACCCGCCGAGCAACAGCACGCCCGCCACGAGTTTCAGCGGCAACTGATTTGTCCACTTAGGAAATACGTCTGACATCGCATCTGCGCTCCGGCCCAGCCGCCCTATGAACTTGCGAAAAGTGAATCCGACCGATTAGGCCCGCTTGCGAGGCGAACGGGGCGGATATTTAACGCACGCCCGCAACCCTCGCAAGCTCAGTTCCACATTCACGAAACATTTTTATCAAGCTAATGAATTCGATTAGGCATGTTCCATCTGCCCCGCAGGGGGCGCAGCGCCTGCCCATTCCCATTCCCGCCCTTACCCCGCGCCGACTTGACCTCCGGCTCCCTTGCCCCTGCCCCACACGCCTTCGGCCACCGCTGGCAACCGGCTCGAAGGTGCAGGTTATGGGGCCAGGCGCCCGAGGCGTCAAGACCGAGAGCGGGGCAATCGGAACAGGCGGATTTCGTGCGCGCCGTTGGGTTTCTCGACTTCTGCGTACACCCAGAGCTGGTCGTTCACCCAGAGCCAGTGAGAGTAGCGCCAGACGTGGAGGCGCCCGGGTGTTGGACTGACCAGCAGGGGTGCGTCGGGCGTCAGGTCCGTAATGTGGTGGAGGTCGAAGGTGAAGCCTAGGCCAGTGGCGATGTTGTAGACGGGGTCGGGCCAGGAAAGGTCGGACCCTTCGTACACGAACAAGTAACCCACGCCCAAGGGCACGACGCTCGCCGGGCGCACGAAGAAGCTGTGCCAGCCGGCCAGGTCCAGCAGCGAGCGGGCGCGGTCGCCGACCGGTTCCCAGACCTCGCCGTCGCGGCTGGTGAAGTGGTAGAGCCGCTCGAGTCGGAACACGCCAATCACAAAGCAATGGTACACGCCCTCGGCGTGCAGGATGACCGGGTCCTTATAGCCGGTGGGGAAGGGCACGCCTTCGCGATCGAGCGGCCGGCCTTCGATGACCGGGCGAGCGGTCCGGGGATCGAATTGGTCGGGCCGGTCGGCATCGGCGAACTTGAAGATGCACCAGTCCTCCTTCAGTGGGCCACAGGCATAGAGCTTGAAGCGGCCGGTGACCGGATCGTGGAGGAGGGCGGGGCGCTCGAAGCCTGGGAGGGGCACCTGCTCGCGCCGGAGGCTGTGCACCTTCGTGAAGCGCACGCCGTCGTCGCTGCGGAACAGGCGCAGTTCGTAGCCGCGCTGGCCCTTGGGCCGTTCGGGCGAGCGCATGCGCGCGGCCAGCCAAAACGTGCCCGTCTCCTCGAGGACCACCGAAGGCGCCCCGGCCCACCATTCCGCCTCGTCGCGGTCCGGCGCCACGACCACCTCCCACGTGTCGAAACGCGCCGGGATGCTGCCCGCCCAACGGCTCAGGGGCACGGGACCATAGGCGGGCAGGTTTGCGGCCGCGGGGGCGGCCTGGGTCAGCGCGGCGGCGTTCGCGCCGACCGGTTGGGCAACCGCGGAGGTCGACTCGGCGCGGCCCGGGTTGGACCCCAGGGTGACCGCCCAGAGGACCAGGCCAAAGCGGCTGGAGGTTCGCATCCGGCTCGAGCCCGGTTAGCCAGCGAAGCCGGCGAAGATCTTCCGGGCGTAAGCGACACTGCGCCGGTGAGCCTCGACCGGGCTGAGGGTCTTGGGGGTGCCGGTCTCGACGGCGACTTCGAGCACGAGGTGCGGGCACACGTCGTGCGCCAGGATCTCGCTCGCTAGTGCCTCGTAGTCGATGTCGCCCGGGCCGAAGACCTCCGACCAGACGCCCTTTTCGGACTGGCGCAGGTGCAGCTCCTTGATGCGCGAGCCGTAGAGTCTGACGACGTCGAACAGGGCGACCTGCGAATTGCCGGCCCCGCGGTAGATCCAGTGGGCGTCCAAGCAGAGGCCCACATAGGCAGGTTCGGTGCCGACCATCATGTGATGGAACTCGCGCGCGGCCTGCCGCAGTTCGATGTCGTGGTTGTGGTAGGCCAGCGTGAGACCCATGGCCGCCAGTTCTTTGCCCAACCGATTCAGCGCCCCGGCCTGCGTCCGAAGTTGGGCGTCGGTCTTGTCCTCGCCTCCGCCCCAGCGCAGCGGGTTGGGATTGGTGACGACGATGCGTGTGCCGGCCGCCTCGACGTCGCGCGCGATGGCCACGATGTCGGCGATGCTCCGTTCGGCGGTCTCGGCGGTGTGCAACGTGCTGTTCACATAGATGGACCGCATCTCGAGCGCGTGCTTCTTCAACAAGGGCACCAACGTCCGGATCTGAGCCGCGCCGCCCACGCCCGGCTCGAACCCGTTCAAGCCGCTGGCCGACACCTCCTCGAGACCGGCATCGAAAGAAGCGCCGAAGTCGCGCCCATCGCGCTGGTAAAACACCGCCCACGAATACTGGTTCGACGCCAGGTGCAGCGCCGCCGGGGCCTCCACCGACGCCTCCGCCGCTGCCGCCCGCCGGTGCGGGAGAAGGCCCGCAGCAGCCGTGGCGAGGGTCAAGTCACGGAGAAAACTCCGCCGGTTACGGTTGGCGCGTTGCATGGCCCGATTCAACCACCCCTGCGATTTGAGCGCAATCTATCATGCACGGCATTCCCATAAGTGCCACCTTCCGCAGAGAGAGGCCCCCGCCGAGCTAGGGGCCGCAGTGGAACAAGCCGGCTCGGCCGGAGCCTCGCCCTACCAAAGGATGGCCCACGGGCCTGCTCGCAGCGAGAATCCCGCGCAGTTTGCCGCGAATTGGAGAGGTCACCTCCATACGACCTGGCATCCCAGAACTGGGTTGGGGGACTTATGTCAGAATCGTGCTTGACGAAATACTACCGCAGTAGTACTATCCCGTGCGTCGAACATCTAAACTGTATGCCTCCACCCGCCATCCATCGCCTCGGCGATCTGCAGCTCCAGATCATGAAGGTCCTCTGGGCCCGCGGCGAAGCCACCGTCGCCGAGGTCCACGCCGACCTCGGACGCGAGGCGCGCTTCGCCTATACCACCATCGCCACCATGCTCCGCAAAATGGAGCCACGCGGCCTGGTGACTCACCGCGCCGACGGACGCACCTTCATCTACGCTGCCGCGGTTGCCGAGGAGCAGGTCGGTCGAGGGATGGCGGAACACGTCCTCGACCGTCTGTTCGAGGGCCGCTTGGCGAACATGGTGAGCCACCTGCTCACCACGCGCGAAGTCAGCTCCGACGAACTCGCCCGCATCGAACAGCTTATCGCCGAACGGAGGCGCCAACCATGAGTACGCTCCCTGACACCGCCTTCTGGTTGCGCGCCCTGGGGGTGCTGGCGCTCCAAGGGTTGTTCATCGTTGCCGGGGTTGCGCTGCTTGCGCCGCGGCTGCGTTCGGGGCGGGTCCAGCGCGCCGCGTGGTTGGCGGGGTTCGGCGCCTTAGGCCTGCTGTTGGCTGGAACCGTGGTGGGCCTGGACGGCCAGGTCGCCGCGTGGCTCGAGTCCCAGCCAAAGACCGAGCGCGCGTTTCGCGTCCAAACCAACCTGCCAGCGTCGCCGGATACAGCCGCGCATGAAACGACGTTGTCCAGCGCTCGCGCAACCGACTTGGCAGAGCCCTCGGCCCGGGCGATCCGCTCCGGCAGCAGACCATTGTTGTGGCCGGCCTGGCTCTGGCTGGCGGGCGCGGGGATTGTGGCTGGACGCAAGTTGGTCTTGCGGGTGACGTTCGGTTGGTGGTGGCGGCGCGGCGGGAGACCCGCGCCGGCCTCGATCGAGAACGAAGTCCGACAGGTAGCTCGCCGGCTGGGCATGTCCGGTCAGGTCCGGGTGGTGGAAATCCCGACACTGGTGGGTCCAGTCGCGTTCGGCGTGCTCCGTCCCACCATCGGACTCGCGCCCGGCTTTGGGACCAGGCACGGCCAGCGGGAGCGCGAAGCGATGCTGGCGCACGAACTGGCGCATCTGTCGGCTCGCGATCCGGTCTGGTTGGCGCTTGCGGATGGCGTTTGTGCTGCTCTGTGGTGGCTGCCGCCGTTGTGGTGGGCGCAGCGACGCTTGCGCGTTGCCTGCGAAGCGGCCGCCGACGAAGCCAGCGTGGTGGTCGAGGACGGCCCGGCCGTGCTGGCGGATTGTCTGGTGAGCCTGGCCGCGCGCCTGCCTCGCGCGGGTGCCTTTGGGGTTCTGGGCATGGCCCTCTTCCGGTCGGACCTGGGCCGGCGGGTCGAACGTCTCCTCGAGCTTCGCAGGTGCGGGTTGGCGCCGTCATCCGGTCGGCGGGTGCTCGTCGGGGCGTCGTTGGCGGCCTTGAGCGCCGCCACGTTGGGATTGGTCTCGTCCGCATGGGCACTCCCCAAGGACAGCGCGGGCCGACCGACGCTGCTGGCGCTGGCTCAAGGGGCATTAACAGCCGCAGGCGAGGACCGCCAGAACCCTGCCACGACGCCGACCGACGGGCAGAGTATGTCCGGCACGCTCCCGTCGATCCCCCTGCTGACACGCACCTTCCGGTTAGATCCGAACACGGCCTCGCAGAGCCTGGAGGCGCTGGTGGGCAAGGAGTCCAGGGGCCTCGCGCCGCCCGAGGCACTGCGGCGGATCTTCGACTCGATGGGGGTGCATTTCGGCGACCGCCCGGCGGCTGGGCTGGGAGAGACGGCGGCGGGCGCTGACGCAGGGCGTGCCTCGGCGGGCGGGGCGATGCTCTACAACGATCGCACCGGGGTGCTGCTCGTGCGGGCGACGGCCCAGGACCTCTCGACCATCGAGACCGTACTGCAGATGCTCAACTCGACCCCGCCGCAAGTGACGCTCGAGGTGAAGTTCGTCGAGATCACGCAAGAGGCCTCGAAAGCCCTTGGCTTCGACGGGTTCCTCGGGAACCTGCTGGGGGGAGGAGCAGCCCTTGTCGACCTGCCAGCCACCGGAATCGCATCGCCGGCTGGAGTGTTCCCCGGAGCGGGTGTTCCTGCCGTTGCGGCCAACCTGCCAACCACCGGGCAGGTTGCGACGATCGCCGGCATGCTCACGGATCCGCAGTTCCACAGCGTGACCCGCGCTCTGGAAGCGGCGGGCGTCAACGCGTCTCCCACGCAGGAACTTCGGGGGGACCAACTCGATTGGCCCGGTCGATCGGCCACCAACGCTGCCAATATCCGGATCGAGACGGCGTTGGGGGCAAGGCTGACCGGCATCTTGACCGACCGCCAGTATCCCGTCGCCTTGAAGGCGCTCGAACAGCAGGCCGGGGTGGAGATGCTGGTCGCGCCGCGGGTAACGACCTTGAGCGGGCGGCAGGCGCAGGTCCAGATCACGGACATGCGCACCGTGATGACGGCTGTCAATCCGGCGGCGCTGGTCCAATCCGGAGTGCCCGCGGGCAGGAATGCGATTCCGTATCTTACCTCTGCGATCCCGGTCGGCCCCATGCTCGACGTCATTCCAAACGTCGGCGCGGACGGGTACACGATCACGTTGACGGTGATCCCGACCTTAACGGAGTTCCTGGGGTACGACGATCCGGGGGAGGGCGGCAGAGTGCGCGTCTGGGCGGATGGGAGCGAGAAGACGGTGGCGTTGCCCCTGCCGCGGTTTCGCGTGCGACAGATGGTCACCCAAGCCCAGCTCTGGGACGGGCAGACGCTGGTGCTGGGCGGCCTCCCCATCGAAGTGGCGCCCACGGCCAAGGACACTGTCCCGGTGTTGGGCGATCTCCCACTCAGCGGGCGCATGATCCACAGCGAATCCACCCAGAAGGTTAGGAAGCAGCTTCTGGTCTTCGTGACCGCCACCATCGTGGATCCAGCCGGAAATCGGGTCCACACGGGGGACAGCCGGCCTTACGATCCGAATACGGTCCCACGAGCCCAGGGCAGCCGAGTGGGTTCCCCCGCTCCCTGAACGGCGGTCAGCCTGGCGTCAAAGTCATGGCGCCAGCCGCCGAACTGCTGCTCGAACAGTCCGGCCACGGCGAGCACCAGGTGTTCCTGCCAAGGTTTGCCCACAATTTGAATGCCGATAGGCATGCCGTTCGAACCGGTGGCGACTCGAACGGTGGCAACGGGCCAGCCAAGGACGTTGAACGCGGGGAGGAACGCGTAATCGAGCCGTTTCCGAGTGCGGTGCTCGGGGGCGGTCGAAGAACAGACCGGGCACAGCAGGACGTCCAAGCCTTCCGTGGAGGCGAGCATGTCTCTCTTGAGACGATCGAGTCTCTGGAGGAGGCTGCTGTAGGCGGCGCCTGAAATCATCTTGGTGCGGGCGGATTCCAGGATGGCTCGCAGATTCGGCGAGATCTCTTCTGTGCCCGCAGTCTTGAGTAACTGCGCGTAGTATTGTCCGCCATCGCCGTAGTGCAGCAGGTCGGCGACCCCCATCAGGTCCATCAGCGGGCCGGACGCTCCTTGCTCTAATTCCGCGCCTGCGTCCGCTAACGCTTCGGCAGCATCCTGGACGGCCTGAGCAATCTCGGATTCGGCCCTGTGGCTCCCGAACCGGGTGAAAAACCGTCCACGGATCGAATCGAAACGGACGGCCTCCCAGGCTCCAAACGGGACCGGAGCGAGTGTGGAGTCGAGGTTGTCGGGGCCGGAGATCAGAGGCAGGGCCAGGGCGAGATCGCGCACGCATCTGGCCATGGGGCCGATCTGGGTCCATTCGCCCACGAGTCCACCGGGTGGGAGGATATGCCCGATTCTGGAGACGCGGCCTCGGGAAGGTTTGAGGCCTGCGATGCCGCAGAAGTGACAAGGCAGTCGGATGCTGCCCGCGGTGTCGCTGCCCACGTCCAGAGGAGATCCTCCGGCGGCCACGATCGAGGCTGAACCGCCGCTGCTGCCTCCCGGGGTGCGGTCCAGATCGTAGGGGTTGGCCGTTCGTCCGTAGATGAGGTTATCGGTCTTGTAGTCGAGGGTGAGCTCGGGGGTGTTGGTTTTGCCGACGATGATGGCACCGGCGTTGCGCAGCTTCTTCACCACGCTCGCATCCTCCTGAGGGATATAATCGGCGCGGCCGGTGGTTCCTGCCGTCGTGACCAAGCCCGCGGTGTCGAGGGAATCCTTGAGGGTGATCGGCAGTCCATGGAGCGGCCCGACGGGATCGCCGCGAAGTCGGGCGGCGTCGGCCTCGCGAGCCTGCCGGAGTGCGCGTTCCCGATCCTCCTCGTGGAAATGGACCACGGCGTGGAGGTGGGAATTGACTTCGAGGATCCGCTCGATGTGTTGGCGCACGACCTCTTCGGAACTCAGTTCCCCGTCCCGGATTGCCCGTGCGAGTTTCCAGGCGGGCATGAACACAACCTCGGTGTCGGTTGGGCCGACGCGTCCCGCCCCCGGCGTCCTGTTGCCGAGGTCGGTGGACGAGGGGGTGGCCTGGAGACGGGCAGAGGTCAGCGCGGCGCCTAGACCAACGACCCGGGCACCCGTGGCGCGAATGAACTCACGCCTCGAGTAGTGCGCCGCCGCGGTGGTCGACCCCGACATCCGCCGGACAGCTTGCCAGCTCCGATACCGGCATTCCTTGAGGACCTTGTCTCACCGATTAGATTCTTGCTCAAATCTTGAGCGCCGGCCTCGGGTTGCCTTTCAGGCTGGTGGTGGCCACACCCCGCCCGGGCCGGATGCCCATGCCAGGTAGCCTCGATCGACTCGAATGGCCGCCATCTGCAGTGCCGTCACTGTCGGAGTCGGAAGAACGCCGTTTGGCTGGAGGGGGACAAGAAGACAGCACGGGTAGCGCCGATGGCAAAGGGGCTGTCGGCTACAGGGCTCCAAAGATCCGGGCCGGGCAACTGCGGAGCGGATTCAAGTTGGCTGGCCACCGGCGGGTTGGGCCATTGGATCATCAGTAGGCTACCTGCCGAACGGATGCTCAATGGGACAGGACCTTGCCAGGCGGTGAGACACTGGTCTCCGTAGTGATCCAACAGAGCCTGGAGGTCGTGTTGGTCTGTCACGCCATCGTTATTATAATCGAAGACACTCGGTTTCCCCCAGTCGCCCACCAGGCCATCGATGTCCTCTACGTTCACCATCTTGTCGAGGTTGCCATCGCCGGGGCAGGTGGGTTCGGAGTCCAGCAGCGCATGAAGCAGTGCTTTGAGCTCGTCCAGATTGGATTGCTGGTCGGACGTGAGCTCGCCGCCGGCCAGAAGGTTCTTGTTGGCGTTGTCCAGGCCGAGTGGGTTGCTCGCGGTCGGGGCCAGGTCATAGAACTCGTAAGGATGCTTGCCCGCATCGCAGGGTGCGTATTGGGACTTGACGAGTTTGTAGCGGTGGTTGCCGACCGCCCAAACCGCGGATGGCTGAATGACCAGATTCGTATAAACCTGGGCGCGAACCTCGCAGCAGTCCGCATAAACAACGGCGGCGCCCGGGCCGAACCACTCCGCCCCCGCTTCATGGGCCAGAGCCTCGGTGTCGAAAAGCTGGTCGTTGCCAAGCTTCTGACCTGCAATGGTGAACACGGAGGGCCAGATATGAACGTTAGGAGGGATGACGCTCCCGAGCTCGGTGTAATTGTACCGCCGGCTGGGCGCGGCAGATGGATTGGTCAGGTAGGCGAGCGTGGGCGCACAATCCAGAATGTGAGAAGAAGGTACCACCTGGCGCACGTTCAATCCGGCGATTTCGCCAAAGAGCTCGAAAAGGTCCACCGCGTTCACCATCGAACTGACCGTGCGTCCGGGTTGCTGGACCAGCGGGCCGGCCACCAGCAAGGGGCCCAAGATGCCGGTCTGGTAGGCCGAGCCTTTGGCCCGGAACGGATTATAGGGCGGATTGACGCTTTGGAAGTAAGTGCCGTTGTCGCCGACCACGATGACCATGGTATCGGTGGCCTCCGGCGTGTAGTGCAATTGGCCGGAGGGCAATCGAGTGGCCAGACCGACGCCAACCAGCAACCGACCGATCTCCCGATCGAGGGCATACAGCATCAGGTTGCTGACCACCTTGATTTGCGCCTCGGTCTGGTTCCCTTCCGCAACCCCGGCCGGCCAGGAAAAACCCGGAGGATACAGGCTTGTGGGCGGCTGCTGATAGGGCGTGTGGATGGAACTGTAGCTCACGGTGCACATCCAAGGCGCGTTGTTCGAGGCTTGCTGCTTGATCCAGGCAACGGCATCGTCGGTTTGCGCGGTGACCATGTACCTGCGATCCACCGTTTGGGCCACGTTCGTCCCGCTATTGAGGGTCCTGGGCCAGACGTAATACCCGCTGTAAACACTGAAATCGGGCGGGATCGTGGCTTCCAGACAGGTAGCGGCAAATCCGCCGTCCGCCCTCAGCGCAGGGATGCCCCCCAGTTGGACGCATTCTTGTCCGGTGTAGCCGGCGCCGTTGTTGTCGTCGCAATAGAGGTTGGCTGAGGGGCCCTGAAACCAACAGACACCCCGCTCCGGTCCGACAGGGAAGCCGCAAGGATAGAGTGCCTTGTTTGTGGTCTGGCCTCCGAGGGTGACGTCGATAAATGGGGGGCCGCCCACTAGACAGCCGTTATAATGGTCCCATCCCAGTGCGGAGGGTGCGCGTATGCCCGCAGGGTTGTTCCCCGGACCGCCCAGATGGTATTTGCCGATCAGCGCACTCGTGTAACCTGCGTGCGCGAGCAACCGCGGCGCGGTCATTTCGTAGGGCGACACTTGGGAGGAAGGAAGATTGTAACTCAGCAGGGCTGACTTCACTCCGGTGCGAAACGGGAATCGGCCGGTAAAGTAGCAGGCACGGGCGGGCGAACATTCCGGCATCATCCAGCAACGGTCGAAGGAAACGCCTTGCTGAGCCAGCGTGTCCAGGACCGGCGTCAGGCCGGGTGGCGCCAGGGGGTTGAACGTTCTCAACTGGTCGTTGCCGACATCGTCCATGATGATGAACAGGATGTTCGGGGGGGGCGAGGAGGACCGAACCGTCAGGGTCAGAGGTTCGAGCGCCAACAGCAACGCGCCCAATACAACCCCCGCCGCCAACCGCGCCGTGCGAAACCACGGGTTCGCTCCGGCGCTGAGCATCGAGACTTTCATTCTTGTAGTTAAGTTTGACTAAAGATAGAAACAAGCATCACTGGTGTCCATTAGCATTGATCGTGTGCTTAGGCAAATGTTTTTTTGGCCCAGGCCAGCGTTCGGCGATTCAAGGTTCGAGGCGAACCCTAGCAGAACGGTCCCCGTCCAAGGGCTTGGCCGCCATCCGACAGGGCCATCCTGATAGGGAGGCGGCGACCGGCGGCCGCAGCGCGCAGGGGCCGTCTCCGAAACGGGCCCTTGACGGTGTGGCCTGGCTCACGGAAAGTCCCGACCCTATGACGTGCGAGCCGCGACATGGGGGTCAAGGGACGGTGCCGCGCGTCGTAAGCTCGCGGCGCCGGCGGGAGGTGGCGACCGTGCGAGGCTTCACCCGCGTCGAACTCATCGTCGTCCTGACCACGGCCGCCTTGCTCGTTACGGTCCTGCGGCCGGTCTGGGCCGTCCCTGGCGGGGCCCGCACCGTCGTCTGCCTGGACAACCATCGCCGGTTAGCCGCCGGCTGGCTCGTCTACGCCGCGGATCACCGGGGCCGACTCGTGCCTAATCTGCATGGCGGCGCCGTGCAACCTGGCAACGCCAACTGGGCGCTCGGCTGGCTGGATTGGACGGTCAGTTCCAACAACACGAACGCGGCGTACCTCGTCGAGGCCCGCTATGCCGCCTTGGCGCCCTATGTCGGACCGATACCGAGCCTGTTCAAGTGCCCGGCCGACGAGTACCTGAGCCCCACCCAGCGCGCCCGCGGATGGACCGCGCGGGTCCGCTCCTACGCCATGAACGGCAACCTCGGGCCAGGCAACTCGAAAGACCTCTTCGGCCCCGGCTACGCCGTGTACGAGAGCCTGAACGACTTTCGTCGGCTGCCCCCCAGCCAGGCCTTCGTGTTTGTGGAAGAACACCCCGACAGCATCAACGACCCTTGCTTTTTCGTGAACCTAGGGCAGGCGGCATGGACGGATATGCCCGCGGCGTTCCACGACGGCGCGGCCTGGTTCAGCTTCGCCGACGGCCACGTCGAGCTACGGCATTGGCAGTCCGCCCGCACCCTCTTGCCAGTCAAGGTCGGCCCATACAGCGGGCCGATCCTGACCACCGCCAGCGACCCCGACTATGCCTGGCTCAAGGCCCGGACCTCGGAACGCCGCTAGCCGGCCTGGCCGCAAACCCGCTCGTCCTGGCCCGCCCTGGAACCTCGACTCCATGAAGCCCTGTTTGCTCTCGATGCTGTTCTGGCTGGCGAGCACCGCGCTCGCGACGCTCGCACAAACCTCGACGCCCCACTTGCTCGGCATCGCCGTCCCAGCGGCCGAGGCGGTCCCGGCGCCGGAGACCGTGCTGCTGGACGCGCTGGCCAACAGCGGCGATGGGCTCGTCCTGACCTCGACCAGCGACCGGCTAACCACCAACGACCTCAACGCCGCCGCAGACGTGTTCTTATTCGGCCGCCCGACGGCGAGGGCGACGTTGGTCAGCGCGCGCACAAACGGTTGGTCCGGCAACGGCAGCTCGCTCGGCGGCAGCTTAGCCGCCGATGGCAGCCGCGTGGCGTTTCTGAGCCGCGCCTCGGACCTCGCTGGCCCGGACACCAACCACACCTGGGATGTGTTCGTCTATGATGTCGCCACGGGTGTGACCACCATCGCCAGCCTCGCTGCGGATGGCGGCAGCTCGGCTGGACCGGCCTCGGATCCGATCCTGTCTGCCGACGGCCGCTACGTCGTCTTTGGCAGTCCGGCACGAGACCTTGCACCCGATCCCTCGCTCGGGGGGTACAATCTCTACCGGAGCGACCTGGTGGAGCATCGCACGGATTGCCTCACCACGGGCCTGCCGCTCGATCCGCAGGTGGCCTGGCGTCTGACCGGCTGGGCCGTCACACCCGATGCCCAGGCCTCGGTGCTGACCCTCGATGCAGTCGCAGGAACGCCATCCTCGAGCGCTGTCGTGTGGCGGAACCACGCCACCCGCCAGTCCGTGGACTGTTCCGCCTCCCTGCCGCCAGAACTTGTTTCTTCGCAACCGGTGGCGCACACCGCCCCCGCCGTCAGTGCCGATGGCCGATTCGTCGCGTTCCACAGTGAGATGAAGGTCTCGGCCGTCTACCGGCATGCGCTTTGCCTCCACGACCTTGGGCGGCACACAACCACGATCCTCAGCCTGCGCACCAACGACACAGCCCGTCAGACTTTCCCGAGCTCGGCCCATGCCGCTACGCTCGACACCGACGGCCAGCACGTGCTCTACCTCGCGCCCCTGCCCGCTTACGACCCGTCGGCTTCGGTCCTTACCAACGGACCAATGCAGGTTTACCTCTACCACGCGCCGACACGAACCCCCCGCCTCGTGAGCGCGGCTCCGGATGGGGTCACGCCCGCCAATGCGGACGCTGGCGACGCGCGCCTCACTCCAGACGGCCGAGTCGTCTTCTTCTCCAGTCGCGCCACCAACTTGACGCAGGCCGCCGTCGCGCCGGGGCCGCGCCTTTACAGGTGGGACCGAGACTCGGGCGAGTTGCATGTCGTCACGGAGCTGAGCGAGGGGGTTCCCCCCGGGCCGTTCGTCATGAGCCCAAACGGCGAGTGGATCGCCGCGCTCGGCGCCGATGCCCAGGGCCAACCGGTCATTCGCTACGCCGAGACCATGGGCGGCGTGGCCAGCGACGCGCGGTTGGCCCCGGCGGTCACCCAGTCCGCCACCGGCCGCGGCTGGGTCGGCGTGCAACCCGCCGGTGTCAGCGCGGACGGCCGCTACGTCGCCCTGACGGCATTTCCGCCCGGACCGGCGGGCGACTCGAAACCGATGCAGGTCTACCGGCACGACACCCTGACCGGCACGCGCCAACTCATCACCTCGGGCGTGGACGGTCACCTGGCCAACAGCCATGCCTTGCCGCCGTCCCTCAGCGCGGACGGGGCCAAGCTCCTGCTCTTCAGCGCCGCAACCAATCTTGTGCCGGCGGATCTCAACGCGGTCGCGGACCTGTTCGTGCATGCGGTCTCGACCGGCGAGCGCGCCATGTTGAGGGGAACGCCGCTGCCCATCGGGGCCGCGGCTCAACCGGCCAGCCTGATCAGCCCCGACGGGGCGGCGGCCTTCCTAACGTTTCTCGAGGGCACCAAGTGGGTGTCGCGTCTGGCGGATGTCCCCAGCGGGGCGTTGGCCGCCTCGTTCTCCGGAACGCCCGTGGGCCTGCCCAGCTTCAGCCGGACGGGGCAGAAGCTGGCCGTCAGCCTCAGCAGCAGCACCCCTTCGGCCGCCTACGCTCGCGTCGAGGTTCATGACGTGGCGGCCTGGCTGGCCGGCAACCGCACGCCTCACCCCGCCCTCTGGACCTCGTCGCTGCAGGCGGTGGAACCGCTCCTGAGCGCAGACGGCAACCGCGTAGCCTACTTTCACCTCACCACCATCGGCACCAACGCGGTCCTGGTCGTGGACTGGGCCAAGAAGCGGCTCCTTTTCAGCCGGGGATTGGGCTCGCAAGCGCCCTCGAGTCTGAGCCTGAGCGCCAATGGCCGCTTCGTGTCTTGGATCTCGCGAGGGGCCGAACCGACCAGTCCGAGCCAAGTGTGGCGCGGGGACCTCGACCACGGCACGGTCGCACTGGCGAGTGTGGCCCTCGACGGCGCGGGCGAGGGCAACGCCGCCTCGAAGACCGCCACGCTCAGCGCCGATGGCCGCTACGTCGCCTTCTCGAGCTTGGCCGACAACTTGGTGGCCGCCGACACGAACGGGGCGAAGGACGTGTTCCTCCGGGACATGTTGACGGGGCGAACGTTGCTCCTGAGTCGTGCGGCGAGCGGGTTGGCCGGCAGTGGGTGGTCGGTAGATCCCTTCTTTAGCGCCGATGGGCGTAGTCTCTTCTTCGTGAGCCACGCACCGAACCTGGCACTCGACGACTACAACCAAACGGGGGACCTGTTCAAGGTCGAGATCCTGGGCGACCCGACTCTCCTCGCCGTCCTCGAGCGCAACCTCAACACCGGCCAAGGGCGGTTGCTCTGGAACGGCGTGCCGGGCAGGTCCTACCGCATCGAGTTCAAGGACGACCTCAACGCGGCGGGGTGGTCCACCGTCCCGGGTGTGTTTGCGGCGGACGGCCAGATGGGGGTGGACACCCGCGCCAACCCGCAGCGGTTCTACCGCGTTGTCGAACAGGGTTGAGTCGTGACGGTCGGTCAGCCCGCCTCGTTCGGCCAAGGGACGCAGCGAACGGCAGTCGCGGTGGAGGTTAAAGAGCTACCGTAGGGATCGAGGGCGACCCTGCGGAAGAACGATGCCGAAGCCTAACCGTGCCT
>VHCO01000182.1 GCA_016871715.1 Verrucomicrobiota bacterium
GGGGGGGGGGGGGGCGGGGGGGGCGGCAGGCGAAGGGGAAGGGGCGAAGCCTCGTGGGCAAGATGCCCGCGCTCCGCTCTTGACCGGTTCGCAGGCTGGAGCGGGGGGCGGGGAGTTGAGTGTGGGGGAGGTGCTGCGGTTGCGGATTCGCCACATGACGGACGGGGTGGTGCTGGGATCGAAGGGGTTTGTGGATGAAATGTGGTTAGCGCATCGGGAGCGGTTTGGGTCGAAGCGGCGGAGTGGGGCGCGGCCGATACGGGGTGGAGGCGCTCCTCTGGCGGGTTTGAGGGCGTTGCGGGACTTACGTGTGTCGGCTATCTCGTGAGCTTGGCGAAATCGGCTCAGGGGTCTTTAGGGACAGGGCAGCGGCAGTGCCGTGGTTCAGCGGCAGCGCTCGCTGCTGAGTGGTGGTGGAGAAGTGCGTGGGCGCGGCAGAAGGTGACGCTCTGGTGAATCGGCTGTAACCCTAAGCCGTTGGCCTGGGGTTCGGAGCCTCGGGATCATCAAGCGCACGGGCGTCAAATAAAATAACAGCAATATAGTTGTTGACAGTTGACGTTTGGGATTGGTCCCCGAGGGGATGGCGGTTCGCCTGCTTCTTGCCGTTGCCATTTGCCCGCCGAGTTCTTAGTGTCCGGCGACGGACTCATGGACTCAGACTCAGGCTGACGCGCCCCATGGGCTAGCGCAGCCCGGGCGTGGATTTGTCGGCGAGGGAGTCCGCCCAGGTTATGGCGACACGACGATTGTACATCATTTACGGAGCGGGGCCGGATGCGACGGGGTTGGTGGGGACGATCACCACGCCGATTGCTGCGGCTGGCGGCAACATTGTGGATCTGCGGCAGGACGTGCTGCACGGACTGTTTACGTTGTTCATGGTGGTGGACTTGTCCGGGACGGCGCTGCGGCGGGAGGAGTTGGCGGCGATGATAGCCGGGATTGCCGAGCAGACGGGCCTGCAGTTGACCGTGGACACGTACAGTCCGATCGCGCGCAACGCGGAGAAGGAGAACCTGCTGGCGATCTTGGTGGGGGCGGATCGGCCGGGGATTATCTCGAAGATTTCAGCCACGCTAGGGGCGTACAAGGCGAACATCGAGTTTGCCAAGACGATTGGGCGGGAGGGTGTGTTCTTGATGGAGTTGCTGACGGATGTCAGCCAGGCGACCTTGCCTCGGGAGAATCTGCTGGCGCAGTTGCGGACGGAGATGACCGCGCTGGGGATCCAGACCGTTTTCCAGACCACCGATGTCTTCAATCGCAAGAAGCGGATCCTGCTGTTCGATCTCCGGCGCAGCTTCCTAGATGCAGGAACCACCGCCGGGCTGCTGAAACAAACCGGCCTCGCGGCGGCGGCGTTGCGTCAGCGTTTTGGCACGGAAGATCCGGCGGCCTCGTTGCGGGTTGCGGCTGGGCTCCTGGAGGGGCTTTCGTTGGACGTGGTGCAGTCGGTGGTTGGGGGTCTCCAGGCGTCGGAAGGGGCGGCCGAGTTGGTGCAGACGCTGCGAGTTTTGGGGTACAAGGTGGCGCTGCGTGCGGCCGCGTTTTCTTGGTTAACGGACGCGTTGGCCTGCAAGCTTGGGCTCGACCATGTTTACGGCGTGAGCGCGGGCGTGGACGACGACCGGCGGGTTTTGCTGGGCGATGCGCCTCCGCCGGAGGCCTTTCCGACCACGGGCGCGGTGGTGGAGGAGTTGGTGCGGCGGGAATTCGTGAGTCGTGAGGACATCACGGTGGTGGATGACCAGGCGGGCGACGCGACCCCTGGGCTGCGGGTCGAGTTCGACACGGGCGCTTTGCTGGGACTCTACAACCAGCGCGTCTTGACGGGCGAGAGCCTAAGCGGGTTGTTGGCCGGGTGCGGCTTGCTGCGCCTCTAGGTGGTGGGGCGAACGGGCTGAGTTTGCGAACGACGATGAGAGGAGGCGCGTGAGATCGGATCTCGAGATAGCCCAGAGTAGCTCGTTGCGGCCGATTGCGGAGATCGCGGCCGGCATTGGGTTGAGCCGCGACGAGTTGGTGCCGTACGGACTGCACATGGCGAAGGTGCCGTTGAGCGTGCAGGAGCGGTTGGTGGAGCGGCCCGATGGTCCATTGATCCTGGTGACGGCGATGACACCCACGCCCAAGGGGGAGGGCAAGACAACCAACACGATCGGGTTGGGCCAGGCGTTGGCCAAGTTGGGCCGGCGCGTGGTGGTGGCGATTCGCGAGCCGTCGTTGGGGCCGTGTATGGGGGTCAAGGGCGGGGCGGCGGGGGGCGGTTTTTCGCAGGTGCTGCCGATGGAGGAGATCAATCTCCATTTCACGGGTGACCTGCATGCGGTGTCGATCGCGCACAATCTATTGGCGGCGCTGGCGGACAATCACCTGCACCAGAAGAGTGAGCCGCCGCTGGACGCGCGGCAGATGGTTTGGCGGCGGGTGATGGACATGAATGACCGCTCGTTGCGGAGCATTGTCATCGGGCTCGAGGATCGGGGTCGCAACGGGGTGATGCGCGAGGACGGCTTCGACATCACGGCGGCGTCGGAGGTCATGGCGATCCTGTGCTTGGCGAAGGACCTAGAGGATCTGAAGCGCCGGTTGGGGCGGATTATTGTGGGGTACAATCACCTGCGCAAGCCGGTGACGGCGGGGGAGGTGGGGGCGGCGGGCGCGATGGCGGCGCTGCTCAAGCACGCGTTGCATCCGAACCTGGTCCAATCGATCGAAGGGGTGCCGGTGTTGGTCCACGGCGGCCCGTTCGCCAACATTGCGCACGGCTGCAACAGCGTGATCGCGACCCGCTTGGCGCTCAAGCTGGCGGACTTCACGGTGACCGAGGCGGGTTTTGGTGCGGACTTGGGCGCGGAGAAGTTTTTCGACATCAAGTGTCGCGCGGCTGGTTTGACGCCGGCGGCGGCGGTGCTGGTGGTCACGCGGCGGGCGGTGGCGATGCACGGGGTGGAGAATGTGGCCAAGCATGTCGAGAACCTACGGTCCTTCGGTGTGCCGGCGGTGATTTCGGTCAACCGGTTCGCGGACGATCCGCCGGCGGAGTTGGCGGATTTGGCGCGGCGGTGCGGCGAGTTGGGTGTGCGAGCGGTGGTGACGGACTTTCGCGAATCTGGCGGGGCTGGCGGTGTGGAATTGGCTGAGGCGGTGGTCCAGATGTCGGCCGAGCCGGCCTCGTTGCGGTACGCATACCCGCTCGATGCGCCGCTGCGCGAGAAGATCGAGACGGTGGCGCGGACGATCTACGGGGCTGAGGGCGTCGACTACAGCTCGCAGGGGGCCAGCGACCTCAAGCAGATCAGCGATCTTGGGTACGGCGGCTTGCCCATCTGCATGGCCAAGACGCCGGCGTCGCTCTCGGACAACCCGAAGCTCCCGGGTCGGCCGCAGGGATTTCGGATCACGGTGAGTGGCGCGCGGGTGTCGGCGGGGGCGGGTTTCGTGGTGGTGTTGACGGGCAAGATCATGACCATGCCGGGTCTGCCGCGCCGGCCGGCCGCGTTGGACATCGACATTGACGCGCGTGGGGCGATTAGCGGGTTGTTTTGAGCCGGCGTCAGCAGCCTCGCCCTACCGGGAGGCGGCGGTTGGGACAGCGCTGGCGGCTCGGCGGGAGCCTCGCCCTACCAGAAGGGGGCGGGCAGTCCTTTGCGCGCCGGACGATTCTCGTTCTGCAAACTGGTCCGGGTACGCGCGGTAAGCGGGCTCGGGCTCGGCCTTCGACTCATCGTCGTCCGAGGTCGCGACGCTCAATAGAAAGCCGTGACGGTCGTGGGCTGGCTCAAGGAGGGCAACTCGACCCACTCCTTGTCCGGATCGAACTTGTCCCAGGGCCGGCCATCGAGTTCGACGCGCTGGAGACGCTTGGCTTCGGGGTGACGGAAGCGGAGGTAAGTGGTCTTCGGGGGGCGACGCGTGGGCGGGTCGATGCGGGCGGCGATCGAGCCGCTGGCTGCCTTGGACTCGAAACGGAGGCTCATGGGGCCGAAGTGCGTGGCGGCATGTTCGATGGATGGCCGCTGGCCGTCGGCCAACCAGGCTCGGGGCAGGGCGAGACCGAGCCGGAGCACGTGGTCGCCGCGGTCGTCCTCGATGAACATGAGGCGCAACCAGTAGGTCGAGTTGGATTCGTCGCTGGACTTGTAATGGTCGCCGCGCCAATCGCCAAGGTCGGGCAGGGGATGTTCGCAGAGCATTTGCGTGTCGGGATAGTAACAGGAGGCGAAGGCGTTAAAATAAGCGCGCAGGTAATGCTGGATCTCGTCGCGCAACAAGTACGGGTGCGGCGAGCAGAGCAGGTTGGGTTGCATCGATATGCCGCCGCGGCTGAACCAGTGCTCGCCGTGCTCGGTCCATGAATAACCGTGGTGATCGGACAGGTAAAGGTTGTCCTCGTAATCCTGCAGGATGGGCACGGCCAACGGGTCGTCGGGGCTCAGTAGTCCGGTGCGCAGGAGGTAGATCGAGCCTTCGAGCGTGACGGTGATCCAGCCGAAGGTCCGCCCGCGCCGGTGCACCTCGGAAGGGATCTGCGGGATCCACGTCCCGTCGCGCAACGGGACCAGGGGCGAGCGTACGCTGGCTTCGTGGAAGGCGGCGAGAAGGTCGCGCCGATAGGCCGTGGCCTCGCGTTGCAGCACCTCGCCTTGCGGGTGGCCGATGGCCGCCAGGGCGCGCGCGACCGCCTCGAGTCCCCACCAACTGAAGACGTTGTTCGAGAGCCAACCGCGCCAGTCGCCAATGTCCTCGAGCGAGCCGGGCGGGAGGAGACCGCGCTCGATGCGGCGCAAGCCCTCGAGGGCTTGGGTGCGGGCGCGTTCATCGAGGATCCAGTGGCAAGCTTTGACCAGCTTGTCGGCGTGCCGTTCCAGCCAGGCGCGGTCGCCGCTGTACCAGTAATGCTCGGCCATTGCCCACAGAATCCAACCGTGATGCTGGTTGTACCCGCCGGCTTCCCAACCGCGCGCCCCGTAGAACACGCCCTCGGCGGTCGAATAATCGCCGGGCAACTTGACGCTGCCCTGATAGTGCAACCAGGTGTCTAGGCAACGTTCGGCTTCCGCATGTAAGCCGCGCCGATCCAGGTCGGTCACCATCATGCAGGATTCATTGCCGAACACGCCGTAGCTGAAGCTGCCCACCCGCGCCAAATACCGGTCGGCGCCTACCTCGCGTCCGCAGTTGATCAACAGGTGCGAGAGATGCGCCCGGTAGAACTGGTTGAGGGCGGGGATGGGCGTGGTGATCTGCGTGCCAGCGTCGGCGCGGCTCTTCCAGAACCGGCGCACGCGGATGAGTTCTTCGTCCCAGTCGAGGTCCCGGAGGCTTTCGAGCTCGGCCGGTTGATCGAGGGTGATGAACGGGATCTTGAGGATCATGGCGCCGTCGGTGCCTGGAGGCATGTTGCCGAAGAAACGCAGCCGTTTACCGTCGTCATAGGGGTGACCATCGGTCTGACACTCGACGGCCGCGCGCAGGACCTGGCCCTCGGGCAGTTGCGCGTAGACCAACCCGTCGGTCATGGTCAGCGGCACGGTTCGGCCGTCGGCCTTCAAGCTCAGCACCACAAAGGCATCGCGGTATTCCTGGTCGAGGTTGCGCCCGGCGATCCGCACCATGAGAACCGCGGTGTCGTCGGCCTGCATGTCGGGGTAGCCAAGGCCGCCGGCGTCCAGCCGGGTGACCAAGGCGCTCTGGGTATAGCGGACGCCGTCGCGCTCCCATTCGGCATGGACGATCGGCAAGGACTCCTCCTCGAGCCAGCGCTTGCGCAGAGGCGACTTGGGCAGATCGAAGTCATAGACCAAACGGTTGCCGCCCCAGGTCCGGCGCGCAGTATCCTTGCCTGGAGGGCGGTCGATGCGGTCGTTCACGCAGAAGATGGATCCGTCCGGTTGCACGCCGAATCGTTGCCGGCCGCCTTCGGTTCCCAGCGGCAGGTAGATGCGGCCGGTCTTGGGCGGTTGCTCGGCCAAAGCGCGCTCGAGTGACTGTTCGGGCTCGTCGAACACGCGGGCGTACAAGGTCTTCACGGCATTGGTTCGGGCGCGCTCGCGGGCTTGGTTGAACGCGGAGGCGTTGACGATGCCGTCGCGGCGGTGCATGAGTTGGCCCATCACGATCGAATCGACCGGCCCCACCACCACGCCCCAGTGCGCCGCGAGGATCGTCTCGCCGGCAGCGACTTGGGCTGGATCGAAGCTGAAGCTGTGCTGTTTGGTGCGCACGGTGACCACGGTGCGATCGAACGAGTTCGCGTTCGGGCTTTCGACATACCACAACCGCGCCCGGATGCCGTCCGGGATACCCCGGATGGTCGAGCGCCAGCGGTCGGGTCCGTCGAGCTCGACAGCGGATCCGCCCGGACCGCCGACCAGTGGTGCGAGGGCCTCGAGGTGGCCGTTGAACAGCTCGAGCTCGCCGTCCCAGGATTCCGTGCCGGCAGCCGCCGCGCCCCACTCGACGCCGACTTCGACCGAGCGCCACACCGAGTCGGTGAACGCTTGGAAGCGCTCGAGGGCGGGCGGCGGGCTATCGAACAACAGCCGCACCTTCATGGTCGTGCGGTATTCCGGACCGAAGTCTCGAAGCGTGGGAAACTCGGTGGCGTTGAGATGCCGGAAGGTGAAGGTCCAGGTGCATTCGTCGGTTTGCAGGTAAGCGTCGGCATCGCGCCACCGGCCCTGGTGGAGATCGCCCAGATGGCCCCAGCCGAATTGTCCCGCCCCCGCGGGGCGATCCCGCGGAATGCGATGCCCAGGCCACTGCGACTGCCACCATTGCAGCTTGGCCGCACCAGCCTCTGGCGCCGGACCGGCGAACGTAACGACCACCCGGTGAATGTCCCGCGGGTCTTCCCACCACACACCGAGGTCACGCCCGTCCGCCCACGAGGCGTGTTCGCCCCACGGCACCACATCGACGGCCGAGCCAGCGGCGGGCGGGGGCGAGGGCAGAAGAGCTGAGAGAAGAGCTGAGGGAGGGGCTGGAACGGCGGTGGTGCCTGCGACAGCAGGGCAGCACAGCGCGGCAAACAGCGACAACAGGCCGAGCCGGCAGCGCTGTGGGCGGAATGGGTTCAAGGAACCGAGGACTGCAGGGACTGCAGGTTTAGGCACGGGAGTCAGCAGGCTTTTCATGAGGGGCACGCAGCGTGTTCATGATGGCGTTGGGGGCATTAGACACCGCCCGTAGCCTTCCGCGCAACGCCTTCCTGGGCACCCGCCTGGGCAGGCGCATCCTCCCTAAGCGGGTGGTTGGACGTTAAGCGTGAGAGCATCAGAGATAGGCAGACCGAAAAGACGCTCGAGGTCTGGCAGGGGGGACTAGGCAAGCGGGCGGCGGACGAGGCCTAATTGGTGTCAACGATTTAAAACCTGGCTTATAAACGTCCAAGTGGCCCCAGGACCTGTATGACACGCCCCAGCACCCCCGGTCAACCGTTCAACCCTCAGCCGGTTCTATGCTCTGGCTGGGGCTGTCAACAATTAAAGACCTGTCTTATTCTATAGAAAGGTGTGGCGTAGGGCAGGGGGAGGGGGGCGGGGGCTGACTTTAGGATCGGGCCGTGAGGTGGGTTTTCACCGCCCGAATGAACTCGGGGTTGGCGCCGCAGCAGCCGCCGATGAAACTCGCCCCCGCCGCCAGCAACGCCGGCATGTGCCCGGCGAATTCCTCCGGTGTGGTGCGATAGGTCACGCGTCCATCGACCATGACGGGCAAGCCTGCGTTGGCTTTGATCCAGATGGGGCGATCGGTGGCGGTCTTGAGGCGCTGGCAGACGGGGACGTACCGCTCGATCCCAACGCCGCAATTGGCGCCCACGACATCCGCGCCGGCCTCGGTCAACTCGCGGGCGACCTGTTCGGGCGTGGCGCCCATCATGGTGCGGTCTTTGTCTTTGCCGGCGTCGAAGACGGCGCAGGCGACCACCGGCAGACCGGTCGCCTTAACGGCGGCGATGGCCGCCTTGGCTTCATCGAGATCGGACATGGTCTCGATGACGATGGCGTCGGCGCCGCCCTCGGCGAGGGCCTGAGCTTGTTCAGCAAAGGCGGCGCGTAGCTCCTCGATGGTGGTCTCGCCGGACAAGAGCATCTTGCCGGTGGGGCCGATCGAAGCGAACACGTGCGCGGCGCTTGCGGCCGCCTGGCGCGAGAGTTGGACACCCGCGCGATTGATTTCGCTGACCCTGTTGGCCAGGGCATGGCCTCCGAGGCGGAGGCGATTGGCGCCGAAGGTGTTGGTCAGAATGACGCGGCTACCCGCCTCGACGTAGGCGCGCGCGACCGAGACGACGCGCTCAGGGTGTTCGAGGTTCCAGGCGTCGGGCAGTTCGCCGCTTTGAAGGCCGCGGGCTTGGAGTTCGGTACCCCAAGCGCCGTCGGTGACGACCGGGCCGTCGGCCAGCAGTTGTTGGATGAAGTCGTTCATAGCGCACTCGAGGGCGCCGGCGGCATCTGCTCAAGAGCTTTCAAGCGCGATCTCCGTGAGCCCTTGGCGAAAACAACGGGCACCGACGGCTGGCTGGGCTGGCGAGCCTCAGGCCTTGGCCGCCAGTTGTTTCTTGGCCAGGGAGACGGCTCCGGGCGCATTGTCGCTGTAACCGTCGGCGCCGATTTCATCGGCGTACTTCTGGGTGATGGGGGCACCGCCGACGAGGACTTTGACCTGCTCGCGCACCCCGGCTTGTTTGAGGGCCTCGATGGTGCCCTTCATGGAGGGCATGGTGGTAGTGAGGAGGGCGGACATGGCGACGATGTTGGCGCCCTTCTCTTTGACGGCCTTGACGAACTGGTCCGGGGAGACGTTGACGCCCAGATCGACCACGTCGAAGCCGCCGCCTTCGAGCATAGCGGCCACGAGGTTTTTGCCGATGTCGTGCAGGTCGCCTTTGACAGTGCCGATGACGACGCGGCCGGCGGGTTGGGCGCCGCGCGCGATGAGCAACGGACGGAGAAGTTCGAGGGCGGATTTCATCGCCCGCGCTGAGATGAGGAGTTCGGGCACGAAGTACTCATTGCACTCGAAGCGGCGCCCGACTTCGTCCATGGCGGGGACCATGGCGTCGTGGACGAGTGGGAGCGGTTCGGCGCCGGCGGCCAGGGCTTTCTCGACGAAATCATGGGCGGCTTTGGCATCGCCGTTAAGGATCGCTTCGCGCAGCGGTTTTAGATCTTGCATAGCGGTCATCCTGTTGGTGTCAGGTCACAGGTCACAGTTATGGGTAGCGGACCTGGCGAGTATGAGCGCATCGGCGGTCCGAATGCAAGGAATGGCCGCCTAGAGCCGCAGAAAGATTTTGCGCCGGAACAGGAAGCGGCTGAGCCAGAAGGTGAGGAGGATCACGCCCAGGGCGACGGCGAGGTCGCCGCCGCGGCCGAGGGCGGCGTGGATGTCGCCGCCGACGAACCGGCCGGCGATGGCTTTGAGATCGACGAGTTGGTGGGTCAAGTAGATGGTGATGGGGTTCATGCCGATCCAGACGAAGGGTGTGGCCCAACGCCGCCAACCGCACACGTCGATCAGCCCATAGAACAGCGCCAGCAACAGGCTGCTGTAGCCGCACGATACGAGCACGAAGGAGGAGGTCCAGATCTTCTTGATGACCGGGAACTGCAGATGCCAGAGCCAGCCGGCCACCACCAGCGCCACTCCGCCGCCGCCTAACCACATCAGTTTCCTGGCTTCAGTCAGATCGGCGCGCTGGAGGGTTCGGCCGGCAAACACCCCCAGCAGGCAGTGAGCGATCGCAGGGAGCGTGCTCAGCAAGCCCTCGGGGTCGTGGTCGCCATCCCATTTGCGGAGGGGTAGGAATTCCTTATCGATCCAGTTCGCCAGGTTCTTGCCTTCGGCGAAGTCCCCCGCGCCGAAGCCCGGGACCGGGACGAAACTCATCAGGGCCCAATAACCGACCAGGAGTGTGGCGCAGAGGGCGACTTGGCCGCGGTGGCTGAGGTAGCAGTAGGCCAGTCCGGCGAAGAAATAGCACAGGGCGATCCGCTGCAAGACGCCGAGCAGACGGATCTGCTCGAAGGGCGTGGCGAACCCGCCGTAGTAAAACACCCCGAGCGCGTACAGCAAAAGCGTGCGACGAGCGACTCGCCCCAAAGCAGCCGTGCGGCCGTGCTGGGCCATGAGGCGCCCGAGGGAGAAGGTCAAGGAAACCCCGACGATGAAGATGAACAGCGGGAAGATCAGGTCGTAGAACGCGAAGCCTGCCCAGGCGCGATGTTCGAGTTGGTCCGCCAAAAAGCGGGTGGGGCCGGCATCGCTGAACTTGCGCAGGGCATGCATCAGACCGCCCGCACCCACAATCCAGAGCATGTCGAACCCGCGCAAGGCGTCCAACGACATCAACCGTTGCGGGGGCGGGTGAGCGGGGGCTAAAGGGGCGGGCATAGTCATGAGTCACCGAGATGGACTACAAGTCGGCGGTAGGGCGCGCAGTCCTCTGCGCGTGCGCGCCGCAGCCTCCTGTGTCCACAGCCGTGTGCGGCGCGCAGAGGACTGCGCGCCCTACCGGCAAACTGTAGCCTATCCCTGGATCTCATCGGTAAAGTTATAGGGTGGCCGGAGGCCGAACGTGGGACGCTAGAGTGTGCGCAGGACTTTGGCGGCGGCTTGCACTGTCTTTTCGATGTCATCCGAGGTGTGTGCAGTCGAGATAAAGCCGGCCTCGAACTGCGAGGGGGCCAGGTAGATGCCTTCCGCCAAAAGGCCGTGAAAGAACCGCTTGAACCGCTCGCGATCGCTCGAGAGGGCGTCGCCCAAGTGGTGCACGGGACGGTCGGTGAAGTAGCCGCAGAACATCGAGCCGCAGCGGTTGAACTGGACCGGGATGCCGGCCGATCGAGCGGCCTCGCGGAGGCCAGCCTCGAGGGCGGCGCCGCGCGCTTCGAGGGTGGCGTAGGCGTCGGTGGCGCGCAGTTCTTCGAGGGCGGCGAGCCCGGCCGCCATGGCCAGCGGGTTGCCACTCAAGGTGCCGGCTTGGTAGACCGGCCCCAAAGGCGCCAGATGATCCATGAGGTCCGCCCGGCCCCCGAAGGCCCCGACCGGTAGGCCGCCGCCAATAATCTTGCCGAAGCAGGTCAGGTCGGGCTGGATTCCGAACCGTTCCTGCGCGCCGCCGGGGGCGAGGCGGAACCCGGTCATGACCTCATCGAAGATCAGCAGCGTGCCGTGCGCCGCGGTGAGTTGGCGGAGGGATTCGAGGTAGCCAGGCCTGGGCAGGTAGAGACCGGCGTTGCCGGGCACGGGTTCGAGGATGACGGCGGCCACCTGGCCTGGGTTGGCCTCGATGGCTTGCTGGACGGCCGCCGCGTCGTTGAAGGGGAGCACCAGCGTGTGCCGGGCGAAGTCCGCCGGTACACCGGCGCTGTCCGGGTGGCCGAAGGTGAGGGCGCCCGAGCCCGCTTTGACCAGGAGACCGTCTGCGTGGCCATGGTAACAGCCGTCGAACTTAACGATCTTGTCGCGCCCGGTGGCGCCGCGGGCCAGGCGAATCGCCGACATGCAAGCCTCGGTGCCGGAGTTGCACATCCGGACTTTCTGGACGCTCGGGACCAGCTCGCAAATGAGCCGGGCCATGGTGACTTCGAGCGGGTTGGGGATCCCGAAGCTGGTCCCGTGGACGGCCGCTTGTTGGACGGCCCGGATGATGTTGGGCGCCGCATGGCCGTGGATGGCCGGGCCCCAGGTGCACACATAGTCCACGTATTGGTTGCCGTCCACGTCCCACACCCGGGCGCCTTGGGCGCGCTGCACGAAGAACGGCTGACCGCCCACCGCGCGAAAAGCGCGCACCGGCGAGTTCACACCGCCCGGGATGAAGCGCAGGGCCTCGGCAAACAGTCTGTCCGATTTGATCCGCGAATTCATGGACGGCAATTAAGGGGACAGTCGCCAGTCGGGGCGAGCCTTTTTCGGCAGGCACCACGGCCCGCGGTGGTCCGATGGCAACAAGGAAGCAGACTGAAGTCCGCGCACCGCCTCGCTAAGGATTCGGGCCCGGGCCGAATTCGACATTCGTCGTGGCGCCGGGCCGCCACAGAGGATACACTGCCCCGCACACACACGCACGCACCGGGTCACTGGTTATGGGCGATACAAGCGAATTCTCGTTGGCCATTCGATTGTTCTTGAGGGCGTATCCTTGGCGCCGGATCGATCCGGTACCCTGGGCGCCCTTGAAGAAACCGCTGAGCCAATCCCGCCTTGCGCTCGTTTCGACGGCCGGGATGGTGTTGCCCGGCCAACCGCGCTTCGACGAAACGATCAAGGGGGGCGACTGCAGTTTCCGGGAGATTCCCGCCGCCACCGTGCCGGGACAACTCGTGGACACGCACCGCAGCGAGTCGTTCGACCACCGCGGCGTCCAATCGGATCCGAACCTCGCCTTCCCCCTCGAACGGGTGCTCGAGTTGGCCGCGCGCGGGCGGATCGGGTCGGTCAACGACCGGCACCTGTCGTTCATGGGCTCGATCACTGCGCCCGGGCGGTTGACGCGCGACAGCGCGCCGGCGGCGGCCGCGCTGCTGGTGGCGGATGAGGTGGATGTGGCGTTGCTGGTGCCGGTGTGACCCATGTGTAACCAGGCCGTGTGCCTGGTCGCTGCCGAGTTCGAGCGCCGCGGGATCCGTACGGTGGCGCTCGTGTTGCTGCGTGAAGTAGCCGAGCGAGTGCGGCCACCGCGCGCCTTGGCCTTGCCTTTCCCGCACGGTTACCCGCTGGATGCACCCGGTGAACCGGCACGGCAACACGCGGTGATCGAGGCTGCCCTGCAAGTGCTCGAGCGCGAACCCGCCACGCCACCGCTGCTGGTCGATTGGGCAAATGGGATGGGCGCGGGGAGTATGGTTAGCGGCTCGCAGGGGACTGCGAGCCCTACCTGACGACGAGGGTGTTGGTAGGGCGTGCACTCCGTGCGCGCCGTGGGGGCAAAGGGCAAATGGGATGGGCGCGGGGAGTATGGTTAGCGGCTCGCAGGGGACTGCGAGCCCTACCTAACGCGGTCGTTCAATAACCCGCGCGATTCGGGTAGGGCGGCCGTTTGATTTCGAGGGGCGGATGCTCTTTGAGCTGGCGAAGCAGTTCGGCAATGGCGCGTTCGAGTTGCGGGTCCCCTCCGCGGGCCATCGCCGCCGGATCGTCCACCACCTCGATGTCTGGATCGACGCCGTACCCCTCGATGATCCATTCGCCTTTGATGGGGTCGAAGATGCCGAAGGTAGGCACGGTTACGCGGCCGCCGTCGATCAGGGCTGGGGCGCCGGTCATCCCAATCAAACCGCCCCAGGTGCGCATGCCGATGAGCGGGCCGAGCCCGGATTGTTTGAAGTAGAAGGGCAGACAATCGCCTCCGGACCCGCTCCATCCGTTGACGAGCATGGCCTTGGGACCGTAGTGCGCCACCGGCGGCCACGCCCAATCCCGACCGTCGCGCACGCCCCAGTAATTGCGCAGCGGCCGATTCAACAACTCGACGAACCGGTCCGGTATCTGGCCGCCGCTGTTGAAGCGTTCGTCGATGATCAGAGCGGCCTTGGTGACTTGGCCGCGCCATTGCCGGACCAACTCGCGTTGGCCGTTCTGGCCTGTATCCGGCACATAGACGTAGCCGAGCTTGCCGTCGCTGGCGGCCTCGACCTTGCGGCGGTTGGAGTCGATCCAGGCGAGGTTTCGCAGGCGGCCCTCGCTGCTGAGGGTTTGCACCAGCACTTCGCGCGCGCCTTTGAGGGTGGGCTGGTCGTTCAGGGTCAAGAAGACCGGTGCATCGGCCAAGCCTTGAAAGGCCGCCCAAGGGTCTTGTGCGGTGTCCACGGGCGCCCCGTTCACCGCGAGGAGATAATCGCCTTCGTGCACGTTGGTCAGGCCCGGCCGTTGCAGGGGCGAGCGCACCTCGCTATCCCACAGTGCGCCGGCGAGGATTTTCTTGATTCGATACGCCCCGTGTTCGAGCGCGAAATCGCAGCCCAAATAGCCCACCCCGCGGTCTCGACCCGGTTCGAGATCGCCACCGCTGCGGTAGGTGTGGGAGGCGTTCAATTCGCTGATGAGTTCGCCGATCACGTAGTTCACGTCCCACCGCGTCACCGCGTCTTCGAGCAACCGGCCGTATCGTTTGCGCATCAGTTTCCAGTCCACGCCGTGCAGGCCGGGGTCATAGAAGTAATCCCGCTGCAAACGCCAGGCCTCGGTGAAGAGCTGCTGCCACTCCGCCACCGGATCGATGGTGGCTTCCAAGCCGCCGCTCGGGATTTTCTTGTCCAGCTTCTGCCCTTCCTTGGGCTCGACGAAGGCGTACGTGCTACCTTTCCGCACCAGCAGTTTCTCGCGGTTTGCGCTCAGCGCGAAATCGTCCGCGTCGTCGAGCACGGTCTTCTCTTCGCGCTTGTCGAGGTCGTAGAAGAGGATCGGGCTTTTGTCGTCGCCGCCGCCGGTCCGGGGCAGGCGACGATAGAGGAGCTTGCCGGCGACCGCGGCCAGATCGCCATAGCGGCCAGGTTTGGCCGGCAGGAGCACCACGCGCTGCTCGAAACCCTCGAGATCGATCTCGACCGGTTTGGGCTTCTTCTCGTCTTTGGCCTGGTCATCCTTCTTGTCGGCGGGCTTGTCTGCGCCCGCGTCTGCGGCTTTGCCCTCCGGTTTCGCTGGCTCAGCGGAGTCGGATTCTTCGCCTGCGGTCGATTCGTGGGGCTTGGCGGAGTCGTGAGCGGAATCGCTGGGTTTATCCTTCTTCTCCTTGTCCTTCTGGGCGGGTTCTTCGTCATTGCGCGGGGCGAGCGGGGAGGGGACCTCGCGGCGCAGCGGGACGAGGGCGAGGTTGGCGGTGTTGGCGTAGATCCAGGTGTTGTCCAGATCGCTGTAGGTGGGGCTGAAGGAGCGGCCGGTGCGGAAGTAGAGGTATTTGCCGTCGGGATCGAAGACGGGCGAGTCGTCGTTATAGAAGCCGGCGGTGACCTGGTGACGTTTGGCGGTCTTGGTATCGTAGAGGACAATGGCGGTGTTGCGGTTGTCGAGGTCGCCTGCATAGGCGAGCCAGCGGCTGTCGGCCGACCAACTCACGCGGAACCGACTGAGGTCGCCGTGGTACATCCAGAGCTGGCGGTCGATGGCGCGGGTCGTTTTGGCGGCGAAATCGTGGAGGTGAAGCTGCATGGTCTGATCGATGAAGACCAAGCGTTGGCTGTCCGGCGCCCATTGCGGTGCGTAACGAAAGCCCGGGCCCAGGGCGGTGAGCGTTTGCTCGTCGCCCGTGCCGTCGGCGGGCCGGACGGTGAGTTCGTATTCGCCCGTCCGATCGCTGAAATAGGCGATCCACTTCCCGTCCGGCGACCAGGCCGGCGAACGCTCGGCGATCCCGGGGCTGCGCGTGAGGTTGCGCACCACGCCGTGCTCGGCCGGGGCGGAGAAGATGTCGCCGCGGGCCTCGAAGAGGGCGCGTTTGCCTGTGGGCGCAGGGGCGGCGTCTTGAATGGAGCCAGACACATTCTCGACGCGCGGCTTGAGCGTGGCTCGGTCGGTGACGACGCGCACGACGACCTCGCGGCTTTGTTCGGTGGCAAGGTCCAACAGGTAAAGGCGGCCGGCGTTCTCGAAGACCAATTCCTGCGGGCCGATGCTGGGGAAGTGGACGTCGAACTCCTTGAAGCGGGTCAGTTGCCGGACTTGTTCGGTTTGGGGGTTGTAGGCCCAGAGATTGGCGCGTTTGTGTTCGTCGCGGTCGGAGAGGAAGTAGAGCGTTTGACCGTGCCACATGGGTTGCGCGTCCGCGGCTTCGGAGCGGGTGATGTTGCGGGCGGTGAGCTTCTCGAGATCGAACAGCCAGATGTCCGGGTTCATCCCGCCGCGGTAACGTTTCCAGGTGCGGAAATCGACGCTGATGGGGGTGTAGGCGAGCGTCTTGCCGTCGGGGGAGACACTGCCGAATTCGCCGTAAGGCACGGGCAGTTTCTCCGGCAAACCGCCCTTCACCGGCACCCGGTAGAGCTGGTTGAACCGGTCCTTCTCGCTGGTCATCGAACTGGCAAAGAGCAGGCTCTGGCCGTCCGGGTGCCAATCCAACACGCGGTCGGGGGCGCCATGATGCGTGAGGCGTCTGGGCAAACCGCCTGCGACCGGCACCACGTAGATGTCTTGGTTGCCGTCGTAATTGCCGCTAAAGGCGATGAGCGAACCGTCCGGGGAGAAGCGCGGGAAAGACTCCTCGCCTTGGGGCGAACTGAGTCGCATGGCTACGCCGCCACTCTTGCGCACCACCCAAATGTCGCCGGCGTACACAAAGGCGATGTGGGTCGCCGACACATCCGGCTGGCGCATCATCCGCGCGTCAATGCGCCGCGGGCGATCGGCCCGGTCCGCCGCCGCAGCCAACCGCGTGGTTGGGTTCACTGGCGCGACGGCCAGCAGGAGCAGCAGCAGGAGCAGGAGCAGCCGGCTGGAACGGAACCGCAGCCGCTCTGGAAAGGGCATCAGCCGGGCCGCAATGGTCTGGTGGGCGTGGATGGCATCTAGGGTGAGCCCTGAGGCCATAACCGGCGCAGGTTGGGTGGCGGTGGCGCGCATGGGCCGGGCGATCGACGCTTGGTTCATGGGCCAAGCCTACACAGGTCGGGCGCCTGAACGCCAGTGTTTCGCTAGACCATGAACTGTTGACGTTGGTGGGTGCCGGATCCTGAGCGGAACTCCCAGCAGCCGGTAGGGCGCGACCGCTGGGCGCGCCGCACGATAACCGTCTCCGTAGGCTGTGCTCGACCGGCGTGCTGGGACAGCCCGCCCTACCTCATGCTCCTTGCGGGTAGGGCGCGACCGCTGGGCGCGCCG
>VHCO01000183.1 GCA_016871715.1 Verrucomicrobiota bacterium
CCCCCACACCCACCAGCGGAACCACCACCCCCCAACCCAACGTCTGCATCGACCGCCCCCGCCAGGCCCCATAGTGAGCCAGCGCCACCACCAGCGCCAACTTGGCAAAATCCGACGGCTGAAACTGGAACCCGAAGAACCGAAACCAGCGGCGTGCGCCGTTCACCTCGACCCCGTAGTGCAGCACCGCCGCCAACAATCCCACCGCTCCGCACAGCAGGATCGCCGAGATCCAACGCAGATGCCGGTAGTCGATCGCCGCCAGCACCACCGCCCCAGCCAACCCCAAACCGCAGGCAATCAACTGCCGCTCCAAATACCGCGTGCTGTCCGACACCGGACTCACGCTGTACAGCATCACCAAGCCAAAGGCCACCAACAGCAGCACGCTCACCACCATCGCCTTGGTCACTCGTCTCATGGCTCCCCTCGCTCGGCAGCTCCGGCTCGCCCCCCCCGCTACCGCAGCGCCGACCGGTTCGACGCCACCGTCGTCGAGGGCAGCAGCCCGCTCGTCGGCCGCGTCCCCTCAGCGCTCGCTTTGGCCCCCGGCACTTTGAGCTTCTGCCCCACCGTAATGCGGTCGGTCTTTAGGTCGTTGGCCGCCCGCAGCTCCGGCACCGTCGTGCCGTAGCGCTGCGCAATCCGCGTGAGGTTCTCCCCGCTCGTCACCACATGCATCACCACCCCAGGCTCCACCGCCGGCTCGGCCACCGCCACCGCCGCCGCCGGCGGCGGGATCACCAGCTTCTGCCCAATCTGCAACCGCGTCGCCACGACCCCGGGGTTCGCTTGCATCAAGGCCGCCACGGTCACCCCATGCGCTCGTGCAATCTTCGCCGGGTAATCGCCCTTCTTCACCTCGTACTCCGTCGTCGTCGCCGCCGCCGCTGCCGCCGCGGTCGAGTGCGTCAAATCAGGAGCGCTATAAGGCGCCGCACCCAGGCCCAGATTCGGCGTCGAGCTGAGCCCCGCCGCCGGCGCCACGTACGACGGCGCCGCCGCCGCGACCGTGTTCGAGGTCAGCGCATGCACCACGTCCGCATAGGGCGGATTGGTCAGCGGGCCAAGGTCCGTGCTCGGGCGCCCCGCCGGCGCGCTCGCCAAGTTCCCGTCCGTCGCCGCGTCCGCGGTCCGCTTCTTGCAGCCCTGCAACAGCAGGCCGCCGAAGAAAACCGCATGCACGGCGATGATCGTCAGCACCGCGATGCGCACGTTGGACTTGCCGCTCGAAGGCTGCGAGAGCGGGCTCAGAGGGAGGTTAGGAGGATTCTGGCTGTTCATGGTCGGGGGCGCCAATTAAGGCTGGATTAGGTTCATACGTAACATCGTCGGAGCACGCAGCGCAACAGGGTCCGGACCGCCCAGACCCTGCGGCCGGCCGGCCGGGGCCTCCGGCGGCGCCGGCCCACCTCCCCCAGCGCTTGGGGGGACGCTTCCGCAGGCCCCACCGGTGGCGTTCGCCCAGCCGGCCACCGCCTGCCGAAACACCTCCCCTCGCTGCTGGTAGGTTGGAAACATGTCAAAACTCGAACACGCCGGTGACAGCAACACCGTGTCACCGCTCAAAGCATTCTGCGCCGCAACTGAAACTGCTTCTAACAACGATCCCACCAGGGTGCAAGGAGTAAAAAGACTCCAAGCCGCACGCAGTTTCTCCCGGCATTCCCCATACAAAACCGCCCCTTTCACCCGCTGCGCCAACAGCGGTCCCAAGTCGTGATACTCCAGCCCCTGGTCTCGCCCCCCCGCAATCAGCCAGACCGCCGGCTCTCCCCCCGCCCCCAGCGGCACCGACTCCAGCGCCTTCTGCGTCGCCTCCAAATTCTCCGCCTTCGCGTCGTTGATAAACCGTACTCCGCGCACCTCGCCCACCGGCTCACAGCAATCCGCCGGGACCTCGAACCCTTGCACTGCCTCGACCATCCGCTCCAGCGGCACCCGCAAGATCCGACCCACCAATAACGCCGCCATCACGTTCTCCGCATTGTGCGGCCCGCGCAGCCGGCAGCGGTCCAAATCCAACAGCGGCCCCGTCCAGTCCGGCAAGCGACTCACCAACAGGCTCCGGTCCAAATAGAGGTCCGCCCGCCGATTCACCGCGCTGAAGGTGATGGTCTTGGCCGGCACCGGCAGACCTAACAACCGTATCTGCGCCAACGCCTCGCTCTGGACCACCGCCCAGTCGAACGGCTGCTGGTTCACAAACAAACGCGCCGTCGCTTGCACATACTCCATCGGTGCTGGAAACCGGTGCGCCGGCCCCGGCGCCAAATTCAGTAAGACCGCCACGATCGGCCGCAGGTAGTGGCACCCTTCCAGTTGCGCCGCCTCCGCCTCGAGCAACACGAAATCCAACTGCCGCGTCTGCTCGACTAACGCGCAAAAGGGCCGCGCCGCGCTCCCCGCAATCGCCACCCGCCGCTGCGCCTGGGTCAGAATCCGCTCGATTAACCCCAGCGTCGTACTCTTGCCGTTCGTGCCGCTCACCGCCACATGCAGCGCCTGCGAGAGTCGATAGCCCAACTCGAGCTCACTCAAAACCGTGCCAACCCGGGGCTGCAAGCTCCGCACCAAACCCGACTGCCGCTCCACCTCCGGACTGAGCACCACCCACTCGAACGTCGCGTCCGGCGGCCGACGAACCGCACCTAACTTGACCCGGATGCCCACCGCCCGGAGTTCCCGCGCCGTCCGCCGCAGCGGCGCTGTGTCCGCCGGCTCCAGCGCCTGCACCAACGCACCCCGCCGCCGCAGCAAGCGCGCCGCCGCCTGGCCGCGCTCGCTCAACCCAACCACCGCCACCGGCTTGTTCTCGAGTGCGAGCATGGGTCTTCGAGTTCCGCGCGGGCTCCCTCACCGGATCTTGAGACTGGCCAACGCCAACACGCCACAGAGCACACACAGGATGTAAAACCGGGTCACGATCTTGGCCTCATCCCACCCCAACATCTCGAAATGATGATGCAGCGGAGTTTTCAAGAAGACCCGCTTCTCCACGCCGTAGCGCCGTTTGCAGTACTTGAAACAACTCACCTGGATCATCACCGAGGCCGCCTCCGCCACGAACACTCCACCCGCAATCAGTAACACCAGCGGCTGGTGAATGAGCACCGCCATGATCCCTAACACACCCCCCAGCGCCAGCGAACCCGTGTCCCCCATGAACACCTCCGCTGGGTGGCAGTTGAACCACAGAAAACCCAAGGACGCCCCAAACATCGCCGCACACACCACCGTCAACTCGCTCGCCCCCACCACGTACGGCACCTGCAGATACTGCGCGATCCGGGCGTGACCCGCCACATAAGTCAGAATGACGAACACCCCCGTCACGATCACCGTGCAGCCAATCGCCAAACCGTCTAACCCATCCGTCAAATTCACCGCGTTCGAGCTCCCCACAATCGTGAGCACCGTCAGGAGAATCCCCGCCGGAACCACCCCCGTGAGCACCGGGTGCTTCCAAAACGGCACCATCACCTCCGTCACCAACTTCTCCGTCGCGGGCGTGCGCCACAAATACACCGCGATGAACAGCGCCAGCAGAACTTGAACCGCCACCTTCACCCGCGCCCGCACCCCCGCACTCGTCTGTTGCGTCACCTTCGCGTAGTCGTCGTAAAACCCTAAGCCCGCCAAGCCAATCAACGAGACCAACGACAGCACCACCAACGAGTTCCATTGCGCCCACAACAGCGCCGTCAAATCGATCGCCATCACGATCAATAACCCCCCCATGATCGGCGTGCCCCGCTTGTCCCGCCGCCGCACGAGCTTGCCCCCATCGACTTCCGCCCGATCCTGGTACCCCTGCCCAAACCGCAGTTGCCGCAACCACACAATCACCCTCGGCCCCAGCCAGAGGCTCAATAACAACGCCGTCACCGCCGCCCCCGCGCTCCGAAACGTCACATACCGAAACACCCGCAACGGCGAAAAGACCTCCCCCAGCCCCTGCTCGGCCGCCACATCCATCACATACTGGCTCAGATAGTAAAACATCGGCCACCGCCTAGCCGCCGACCGCCCCCGCGCTTCGCCGCGCCCCCTCCTGCCGCAACCGCTCCACCACGTGCTCCAGCCGCACCGACCGCGAGGCCTTCACCAAAACCAAATCCCCCGGACGTACAAATCCCGCCGCCGCCTCCGCCGCGCTCCCCGCGTCGCTAAACTGGCGCACCTCGGCCATCCCCGCCCCGAGTGCCGCCGCCCCCAACACCGGCGCCATCTGCCCCACCGCAAAGAGATGCGTCACCCCACACCGCGCCGCGTGCCGACCCACCTCCTCGTGCGCCCCCCGGCTGTGCCCGCCGAGCTCCGCCATATCGCCCAGCACCGCCACCCGCCGGCCCCGCGCCCCTAGCTCCGCCATCGTGTCCAACGCCGCACCCATCGAGTCCGCGTTCGCATTGTAGCAGTCGTCCAACACCTGCACCCCGCCGAAATCCACTAACTGCAACCGCATCCGCACCGGCCCCGCCGCGGCCAACCCGCGCTCTAGCTCCGCCCGACTCAACCCGAATTCCGACCCCACCGCCAAAGCCAACAGCGCGTTGGCCACCTGGTGCCGCCCCAACAACCGCAGCCGATACCGCCCGCTCAAAACCTCGCTCGGCGCCGCCACCGAAAAAACCGTCCCGTCCGCCCCCACCGTCGCCGCCAGCGCCCGCCAGTCGTTCCCCGCTTGCCACCCCACACGCACCACCCGCGCCCGGGTGCGACTCAACACGCGCTCGATCCCAGGACTGTCACCGTCCACGAACAACACCCCGTCGGTCGGCAACAGCTCTGCCAACCACCCTTCCTCCGCCACCACCCCGTCCAGATCGCCAAAAAACTCCAAATGCTCGCGCCCCAACCGGGTGAGCACACCCATCTGCGGCTGGATCATCCGCAGCAACGGCGGCAGTTCCCCAGGGTGGTTCGTGCCCGCCTCCAACACCGCCACCTGATGGCTCCGGTCCAGTTGCAGCAACGTAATCGGTACCCCAATGTCGTTGTTGTAACTCGCCGCACTCGCTAAAGTCACCAACCGCTGCCGCAGCACCGCCGCCACCAATTCCTTCGTCGTCGTCTTGCCGTTCGACCCCGCCACCGCGACCACCGGAATCGCAAACTCGCGCCGATAGTTCGCCGCCAACTGCCCCAACGCCCGCCGCGTGCTCGAAACCTGAATCACGGGGCAGGAGGGCAGCGGCTGTCGTACCCGGTCCGCCTGGACCAGGACCGCCGCCGCCCCCCTGCTGACCGCTGTCTTAACGTACTCGTGACCGTCGAAACGGTCTCCGGGTAGGGCCACAAATAAATCCCCAGGCTCCGTCTGGCGCGAGTCTGTGCTAACCCGCCGCACCGTCGTGCCCGGCTCGCCGTGAAGTATCTCGCCTGCACATTTCATAACAATGTCGCCCACGGTTCTTGGCTCCATGACGTCGTCATCTCAAACCCTCGCGCCCGCCTGCCTCGCACCCCGAGGATCCATACCCCATCGCCCCATACCGCCGCGCCCTCATCGCTCCGCACCCGCCGTAAGCCCCTGCCCCCTCCGCCCCCGGCCCGCCGCCGCATAAGCCCCTCCCCCAGCCCAGTCGTTCGGCGGCTCCGGCCGCCAACGCGGCGCCGGATCCCCAGGCGGCTCCGACCCGCCTTCGGACGGTATCCGCAAGTAGTTGGCGGCGCGCTCGGCAATGGCCCGAAACACCGGCGCAGCAACCCGGCCGCCGTAATGCCCGACCCGGCGATCCGGCTCATCCACCGCCACCAAAATGCACAACGCCGGGTCTTCCGCCGGGAAATAGCCGACGAACGAGGAATAGTATTTTCCAGACTTATATGTACCATTAGCGAATTTCTCGGCCGTGCCCGTCTTGCCCGCCACCGTGTAGTACTCCAAACTCGCCGCAGCCGCCGTCCCGTCCTCGCTCGCCACCTTCACCAACGCCCGCTGCATCTCCGCCGCCGCCCGCTCGCCGATCACTCGCCGGTTCACCTGCCGCGGAAACCGCGTCACCACCCGGCCCTCGAAATCCTCCAGCCGATCCACCAATACCGGACGCAAGAGCCAACCGCCGTTGGCAATCGCCGACATCGCCAAACACATCTGCAGGGGCGTCGCGCTCACCTCGTGCCCGATCGGCACGCGCGTGATCGATACTTTGCTCCACTTGTGCGGCGGGTACACGACCCCCGCCGCCTCCCCGGGCAACGGAATCCCCGTGACTACCCCGAAACCGAAATTGGTGATGCTGTGATACAGCCGCGCCTTGCCCAACCGCACCGCCGCCTTCGCGGTGCCAATGTTCGACGACTTAACCAACACCGCCTCATAGGTCAGCACCCCGTAACCTTTGTGATCGTGTAAGACCAGGTCGGCGTATTGCCACGTCCCATTCTCGCAGTGCACCGTGTCCTCCAGCCTCAAAATCCGATCGTCCAACGCCGTCGCAAACGGCACCACCTTGAACGTCGATCCGGGCTCGTGCAACGACCCAACCACGTGGTTCCAATGGTTGCTTGGCTCATCCCCAGGCCGATTCGGGTCGAAGGTCGGCGCGTTCGCCAAAGCCAAAATCTCCCCGGTCTTCGGTACCATCACGATCGCGCACACACTGGCCGCCCTGAACTCCCGCCGCGCCCGCTCCAACTCCTGCTCGACGATGTGCTGCAAGCCTGCATCCAATGTCAGCACGACATTCAAACCCGAACGCGGCGCCACCTCGTCCGACTTCTGCACCCAGCCCGGGGCCCCGTTCAACAACCGGTCGAAGGTCCGCTCGATCCCCGCCACGCCGCTCATCTCGAACACGTGGTCGTCGCCTACCGCGCACTCCCGGCTGGACACAAAGCCTAACACGTGCGCCGCCAGCGGCCCGCTCGGGTACTGTCGCAACTGGTCATCGACCCCGTGCACTGCCCGCTCCCGCAAGGCCCGCAAGGCCACCAACTCGCGGGACTTGAGCTTCCGCTCATCCACCCCCGCGTACAAACTCGCCATCGCTTGCGTCGCTTGCTGCCAACGGTCCAACGGCACCTTGTGCTTCAGCACCACATATCGATTGGTCCACACCTGCCCCAGCTCGTTGGTCCGCGTCCGCGGCCACAACAGCGCCGCCAACTCCAACTCGGGCAGCTCGAGTATGGGCGCCAGCGTGCGCGCTACCAACCCCGCTTGCCCCGCCCCCACCAACACCGGATCCGCGCAGACGGTCTTCACCGGCGTGCTCGTGGCGAGTAAATGCCCCCGGACATCTAGAATCGAGCCGCGCCGGGCGGGAATCAACGCCTTGGGCGGCGCCTTCACCCCTTCCCGAGCGGGCGCCGGCCCCAGAGGTCCCACCTGGACCGCCGCGACCCACACCGCCAGCGCCACGAACGCCAACACCAAACCCGCTGCCAGCCCGAACAATCGGGCGTACGGCTGCGCGCGAGGATTCATTCGAGTCATCGTGTCCGTCCTCATCGGGTCATCGGCTGCGCCGCCAACCGTAACGGGCCGCCCTCGCCCGTGCCGCCCGGCCACTCCGGCAGCCGCAAGATCTGCTCCGGCAAAGGCATCACCAACCCCAAACCCAACTCCCGCACCCGCGCCTGCAGTTCGGGAATCGATTCTAACCGCGCTTGCTGCCGCTCCAATTCCGCCAACCGCCCCCGCAACTCGACCAGGCGCACCCGCTCCGCGCGGATCTCCCGACCCAACTCGACGTTCCGGTTCCGATGCCAGACATACCCCAAGCCCGAAAAGGCCAGCAGCCCGCTCAGCCCCAGCGCCAGCACAAAACCCTGAGCGCCCATTCCCGGGCCATCGCCCTTTTGCGTTCGTTTCATCGCTCGCCGTCTCTAGAGTTTCTCCATCACCCGCAATCGAGCGCTCCGAGCTCGCGGATTCGCCGCCGTCTCCGCCGCCCCAGCCGTCACCGGCTTCCGTGTCACCCACCGCAGCTCCGGCGGCCGCGGCCGCCGTAACTCCGGCACATCCACGCCCGCGGGCACCTCGTAGTCGCGTCCGAGCCCTTGCCCGAATTGCTTCACCAACCGGTCTTCTCCCGAATGAAAACTCACCACACACAACCGACCGCCGCGCCGCAGCAATCCCCACACACCCACCAACCCGCGCGCCAACGAACCCAATTCGTCATTCACCGCCATCCGCAACGCCTGAAACACCCGCGTCGCCGGGTGCACCCGACCCGACCCCCGCCCCACCACCCGCGCCACCAACTCCGCTAACTCGACTGTGCCCGCGATCGGCTGCCGCGCCCGTTCCTGCACCACGCGCCGAGCGACGGCCCATGCGCGCCGTTCTTCCCCAAACTCGAGGAAGATCCGCGCCAATTCTTCCACCGGCGCCTCGTTCACCAACTCCCACGCCGTCCGCCCGCTCCCGCGGTCGAACCGCATATCCAGCCGCCCCGGCCGTTGCAGACTGAAGCCGCGCTCCGCAGTGTCGAATTGGTGCGAACTGGCGCCCAAATCCAACAACACCCCGTCGCAACTGCCCGCCTCGACCCAAGCCCCCAGCTCCGCATAGTTCCCTTGCCGCAGCTCATAGCGACCCGAGTATGCCGCCAGCCGCCGCTGGGCGGCCGCCATCGCCGCCCCATCGCAGTCGCAGCCATACAACCAACCGTCGGGTGAGCTCGCTGCCAGAATCGCCGCGGCGTGACCACCCCCACCGACGGTGCCGTCCACATACCGCCCGCCCGCCCGCGGCTGTAACCCCGCCAGCACCTCCGGCAGCAAAACCGGTTGATGGCAATACGCGTCCACCCGACATAGCCCAGCACCTTAAACTCGCCCCGCCGGCACCCCGAACCAGTCCGCCGCCACCCGCGGCCAACGCCAGCCCGACCCACGCGCCGACGCCTTGGCCCCAGCCGTCCCCTGACCCCGTGGCCCCTCCCCACAACACACCACCTCCACGTCCGCCTCGCTCAAATCGTTGCGCACCACTTGCACCTGCTCCAAGAGCAGCTCCCCTTGCGTGAGCCGCGGCAACGCCCGCGCCGGCCGCGGTCGCCGCAGCGCCCGACCCGCCACCCCCACCCCCGCGCCCGAAGTCTCACCCCCGGGCCGCCCATCGCAACTCGTCGCCACCCGCGCCCCGCCACACCCCGAACCCGGCGACCCCGCCCCGAACAGCTCCGCCGAGGTCGGTGCAACCCTCGCCGATTCGCCCCCGCTCACCCCCTCGGGCGCCGACCGCGGGACAAACTGCGGCAGGAGGTCCGTGGCTAACTTGTACGGCTTAGGCTTGGCCTTCACCCCGCCAAAACACCGCCCAATCGACAACAATTGCAGCAGTCTCATATGTGCAAGCTTTTGGCCGTCTGCGCCAACACCCCGGGCGACCCCGTCCCCGCCGACTCGAATCGCTCCGGATCCCACACCTCGAATTTGTCAAACCGACCCACCAACCGCACCTCGCGCCCAAAACCCATTCGTGCCGCCAGACTCTCCGACAACGCCAACCGCCCCACCTTGTCCAACTTCACCCGCACGGCCTCCCCCGCGATGGCCCGCTCCACCACGGCGGCGTCCTCGTTCGAAAGCGACAAGCTCCGCAGACCCTCGAGCAACCGCGCCCAGCGCGCCGGCGGCAACACCAACAGATAGGCCGCCTGCCCCAGCGGCCAAGGCAACAACGTGAACACCACGCCCTGCGCCCCAGCCCGCCACTCGACCGGAACCATGACGCGAAAACTGGCATCGAGGCCGTGCTGAAACGACCCGAGGAACCCGCCGGCCGGACTGCGCGCCGATAACGCCATGCCAACGCCAAAGACCGCCACGCACCGAAAACTACCTGTGTCTACCCGTGCATACCGTTTTCTACCCGAGTGCGTCAACAGGAAAAAGAAGTTTTTTTAAACATGCCGCCCGCCCCCTTTCATACCCCTCAGCGCCCTACGCCCGCTCCCCGCCCACCCCCGCGCCGCTCCCTGCGCCGGCGGCGCGCGCTCGCCCCGCTTCGCCTCACCCGCCTGCCTCTCGCAGCAGCGCCGCGGCGTGGCGGCGCGCTACCTCGCCCTGCCCGCCGAGCATGCGCGCCAGCTCTGTCACCCGCTCGGCGGCCGTCAGGGGCGCGATCGTCGTCACCGTGCGTCCGCCCTGCGCCTGCTTGCTCACGAGAAAATGCGCCCCCGCCATCGCGGCCACCGGGGCCAGATGGGTGAGGCAAAGCACCTGACGCCGGCGGGCGAGCAGGCGCATCTTCGCCCCCACCACCGCTGCCGTCGGCCCTCCCACGTTCGCGTCCACTTCGTCAAACACCAGCACCGGTATCTCGTCCAGCGCCGCCAGAACGGTCTTCAGCGCCAACATCACCCGCGCCATCTCGCCGGAAGAGGCAATCGCGCGCAGCGGCCGGGCCGGCTCCCCTGGGTTGGGCGCAAACAGAAACTCGACTGCGTCCCAACCGCTCGCCGGCGGACTCACCGCCGTCCCGTCGCCCGCTTCCGACGCGTTCGGCGCGGGCCGGCTCTCGAGCTGTATCTCGAATTGGCTACGCGCGAAACCCAAATCGCGCAACTGCGCCGAGACCGCGCCGGCGAGGCGAGGCAAGACCTCCTGTCGCCGAGCGGTGAGTGCCCGACCCGCGCGGGTCAGCGCGGCCGACACCTGTTCGAGCTCCGCGTTCAGTCGCGCGACCTCCGCGTCCCGGGCCTCGAGTTGACCGAGCCGCCGCCGTGCCGCGACCCCGAACTCGAGGATCGCCGCGACGCTCCCCCCATACTTGCGCTTGAGCGCCTGCACCAAGTTCAGCCGCTCCTCCAGCGCGCGAAGCTGGGCCGGATCCACCTCGACGCGATCGAGGTAATCCGCCAACGCCCGCTGCAACTCCTGCAACCCCGCCATCGCCTGCGCCTGCAACCCCGTCAAAACCTCCGCCCGCGCGTCGATCCGCCTCAACTCGCCCAGTAACCGCCCCACCACCCCCGCCTGCGTCGTCACACTCGGCTCCGCCTCCGTCAACGCGTCCAGCGCCGCCTGCCCCAGTTGCAGCAGCCGCCCCGCCTGATGGGCCCGCTCGTACTCCTCCTCGAGCCCCACATCCTCTCCCGGCTGCAAGCGCGCCTGTTCAATCTCCTGCGTCTGGAATCGCACTAACTCCAGTTGCCGGGCGTACGTCCGCTCGTCCTGAATCAACCCGGCCTTCTCCGCCCGCAAAGCCCCCCACCGCCCCACCAGCTTGCCGTACTCCCCCACCATCCCCTCGAGCCCGCCGTAGGCATCCACGATCGCCAACTGCCGCGCCGGCCGCAGCAGCGATTGGTGGTCGTGCGGCCCGTGCATGTCCACCAGACCCTCGCCCACCTCGGCCAGCACACCCAAGGTCGTCGGCGCGCCATTGACGAATTGCCGATTCACCCCAGCCGCCGTCAGGGTGCGCTTCAAAAATAACTGTCCATCCGCCCCAGCCTCCAGTCCGTGCCGCTCCAGCACCCGGGCCACGCCCGCCCCGCCGCGCGCTAAGTCGAACACCGCTTCCACCGTGCACTGCTCTTCCCCGCTCCGAATCAGCGTGCGATCGGCCCGTTCGCCCAGCACCAGGTTCAACGCCCCCAAGATGACCGATTTGCCAGCGCCCGTCTCCCCGGTGATCGCCACCAAGCCCGCCGGCAACTCGAGCGTCAAATCGGTCACCAACGCCAGATTCCGGATCCGCAGCGTGACGAGCATGGCAAGAAATCGTTCGCGCCGAATTTGACCGCTGTGCTATCCTCAGGCAAAAGAAAACGAGACGACCCGACTAGGCATGCCGCCCACCCAACTCCCAGAGCGCCGCACCCTGCGCCACCGCCCCCAACGGCCCCACCCTCGGCTTCCTCCCACCCCCAAGGCCGGCCCCGCAGCACGCTGACCCATGTCGATGCTGGCGATCTTCCTGGGATCCGGCACCTCGCAAGGTGTGCCCGTCATCGGCCAAGCGTATCCGCCCGCGTTCTTGGCCAACCCGAAAAACCATCGCACCCGCCCCTCGCTCTACGTCGCCACCCCCAGCGTCAAGCTGGTCGTGGACACCACGCCCGAGTTCCGGATGCAAATCCTCCGCGAGAACGTCCGCGCGCTCGACGCGGTCCTCTTCACTCACAGCCACGCCGACCATATCATGGGCCTGGACGATTGCCGGCGCTTCTGCGATTTGCGCAACGCCCCACTGCCCATCTACGCCTCGGCCGAGACCATGACCGACCTTCAACGGGTCTTCCAATACGCCTTCTCCGGCCAACCCATCCCGCGCGGTTACCTCCAGCCCGACCCCCGCGTGATCGCTGGGCCCTTCACCCTCGGCGATCTCGAGATCGTTCCCTTGCCTTTGCCACACGGCCGCATGACCTCGACCGGGTTCCTCTTCCGTCAAAATGGCCGGCCGCGCCTGGCTTACCTCAGCGACTGCCAAACCATCCCCGCCCCCGCCTTGGCCCAGATCCGTGGCGTCGAGATCGCCATCCTCGACGCCCTCCGCCGCAAACCTCACCCCACCCACATGTGCCTGGATGAAGCCCTCGCCGCCGCCCGCCGCATCGCCGCCCCGCGCACCTTCTTCACCCACCTCACTCACGATTTCGACCACGACCGCGACGAAGCGGAGCTCCCCGCCGGGGTGCGCTTCGCCTATGACGGCCTCCGCCTGACGTTCGACGAACCCCCATCCACCGCCGCCAACTCGAGCCCGCATGTACCCTCCTCCCCTTAGCTCGCCCCCAACTCCACGCCTCCGGCCCCGCACCCTCCGCCCCGCTCGGCTCCTCGGCCCCTGTGCCCAAGCGCTGCTGGGCTTCCTCCCCTGGCTCGCTCTGCCCGCCTGGGCCGCCCCGTCCGGACAGGAAGTCGTCGTGGTCTACAATCGCAAGGTCGCCCCGGACTCCCGCCGCGTCGCCGAACACTACGCCGAACGGCGCGGCGTCCCGCGCGACCAAGTCATCGGACTGGATCTGCCGGCCACCGAAAACCTCACCCGCACCGAGTACCGCGAGCGCCTCGAGAAACCGCTCCTCAAGCAACTCGAAAAGCGCGGCCTGATCACCTACACCAAAACCGACGATGACGCCCAACGGCTGCGCCCGGAGCTGCCGCCGCGTACCGCCACCGCCGCTAAGGTGCGCTTTCTGGTCCTGTGCTACGGCGTCCCCTTGCGCATCGTGCGCGATCCCGACTTGGCCGAACCGGGCGCGGACCGACTCCCTCCCGAGCTGCAGCGCAACGAAGCCGCCGTCGACAACGAACTGGTCTTCCTCCCAATCAGTCAGGAGCGCCGCTTCCTCCTCACCGGCCCCACGCGCAATGTGTACTTCAAGACCATCACCGGCTCCGTCTTCCACCCCACCAACGGCCTCCTCATCGTCGCGCGACTCGACGGCCCCACCGGCGCCCTCGCCCGCAGCCTCGTCGATCGAGCCATCGCCGCCGAGCAGAACGGCTTTTGGGGACGCGCCTTCTTCGACGCGCGCGGCCTGAGCGACGGGCCTTATAAGAAAGGTGACGACTGGCTGCGCGCCGCCTGTGAGGTCGTTCAGCGGCAGGGCTTCGAGACCATCCTCGACAACCAACCCGAGACCTTCTCCCCCGCCTATGCCATGCCCCAAATCGCCATCTACGCCGGTTGGTATGACACGGCCGTCTCCGGGCCTTTCACCCGGCCCGAGGTCGAATTCCTGCCGGGCGCCATCGCTTACCACCTCTTCTCCTTCAGCGCGAATACCGTGCGCTCCCCGCAAAGCTGGGTAGGCACCCTCATCCAGAAAGGCGCCACCGCCACCATGGGCTGTGTCGACGAACCCTACCTCGACGGCACCCCCGAGTTGGGGGTCTTCTTCGCGCGCCTGCTCAACTTCGGCTTCACTTTCGGCGAGGCCGCCTACGCCGCCATGCCCATGCTCTCCTGGCAAATCACCGTCGTCGGCGACCCGCTCTACCAACCCTTCGGCCGGCACCCTAAAGCACTCCACGAGGATCTCGTCCGACGCCAAAGTCCCTGGCTCGAGTGGTCTCATCTCCGGGTCGTGAACCTTAATCTTGCCCTCGGTCAACCGGTGCCCGAGATGATCGCTTATCTCGAGCAGGAACCCACCACCCAAACCAGCGCGGTCTTGCAGCAGAAACGGGGCGACCTCTACGTCTTGGCCGAGCAGTTGGCCCCGGCCGCAGACGCCTACCGTCAAGCCCTCGAGCTCAAACCCTCGCCGCAGCAACGCGTCCACTTGCGCCTGGGCCTGGCCACCATGCTCACCACCCTCGGCCGCGACGCCGACGCCCTCGAGTCCTACCGCGCCTTCATCCGCGAAAACCCAGATCACCCGGCCCAACTCAGCGTCTACCAGAAAGCCCTGCCCCTCGCCCAACGCACCCAGCAGAGCGCGCTGGCGCGCGAGTACCAAGCCCATATCGAGCGCCTGACCGCCCCGCCCGCCACGAACTCAGCCAAGCCCTGACCGCCAGCCCAGCCGCCTCCTCTAGGCCGTCACGGCGATCTCGCACCGTAGAAAAAGCGGGGCACGGTCGCCCGTGCCCCGCCGCCAAAACCAGCAGTTCCCCTGGCTCAGGCCCCCATCCCGTCCTCGAAGGACCCCGCCGCCAACGGGAAGCAAAGGTGATCCCGCACATAGGCAATGCCGTTGGCGCTGGTGGCATCGATGTCCCGATAGGCGCTCTCCGCCTCGACGATCAGCGGCGCCGTCTTCCGCTTCATGATCTCACAATACCGCTGCGGATAGCCAACGTTGATCAACATCTCGACGTAACGCACCATGTTCAGGTCCCCCGAGGGGATGTCCACAAATTGCATCGCCCGATCGGGCCAGTTCCCCGCCATGTACCGCAGCGGCACACCGCCCCGAATCACGAAGTTCTTCACGTGGCAGGCGTGCACCCGATTCGCCACCTTCCGGAACCGCGTCTCCCAGTGCTCCCCTTCCCAACAGTGCGACGGGTCCGCATTGACCCCGAGACACTTGTCCCCATCGCAGGCCGCGACCAAGACGATGAAGTCGTCCGCGCACATCGCCGCCGTCCCAGGATGAATCTCGTGACAGAGGTAAATCCCAAGTTCGTTGGCCCGCTTGCGCAGCTTGGCCGTCTTTTGCGCAAACCGCTCCTTGCCCGCCTCGACCAAGTCGTAATCGCCCCCCTTCCAGAAACCCCACGGATAGCCCGTGGCCACTTCCCACCCGAAGGCCACACCCCAGAACATCGGCAGAATCTTGATCCCCAGCTCGGCCGCCAGGTCGAACAGACGCAACAGGTACTCTTCCGCCCACGCCTCGATCTTCTCCGGCGCTAACTTCGCTACCTCGGCCGGAATGAACGGCCGAATCGTCGGACTGCCCGTCCAGGCCGTCGTGTGCACCCAGATCGGGCAATGACACGAGATGCCGTCCAGCGACATCCCGCGCGAGTCGAACGATTGCTGAATCGCTTGAGCGCTCTTGAACGTCGCGCCCTCCTGCAACATGTAGTTGGACGGTTGCACGCCCGCGGCCCCCGCCGCCTTCGCATAATCCAAGAACTGATCGAGGGACTTGGCGCCATGCTGAGCGCCTTCCACACTGGGGTGAAACACAGTTTGAGCCATAAGTTTAGTCTTTCGATGATGTCCGCGACAGATAACGGGATTTGCTGCCCAACGCAAACCCAAAATCCACCGCCGCTGCGCTGGCCACACGTCCGACAGACCTCGCCCGGCAATCTTAGTAGGGCAGACGCCGCAGTCGAGCCGCCACCGCCGTTAAGCCAGGTTTCCTGCTTTCTAGGACCCATGGCCTTGCCTCTTGACGCGCGTGGTCTTGACCGCCATTGTCGGCACACGTATGACAAAGACGAAGGAACGCCGCATCAGTCTCAGATTGAACGAAGAGGAGTACGACGATTTGACCTTGGGTCTGAAGCCGGATGCGAACCTGAATGCCTTTTGCGTCCCCCTTCTTCGCGCGGGCGCACGCCGCCGCCGGTTCCCGGGCATCGACTTTCGCGAGGCGGGTGAACGACAGGTGGCCTGGCTGGCGGGCACGCGCTGGCCGGTGTGGCTGGTGGTCGATCTCCTTGACGAACTGCAGGGCGACGCGGCCGCGGCCGCGAAACACATGCGCCAACCCGCGGCCCTGGTGCGCATGGCCGCCGCGTATGCCAAGGCTTACGCGGATGAAATCAAGGCTGAGCGCGACCTGGCTTCCGGGCGCAGTGAGTTGGCCGGACTCGCGCAGGTGTTGCCTCATGTCGAGTCGTTATGAAGCTCATGCTGGATGTCCACTTGGATCCGGGGTTGACCGACGCTTTGCGCCGGCGCTGGCCCAAGTTGGACGTTCAATCGGCCACGGAGCCGGGCCTATCCGTGCTTTCGGATCCGCTTCTCCTGGAGATGCTCGCTGAAGAGGGCCGCGTGCTCGTGACGCGCGACGTCAACACCATGCCCGAACACGTGAAGACGCGCATGTGCGCCGGACTCATGCACGGCGGCGTGATCTTTGTCCCCAGGACGATTGCTCAGACCGACACTCGCCAGCTCCTGCGCGAGTTGACTGAACTCATCGAGCGGGAGGGCGATGCAGACTGGCGCTCGCGCGTGTGCTGGCTCAGGGCCTGATCCTGTCGTGCGAGGGCGGGCAACGGACACCGCCCGCAGACGGTCAATCGCTCTTCCGCGTGAGTCCGACCACCCCATATTGAGCGCTTCGGGGAAAATCTGGGGAGACTCATTCAGTTTTAAGCAAGGAGAGCCAGGGGAATCAGTTTTGTCCCTGAGATTGACTGATCAATTCGAAGGTGGTTTTTGACCCCCCACGGGGCTTG
>VHCO01000184.1 GCA_016871715.1 Verrucomicrobiota bacterium
AAGGTCCGGCGCCCGACCGCCATCGGGCGAATCGGGCACCAGCTCCAAAACTCAGATCGTCTCTGTATGAATAAAAAAAAGCCGGCCCCTACGCAACCCTGAACCGCTTCGCCGAGGACCTCCAACTGCTGCCCTTGCAGCCCCGCAGCCAGAGGAGCACCATCTACTCCTGCGGCCTGCGTCTGGGCGAGGCCCTCAACTTGGAGGTCGGCGACATCGACGCCAAGCGCATGATGATCCACATCCGCGCCGGCAAGGGCAATCGTTCACGCGCCACTCCCCATGCCGATTGCGGCCTCGAGGTCAGCGAGTTCTTTGCGGCGCCGTCCGTAGCCGAAGACCTCGATAATCTGTCGGGCAGCGACGAGGTCGGCCTGGGGGCCGTGCGGGACGCTTGTGGCTTCCTTGCCCCACGGGTACACCTCTTCGCGGAAGAACAACCGGACGCGGTGCAGGTGGATGTCGGCCATGTGCAACCGCATCGAGCCGCGTTCGGCCAGTTGCCAAGCTTCGTCCAGGTCCACTCGAGCCCCGCGGCAGTCTCCCGCCAAAACTCGCAGCCAGGCTCGAGTCATGAGGCTGCGCGGCAGTTCCGGGATGGTGGCGGCGCGCCGCAGACCCGCGACGGCCTCCTCGACTTCCTGGCGGGCTCGGGCGAGCGTGGCGTGCCGCTCGGGCTGAGCGGGTTCCAGGACAGCCCGATATAAGGCGGCGCGACCGCGCGCCAAATGGTCGAGGGCAATGGCGATTAAGCCGGCATGGAAGTGTTGTTCGTCGAGGGCCAGGGTCTGCGTGGCGCGTTGTTCGACGGCGCGACAACGTTCGATGAGCGAACCAGGGGGCTCAGGGGTGGAGCCGGAGGAGAGCGGCGCATCGGGCCGGCATTGCAGGCGCCAAGCAGCCTCCTCCGGCTCGGCCAGCAGCAGCTCGCAATACCACCAGCCCTGCCGGGAGTGGAGCAGCGGCGAGTCGGGTTCCTCGGTGGCCTCGAGTCGCTCCGCCTCCTGGAATTCGCGGTCGGCCCCGACCGGGCTGCCGGGGCCAAGGCGTGCGGGTCACCGCCGCTGACGCCCGCGCGCAGCGCCTGGGCCTGTTCGGAGTTGAACCCGCGGATCCACGTGGGTTGCCACGCATGGGTTTGCACGAGGTCCAACTCGACCAGATCAGCCACGCTGAGGTTCCAGTCGGTCTCGCGGCGGTCCAGCAAGGGCTCGGTGAGGCCCTCGATCGCGGGAGCCGCACGCAGGGCAGCCAGACAGCCCGGGTCCGCTGGCCGGTTAAAGAAGCCTAACAGGCGGAGCACGGCCAGTTGGCGTTGGCCGCGCTCGCCCCCGGTGGCCAACCACTTCTCGTAGGCGGCCAAGACCCGAAAGGCACGCCCGCCTTCGACGGCCGCGTCCGCTTTGTCCCACGCGATTTGGTCGCGCCGGCTGCAATCGCCTCCGTAGGCTTTGGCGAGATAGCGGCCCAGGAGGTGCAACGTCAACGCGTGTCCCTCCACGTCTTGCACCAAGCCCATAAGACCCTCCGAGCTACCCCACACTCCGAGGCTGCGCAGGAGACGGGCGGCGGCTGCGGTGGGGAGGTCTCTGAGCTCGAGCACCGGGGCGGTGGTGGCCTCGAAGGGGGCCAACTCGGCGATCCGTTCCCGGGTGGTGACGATGCACAGGCCGAGGTTGTCCTGAGCCAGGCCCCGGAGCAGGGCGACCAAAGCCAGATCCTTGAGCTGACCTCCCAAGGGCCCGGGCGGCTGTTGCAGCGGCTCGATCCCGTCGAGCACCAGCAACGTGCGGCGCTGCGCCACGAGTTGGGCCAGGCGCGCCCCTTTGTCCCAAGGCGAAGCGGCGCTCTGGGCCATGGGGCGGTCTCCGAAGAACTCGAGCGCATGCGTGATGAAGGCGTCCGCGGAAGCCTCGGCCAACTGGCGCACGCCCAGGCTGTAGAAACACCAGTCGAACACGCACTCGAAGCCGGGCCAGCCCAGGGCAGCTTGGCGGGCCATCGACTCGACGACCAGCGAGGTCTTGCCCGCGCCGCCCCAGGCCACGATCGACAAGATGTGCGTGGCCGGGTCCGCCCAGGCAGCATCCAGGCGCGCCAGCTCGCGGTCGCGCCCGAACAGATGCTCCGCCCCGTGGCGGAGCCGGGTGGGGGCCACGCGCGCGCGGAATTGCGGGCTCAGTTCCACCCGCTCGAAAGACTGCGCCAGGACTTCGTGGCCCTGCACCAGTTGAGCGATCTCCGTGCCGTGGACATCCCCGGCGCCTTTCCAAAACTGCCTGCCGTCCTCGTCTTCCACCCATTGCACATCGTACGACACCTGGACCGCGATCACGCGGCCGGTCTCACGGTAGAGAACCGGCGCTCCGCTCATCCCCTCGAGCTCCGTGATCCGCGTCCCACAGATGCGCAGCCGCTCGCTGGCTGCGGCCGAGTCTCCCAGCACCAACTCCGCGACGGGTTCATCCGCCGCCACGCTGCCCGCCATGAGCCGACCCACCGCCCCACCGTTCGTCACGGGGAATCCGTAGAGCAGCACGGCACGCCCCTGAAAATGCGTGCGGCGTCCGCGCAGACTCGTCCGCGGATCCAGAAAAGCCACCCGCAGAGGTTGGATTCGAACCGCCCCTCGCGCATCCGCCCACTCCAGCACCGCAATGTCCGCGCTGGCCAACGACAGGTCCTTCCGCCACCGTAGCTGGACCTCTTTCCCTTGGTAGACGGCGCGCAGGAGCGTTTCGGGCGCGCATCGTTCGAGATTGTGGTACGCCGTCAAGGCCAGCCCCTGCTCGTCGACAAAGAAGCCCGTGCCGTAGTGTTCGAGTTCCACTCCTTTGCGCGGGTCCATCCACACTCCCAGCAACAGCCGGAAGGTGGCGGCCTTAAGGCGTTCCGCCATCCCCTCGGGCACCATGGGTCGGTCCGGCGATGCGCTGTTCGCGTCCATGACTCTCTGTGGGAGCCCTCGGCTTCAGGGTGCGCCCCAAGGGCCCCAGCACCCCAGCCGCCGATGCCCCAAAGCGTTGTTAACCTGGCGGCCGCCTCGGCGCAAGCCTTGCCAGACGGCCGCTCGTCCTACGGCGGGTGGAGGGGCGCAGCCAGCTCGACCTTTAAGCCGTAACCGGCCGGTGCTTCTGGACAAATGCGGGGTCAATCTCGACGCCCAAGCCGGGGCCGGTAGGCACCTTGATCTTGCCCTTCACCACGCGCAGCGGCGATGTCGGGCACTCGAAGGGCACATGGGTTTGGAGCCCCTTGAACTCGTGATGGGCGCCGGCATTGGGCAACACGGATACCAAATGGACGTTGTAAAGAAAACCCAACCCGCCCCCCGACATGTGCGGCACAATCGTCTTCCCAAACGCCGCCGCCATCCGCCCCACCTTCATGCAGCGGATTAGGCCCCCGAAGTAGTAACTGTCCGGCTGCACGATCTCGAGGCCGTCGTGCGCAATGAGCCAGCGGAAGTTCACAAAGCTCTGGTCTTGCTCGCCGTTGGCGACGGGGATGGTCAGCGCGTCGGCCACGCGTTTGATGGCATCGAAGTCGTCATACATGACCGGCTCCTCGAAGTAAGCGTATTGGTTCTCCTCGAGGAGTCGCCCCACCCGAATCGCCTCGTCCGCCTCATAGTACCCGTTGGCATCCGCGTAGAGGGCCATCTCGCGCCCGAAGATCTCCCGGAGCAACGGGATGAGCCGCTCGGTCTTCCCCACCGGCCCCTGGGCGTTCATGTCGGCGGTCATGAACATCAAGTAACCGACCTTGATCTTGAGCGCTTGCGCGTCGTAAGCCGCCACCGCCTGCCGGATGCGGTCCACGGTCTCTTCGAGCGGGCGCTCGCGCCACTCGGTGGCCACGTAAACCGCGACCTCCGGATGGTGGATCTCGCCGAGCAACCGCCCTATCGAGCAACCCGCTACCCGTCCCAGAAGATCCAGGATAGCGAACTCGATCGTCGCCAGCGGCAGCCCGAGCGCAATGCCCTGGTAGCGGAAGTTGAATCCGTACACCAACACCTTCTCGAGGATCCGATCCAGCTCGCGCGCGTCCTTCCCCACGAAAAAGGGCGCCAAGTTATGCAGGAAAATCGGGTAAAGCGTGCGCATGCCACTATGCGCCACCGAGATCCCTTCGGCGCCGTCCGCCGAGCGCACCCGGCACAAGTAGCTGTTCTCCCACCGCAACAGCTCGACACTCTCGAGGATGATGGGACCGCGGAACAACTCCCGCTTCAGCACCGGTTGACGCAACACCTCGTCCAACTGCGCCCGCCTGGCCTCGGCCTCGCCAGGGCGTCCGCGGCCTGCCTGCTCTCCGCCACGGGTCGTCCGAGCGAACCATGGCGCAGCCAAACCGGTGGCGCCGGCCGTCACCAGGAATCTGCGGCGGGTGGTCTGCCTGGAATCAGAGTGGGCAGGTGAAGAAGAAGGAGACGATGGTTTCATCAGGTCTGTTTGCGCGCAGCTTGGGTAGGACTCGAGGCCGCGGCAACTCCTTTTGTCTAAATCCCGAGCGAGATGGACCACAAGTCGCCGGTGGAGCCAGGCTCCCGCCAACCCGGTAGGGCGAGGCTCCTGCCGAGCCGGCATCCGCGACTGCGTGGCCCAGGAAACCCTTCGATTGGGGAGGACGGAGGAAGATTTGACGGCGATGGCGTATGGCGGGTGAGGTGGCCAGAGCCGTTTCCAGAATTGACAACCTTGTCAACCTGCGCCAACCTGATTACGTCATGCCAACCCTACTTGAGAAGAGAGGCATAAGAACGAAGCTACCGTCCCGCGAGCAGGCGGTGGTGGATGAACTGACGTTGGTCATCCGCAAACATCGGGATCAGCCTCCAAGCACGCTCGCGCGGTTGGTCGGTCTGGCCTGCGAGGTGTGCATTGGTGTGGGGGACTCCCGCGAAGACAAGCGGGCGCGGGCGCAGGTGCGTGGGCTGGGTGTCCGACAACAGTTGGCGGCAACGGAAGGTGGAAGCCTTTCGTCGGAGGAAGTGGCGCGGCTGCTGGACATCTCGAAGACGGCGGTCTTCAAGCGGTTGGAGGCGGGCCGTTTGCTGGCGTGGCGGGAGGAGCGACTCCAGGCGGCCCGGTTTCCGCGCTGGCAGTTCGACGAACACGGCCACGTGTTGGCTGGCTTGGAGGAAGTGCTGGAAGTCCTTAACCGTGATGAGAGCCTGGATGCGTGGGGCAAGATCCTCTTTTTCATGCAGGAGAAGGGCAGCCTGGGTGACCGGCGGCCCTTGGATTTGCTGCGCAAAGGCAAGGTGGAGGAAGTCCGTCTGGCAGCGCATGGGTATGCCGAGTAATCCCAAGCCAGCGCGGGTGCTGTTGACGCCCGGGGCGGATTTCAAGCAGCAGGCGATCCCCCTCACCCGGCAACCGCAGCGCACCTGGTTTCGCGTGCATCGAGCCGGCACGCCCGCCGTGCGGTTCTGGGAACTTCCGCATCATCGGTTTTCTCACCCCGACGGCCCGTTTGCGCTGCTCTACGTCGGGGCCAGCATCCAGACGTGTCTCTGGGAGTGTTTCGGCGATGACGTGTTTCAAGGGCAGCGGGCGATCTCCGCTGCGAAGTGGGCGGCGCGCTGCGTGAGCCAGATCGCCGTCCCGGAACTGAGGGTCTGCGCTGTCAACCTGGAGCGCACCCGCGGCGCCATGGGCGTGGAGAAGGCCAGCCTCATGGCAGCCGATCTGAGCATTCCGCAGGCTTGGGGTCTGGCCGTCCAGGAACACCCGGCGGCGTTCGAGGCCATCAAGTATTCGAGCCGCTTTCTGGACCAGCCTTGCTTGGTGCTCTTCGATCGTGGTGGACTGCCCGCCAGACTCCAGGTGAAGCCGATGGGATCGTTGAGCGACCTCGATGCCGCCGTTGACTGGCTGGACGAGCGGAAGGCTGCACTGGTTTAGTGCAGCGCATCGGCGGCGTTTGCGAGGGTGGCGACAACGCGGAGTGCCGCCACATTCCGGTCGGACGAATGGACGAGGAAAGAGAGAAAGCCCTGAAATTCGCCGAACTCCTACCTACAGGCCTGCGACAACATGTCCTGCAGACTTCGATGTCCGGTCTCGTTGACCGTGCGGACAGGCGCACCCAGAAAGGAGTGCCGACGGCCTCGTCCGCCAAGCGGATCTGACGGTCCGCGCCCCACAGGGAGCCTGCCGGGTGTCACCCGCGATGGCAGCCCTCATGCACCTCGCTAAGGATTCGGGGCGGTTGACCCGTGCGCGAATGTGCTTGCCGGTGCCCGAGCCTCCGGCGTACGGTTTCGCGCAGTGATCCGAGTGGGGGGAATGCCTCCTCTCGGCGAGTGCGCGCGTAGCTCAATTGGATAGAGTGACGGCCTCCGGAGCCGTAGGTTGTGGGTTCGACCCCCGCCGCGCGTACCAACCTTGGGTCGACATGAACCTCACCTCCTTTTCCTTCCCTACCCAAACCCGGTTCGGCCCGGGCGCCCTGAGCGAACTGCCCACCGACCTCGAGCGGTTGAAGATCCGCCGACCCCTGGTGGTCACCGACTCTGGGCTGTTGAACACGGCTGCTTACGGAGCGTTGGCAGCCGCGCTCGGCGCTGCGGAGAAAGACAAGCAGTGGTGGCTCTACTCGGGCGTGCACCCGAACCCGATCGAACGCGATGTGATCGAGCCGGCCGCGCTCTTCCGCGAGCAGAGCTGCGACGGCGTGATCGCTTTCGGCGGCGGTAGCCCACTGGATGCCGGCAAAGCCGCGCGCATTCTAGTCAAACGACCGAACTTCAAGCTAGCCGACTTTTACTCGGAACCGGATTGGACCGGCCTACCGCCTTTGGTTTGCATCCCCACCACCGCAGGCACCGGGAGCGAGGTTGGGCGCAGCTCGGTCATCACCCTCGAGACCACGCAGCGGAAGGCGGTGCTATTCCATCCCGAACTGTTGGCGCGTCTGGTGATTCTGGATCCGGAACTGACCGTGGGCTTGCCCCCGAAGCTCACTGCCGCCACGGGCGCCGACGCCTTGACCCACTGCATCGAGAGTTACACCTGCCCGCAGTTCCATCCGATGTGCGACGGCATCGCGCTCGAGGGAATCCACTTAGTGATCGATGCTCTGCCGCGCGCCTACCGGGACGGCGGTGACATCGAGGCCCGCGGCCGCATGCTCGTCGCCGCCGCCATGGGCGCGGTCGCGTTCCAAAAAGACCTCGGCGTCGTCCATTCGCTGGCCCATCCGCTCTCGACGTTGTGCGGTCTGCATCACGGCTTGGCCAACGCCCTCTGCTTGGTGGCCGGCATGAGGTTCTGCGCCGCGCGCAAGCCGGGCCTGTACCGCCGGGTGGGCATCGCCTGCGGCCTCGAGCTGATGCGCGTTTCGGACGCCGAGGCCGATCGGCAGACCATCGCTTTGATCGCGGAGTTCTTGGCCGGGTTAGGCTTGAACCAACGCCTGCGGGAGCATGGGGTAAGGCCCGACCAACTCGAGGCCCTGGTGGCCCAGGCCGTCGACGATCCGTGCCACAAGACCAACGCGGTGCCGGTTGCCGCCGAAGACTTCCGCCAGCTCTACCTCGAGGTCATCTGAAGACTCGCCGGGACGTTCATCGTGCACACGCTGACGAACCATCATCGCGACTTCGAGTTGCTGAACCTGGCGCGGGACGCTGATGGTCGCGGACCGTACCTGGTGCGTCAATGGGGGATACCGCCGCGCGCCTTGTCGCTCGAGGAAGACTGCTTTCTGCTCCGCGACGACGGGACGTGGGTGTTGAACTTCCGCTTCTGTGCGTTGCCCAAGCCGGACCAAGCCCGCTTCTTGTTCGCCGATATCCGAGACATCTACCACCTGCTCGAAACCCTGCCCAGCGTGCCGCGCGTCGAGGCGGGTCTCCCGGCAGACCTCACCCGCGAGGAAATCCTCGCTGCATGTCGTCGCACCCAAGATAACTTGTGCGTCCGCATCCGAGAGGCGCCGGGCGTGCGACTGACTCGACGCTAACCCTCTAAACCCCGCGCGGCTCCGCCTGCCCTCAGGCGCTGGGACCCGCTCGCCCCCGGCTCAGTTCGCCACGCCCGCAACGCATGAGGCATCGTGATGGGCTGTGAGTGAAAAAAAAACTGAGCTGCCGGCCCGCGCCCCCACAGGCTAGCGCTCTTAGCACAGGCGCCCGCCCGAGCCACCCACAATCGGAAGGGCCATTCGACGCCGGTGCCGGTCGCTGATGTGGTTGCAGACTAAACCGTTGCCAGCCTGCGCCGCTCGCCCGCTCCGCACCGATCGCCTGCCTCAACCCTGCTCTCTGCCCCGCTAACCAGCGCCAGGCACAACACCGCGCCGACCGCCCTGAAGCCGCGTTGGTCTTCTGTGATAACAGCGGCCAAGCCAGATCCCGCCTGCTTTCGTGGTATTCATGAGCCGCCTATTACGGCAAATCGCATGGCTCATCTGTGGATCTCGGGTCGACAAAAGGCGTGGCTGGCGGTGCGGCTGCCAGACACAGGCGTGGCGTTGTTCCCCGATCGCGAGCGGCCGGTGCGGACGCTGTCCCCCAGCAGCCCGCCGAGTGCCGTCCGCCTTCGGTGCTGCGGTCCCGCCCGACACGCCGGACCTGTCTGGGTGCTGATCGGCGGCGCCACGCACCCCGTCCGGGTCAACGGCGATCCGCTCTCCACCGGCCTGCGCCTCCTCCGCGATCGGGACGAAATCCAACTCGACGCCGGCGTTCGGCTCTACTTCTCGGCGGAAGAGGTGGCCGAGGTGCGGCCGTTTCCTGGGGCGACGGAAAAGGTGTTTTGCCCCCGCTGCAAACTCGAGCTGAACCCGGGCGAGCCGGCGGTGCGTTGTCCGGCGCCCCAGTGCGGCATCTGGCATCATCAGACCGACCAGTTTAACTGCTGGACCTATAGCGGTGGCTGCGCCCTGTGCGGGCATCCCACCGAGCTCGCCGGCGGGCTCCGCTGGACCCCAGACCAGCTTAAGTCCTCATGAGTGCGACCATCCATGCCCCGTCCCAGGCGCCGCCCGCGCGCGCACAAGTCGGTCCCGCTGCCGCGGCCGGCGCGTCGCCAGCGCCCCGCCCAGCCCGGCTCCGCGACCATGCCGTCATGCTTGTGGGCGCCGGCGGGAACATCGGGTCTCACCTCGTGCCGCACCTGGCGCGAATGGGGCTTGGGCGCATTGTCCTGTGCGATCCAGACACGTACGGCGCCGAGAACCTGACCACGCAAGCGATCGGCCCCCCGGCCATCGGCCAGCCCAAAGCCCAGGTGCAGCGGGAGGTGGTGACCCAACTCGACCCCGAAGCCGATGCGGTAGCCATCGGCCGACTCGTCCAGGACGTCCCTCGCGGCCAACTGCGTGTCGGGGTCTTGTTGGCGTGCGTCGACAATCGCGCCACCCGCCTCTACCTGAACCAAACCGCCTTCCGCCTCGGTGTGCCTTGGGTGGATGCCGCGGTCGAACCGGACGGCCTACTGGTGCGGGTCAGCGTCGTGAAGCCGGGCCCGAGTGCCGGTTGCCTCGAGTGCGCCTGGAGCGACCGCGACTACGCCCTGCTCGAGCAACAACATCCTTGCCAACACGGTTCGCCCCACGCCGCCCGCACCAACGCCCCGGCGCCGCTCGGCGCCTTGGCCGCCGCGCTCCAGGCGATCGAGTGCCGGAAACTGCTCGAAGCCCAGGCCGGCGAACCGGCCCAGAGCCGGCAGATTCTCTTGGCTGCCTCCACCCACAAGCTATACGTCAGCCACCTGCTGCGCCGGCCCGAGTGCCGGTTCGACCACGAAACCTGGAGCCTCGAGCGGCTTCCCGCCCACCAACTCAGCGTCGCGGCGCTGCTCGACCGTGCCGCCCGCCAAACCGGCTCAAACAGCGACATCTCCCTTCGCGTCGAGGGGCGCCCGTTTGTGCGGCGGTTAGTCTGTCCAGCCTGCAGTCACCACGAGCGCACGCTGCGTCTGGCTGCCCATGTGCCTGGCGGCTGGGGGCCATGCGGCAAGTGCGGTACGCCCCTGACCGCCCCCGGCTTCGACATGTCCGATCGGCTCGCGGCCAGCGAGTTGCCGCCGTCGCTGCTCGCCGCCACCGTTCAGCAGCTCGGGCTGCACGAGGGCGACGTGGTCTCCCTCTCCGGACCAAGAGGGCAAGTGCACTATCAGATCGAAGCCTGACCGCGCCATGAACGATCCCGTCTACCAAGGTTTCCTGATGCGCCAATTCGAGGAGGCAACCGCCTTGGCGCGTCAGAGCGATGTGCTCGAGTTGGCGCCGCAGGATGGCCGGCCCCCCAATCGCTACTTGGCGCATTTCCAGTGCAAGGGCCTCGTCCGCGACGGGTCCGGCGGACCGGTCGAGTTCAACCACTTGCTCGTGGGCATTTGGCTCCCCGAGGATTACCTGCGCCAAGTCAACCCCGGCCAGGTCCTCACCTACCTGGGGCCGGCGCCACAGCCTTGGCACCCGCAAATACGCCCGCCGTTCATCTGCGCGCACATTCCGCCCGGGACCCGGCTCACCGATGTCCTGCACACCCTCTACGACCTCTGGACCTACAACCTGGTCGCCGTCGGCGATAACGGCCTCAATCCCGACGCCGCCGCCTGGTACCGCCAGCAACATCCCAGCCGCTTCCCGCTCGAGCGGCGTCCGCTCAAGCGACGCACCCTCGAACTGAGTGCCGAACCGATCCACCCCACGAACTCGGCCGCACCCGCATGAATCTCCCGGCTTCACTCAAGGCACCTGAAGGCCTGAACGCAGCGCTGGAAGCGCTGAACGCGGTGTCTTTGGCTGCCGGCGCCCCGCTCTGGCAGCTCACCCTCCCGGGCGCCAGCCATCGAGCGGCGCAACTGGCGTTGCGGGAGAACTGGGCTCAACTCCGCTTACCCCACCCCACCCTCCTCGCTCGACCCGCTCAGGCAGCGGAGCTTTGGCCTCTACTGGTCGACCATTCGCGCAGGCACGTCATTGCGAAGCCTATCCTGACGACGGGTCAGCAGGTGATTCTCCGAGCCGACGTCCCGCTCGCCCCGGAGCTCGATCTCGCCGAGTGGGTGGACCGCTGCAGCGCCCAATTCGAGGTCGCCCTCGACCCGCGCCAGACCGGGCCGCGCCTGCCACCTGACGCGCAGCCAGACAACTCGACCGCGCCCGGCCCTACCGATGTGCGACGGCTCTGCGCCGAAGCCGGTTGGAACGGCACCGAACGGGACCAGGGATTCAGCGTGCCCCTCGAAGGCAACGACCACCAACCCCATGCGGCCCTGTTGACCGCTACCACGGCTCTCGGATCGGCCCTGCGAGCTCAGGTCGAGCTCGAGCGCTTCGACGCCCCGGCACGCGATTGTCAGGCGGCGCTGGGGCTGTTCCTGCTCCTGGTCAACCGCAGGCTGCGCTGGGCGCGCGCGGAACTCGATGAAGGTAACGGCTCGACGGTGGTCCGCCTGGTCGTCGAGTTGCCCGCGCCCGTCACGCCCCGTGCGCTTCACCACGCCTTGTCGGCCCTCTCCGTCGGGGTGCGGTTGAGCGGCGCAGAAGTGGCAGCGCTCGGGCACAGTGAAGAATTGGCCCAGGAATACCTGCGGTTGCGCGGGTGGTCCTGGGAACCCGCAGAAACCAACGCAAACCCATCAACACCATGAGGAGCCCTGAGCCCAAGCCACGCCGTGCGGCCGGCGGCGCGCAGCGGATTGCGCGCCCGACCGCAGCAGGCCTGGTCGCAGCTTGGGTCTTCTCTCATCACCACAGGAGACCCAACCATGATACCCGCACCATCCCTCAACTTCGAGGCGATTGACCTGACCGGCCAACGCCGCCTCCGCCTGCGCGACGTGCCCCGCGATTCGTCCGTGGGCGAACTCGTCGACGGGTTGCTGGGCCGAATGAACCTGCCCCGCGCCAACTCGGAGGGTCGCCCGCTGTCGTACTTCCCCCTGCTCGAACGGGAGAGCCGTCATCTCCACAATTCGGAGGTGGTGGGTGAAGTCCTCCAGGAAAACGACCGCGTCGTGTTGCACCCCAGCATCGAGGCCGGCCGCGGCTTCGCGGGCGGCACCGCCTCGCTAGTGTGACCGACCGCTGCGCGGCTCATCTCGACCGGTTACCCGCCAACATCGAGGGACCCCATGCCAGGCAGCGCCTATCGCTACGTGCTCGAGCTCTTCGACCAAGACGGCCGACGCCTCGGTCAGCATCCGGTTGATCCGGATTGGGAGCCGGCCCGCGAATGGCTCCGCTTCAGCACCCTGTGCCAGGCGCTGTCTGGCTCTGCCTCGAGCCAGGGCCCGGTCGACATTCAGCCGGTCTGGAGCACAGCGGCGGGTGCTCCGTACGTGGGGAGCTTCCGCGCCGTCATGACCTTGGACTCCCACGACCCGCGACCGGCCATTTGCGAAATCCCCACCGCCTATCTGCGGTCTTTGGCCCAGGACGCTGCCACCGGTCTGGTCGAACGCGGGCTCCTCAAAGAAGGCGACACGTTTCGGTACCTGGTGAGCGCCTATCCCGCGGCGACGAAGGTCGAGTCCCACTCAACCTGCCGTTTCAACACCGAGGAGGTCTCGCCGCCATCGTGCACCCGAGTCACCCCGCTGGCCACACTCCAGGCGCGCGCCACTCCCTTCGGCGAGATCGGCGAGGACCCGTTCCCCCTGTTCGTACCCGAGGCCGTGTTGGCCGAGGGCAAAGCGCGCGTCCAACGCGCCGGTCCAGTCGAGACGGGAGGTCTGTTGGTCGGCCATCTCCACCAAGACGCGGCGAGCGGCGGGCCGTTCCTGGAGGTGACCGCCCAGATCCCAGCCGCCCATACCGAGGCGGACAAACACCGGCTTCGGTTCACGCCGGCAACCTGGCAGTCGGCCCAGGCCGCGTTGGAGCTGCGCCGGCGCGGGGAGCAGATCGTCGGCTGGTGGCATTCCCACCCCGCCCAGGCTTGGTGCTCGACCGATTGCGCGCCGGAGAAACGCGCAGCTTGCCCCTTAAGCCGTCCCTTCTTCAGCAAGGACGACTTGCTGGTCCACAGGGTAGTTTTCACGAAGGCGTTCTGCGTCGCCCTTCTGTTGACCCACCTACCCAGCGGTACCATTCAGTTTACCGCGTTCGGCTGGCGCCAGGGGATGGTCCAGTCCCGCGGCTTCAGCGTCCTTGACCCCTCCGGCAGCTTGGCACCCGCGCCACTGCCATCCCCAACCCTCGGAGGAAACGAACATGCCACGCCCTGCACATCCTGAATCGGGAATGCTCAAAGAACTGCTCCTGGCGGACCATTTGCCTCTGCCGGACAAACTCGCCATGCTGCAACATCTGCGCGCCGAGCGCGGTGACGCCTGCACCGAATTGGACCAGACTCTCATCGAGGCGGTCACCGCCACGCGCAAGGCCCTCAAAGAAGTCCAGGCCAAACAACAAGAGCTGCGCCAACTCATCGAACGCCTCAGCGCACCGCCCTGGTATCCGGCTACGGTCCTCGAGGCCACCCCCCCAACGCCCAGCACGCGTGTCCTGGTCCAACACGGCCCCAACCGCCGCCTCGTCGGCGTGCACCAAGACCTCGCGGACCAGTCCTTCCAAGCCGGCGACGAGGTCTATCTCGGCCCCGAACTCAACGTCATCATGGCCCAGGCCCGCCCCACCGCAAGCGACTCGGGCGAAACCGCCTGCTTCGAGCGTCGCCTGGCCGATGGCCGTTTGGTCGTCAAGCACCGGGACGAGGAATGGGTCGTCCGCGCGGCGGCTTCCTTGCCCTTAGGCCAACTCGAGCCTGGCGATCTCCTCCGCCTCGCCGGCGATGCCCGAATGGCCTGCGAGAAACTCGAACGTTCGCAGGGCCGCCAGTTCATCCTCGCCACCGTCCCAGACCTCAACCGCGCCTGCGTCGGCGGCCAATCCGACAACCTCGAGCGCCTGCTCTCCGTCCTCACCGCGGTCCTCATCGACCCCGCCAAGGCCGCCCATTATGGCCGCGCCGGGCGACGTTCCATCATGCTGGCCGGTCCCCCAGGCTGCGGCAAAACCCTCATGGCAAGGGTCGCTGCGGCCGAGATCCAACGGCTCAGCGGCAAGCAGTGCCGCTTCGGCGTCGTCAAACCGGCCGAATGGGAAAACCCCTACGTCGGCGTCACCGAAGCCAACATTCGCCATTGTTTTCGCACCCTGCGCGAGGAAGCCCGACACGGGTTCGCCGTGCTCTTCCTCGACGAAGTCGAGTCGATCGGGCGCGCCCGCGGTGGGCTGGTCAGTCAGCACGCGGACCGGTTCCTGACCGTGCTCCTCACCGAACTCGAGGGCTTCGCCGACCGCGAGAACGTGGCCATCATCGCCGCCACCAACCGCAAGGACCTCCTCGACCCTGCCCTGCTCGAACGCTTGTCCTCGCTCGAGATCCAGGTCCGCCGTCCCGACCTCGACGGCGCTCGCGCCATCTTCGACATCCATCTCCGGCCCGAGTTCGCCTACTACAAGAACGGCGAACCGGCCGAGGCCACCCGCAACCGACTCATCGAGACCGCCGTCTCGAAGCTCTACAGCCCCAACGGCGCCGCCACCCTCTGCACGCTCAAGTTCCGCGATAACCGCACGCGCACCGTCCACGCTCGCGAGTTGGTCAGCGGCCGACTCATCCAGCAGATCTGCGAGTCGGCCTGCGACCGGGCCTTCGAGCGCGACCGTCTGACCGGCGAGCCCGGATTGCGTGTGGTGGACATGGAAGAGGCCGTGGCGGAGACCATCGAGCGGTTGGCCACCACCATCACCGCGCGCAATGCCTCCGCCTACCTGGCGGACCTCCCCACCGACGTCGACATCGTCAGCGTCGATGCCGTCCCGCGCAAGGTCAGCCGGCCACATCGGTACCTCGAACTCACAGACCTCGACAACGACACCCCAGTCCAACCATGACCGCGCCCAACCACCACCCCGGCCAACCCACCGCCCCACACACCGAGCGCGGCGCGCCGCTGCATGCAGGGCCGCCCGTGCTCTGCGGGGGCGACTTCGAGTTCGGCAACTTCATCGAGGACTCTGCCGCGGACGGACCGGCCAGACCCTTCGAGGCTTCGCTGGCTCTGCTCCGGGAGATCGACGGGGTACACTCCCGGCGCCACAGTACCGCCGGGAGTGGCGCCCGCGGCGCCGGTTGGTCCACTCCGTCCCACACTCAGTTTTGGTCCACCCCTTCCCACACCCCAGCCGACGACGCGGTTGGCCCGACGAATCTCGCCGACGCACAGGACTGGGGTCGGAAATTCCTCCTCAACGGCGGTTGCGCTTACATCGACCTCAACCACCTCGAATTGTGCACCCCAGAAGTCCGCAACGCGCTCGATTTCGTGGCGGCAACGCACGCCTGCTTTCGCATCGCCCAACGCGCGTGTGCGGCGGCTAATGCCGCCTTGCCCGATGGCCGCCGCCTCCATGTCCTAGCCAATAATTCGGACGGCCAAGGCAACTCCTACGGTACACACCTCAACTTCCTCATCTCGCGCGCGACCTTCGAGAACATCTTCAGCCACCGCATCCACTACCAACTGTGGCTAGCGACCTATCAGGCCTCGAGCATCGTCTTCACCGGCCAAGGCAAGGTGGGCGCCGAAAACGATCGACCTCCAGTCCCTTACCAGCTCAGTCAGCGCGCCGATTTCCTCGAGGTCATCTGCGGGCCCCAAACCACCTTCCGCCGGCCCTTGGTCAACTCGCGTGACGAACCCCTCTGCGGCGCATGGCGTGCCCCAGCCGGCGGCGGTTCCCTCACCGACCACTTGGCGCGACTCCACGTCATCTTCTACGACCAAACCCTCTGCCACCACGCCACCTTCCTGAAGGTGGGGATCATGCAATTGCTGCTGGCCATGCTCGAAGCCGACCGCCTCGACGCCAAAACCCTGCTCGCCGAACCTGTCCAGGCGGTCGTGGACTGGAGCCACGATCCCTCCCTCCAACACCGCGCCCCCATGATCTCCGGCCAACGGTTGACCGCCGTCGAAACCCAAATGCGCTACTTCGACGCCGCCCAACAGTTCGTCGACCGCGGCCAAGCCGATGGCGTCGTCCCGCACGCCCGCCAAATCCTCCTGCGTTGGGGCCAAACGCTCGCTCAACTCCGCGCCCGCGATCTCGATGCCCTGGCGCCTCGCCTGGATTGGGTCCGCAAATTGCACCTGATCGAGCAAGCCATGAAGCCCGGTGAACTCGGCTGGGACTCTCCAGCGATCAAGTACCTGGACCACATGTACTCGAATCTCGACCCGATCCGCGGCCTATACTTGGCCTGCGAGGCTAGGGGCCTGGTCGAGCGCTTGGTGGCCGAGGAACAAATCCAACACTTCATCAAGTACGCCCCAACCGACACCCGCGCCTGGGGCCGGTCCCTCCTCCTTTTGTTGGCCGACCTCGAGGAGATCGACTCGGTGGACTGGGATGCGATCGGCTTTCGTCTGCCACCCGAGCACGGCTCCTGTTTCACGCGCTACCGAACGGTGCAGCTCGCCAATCCCCTGCGCTACACCAAGGCCGAACTCGACGCCCTCTGGCCCGCCTCCGGCCGGCTCGAGGAGGTCATCGCTGCACTCGAGTTCGAACCGGCACGGGCATGCCCGCCTCAGGGCGCCCCGGCTTCAGGCGCACCATCCGGCTCGGCGCGAGCCCTGCTCGCATACCCCGCCTCCCCATGAACTGCCAGCTAGAGGTAGGGCCGGACCGCCGGGCCGGCCGCCCGGGCTCGGTGACCTGCCTCGTTCGGCGCGCCCAGCGGTCGCGCCCTACCGTTCGGCGCGCCCCGCTACCGATTCATGCGGTAG
>VHCO01000185.1 GCA_016871715.1 Verrucomicrobiota bacterium
CGATCCACCGGTTGCGCCTCCACCTTCTGACCCCGCGCGGACGGAATCAGGTGAAGAGGCAGAATTAGCAGTTTACTTGCCATTCGCATTCACTGGAACGCTCATCCTTCGACTCGCGCCCCTCTCCGCCGTTCCTCCGCCCCAGCACGTGGTACCAGCCGTCAGGAACATGAATCCGGGAGCGCCGCGCCGTGTCTCCAGCCTCTAGCCACTCCGATCAACTGTAAACTGTGAAGGCTTGACGCCATTGCCATTCTTCTCGAGGACGTGGCCGACGGCAGGTCGTGGGAATACATCTGCCAGGTACGATGGGGCGGACGTGTCCCGCTGGCCGGCGTGGCGGAAGCGGTCAGGCTGGCGAGGGAGGCCTGGCTCAATTTTCGCCTTGATGGGTGCTTCCCCACCGCATTTGGCCGCAGCAGACGCCACCAAGCCAAAAGGCCCACGCCGACCGTTCTCCCGCCACCTTGGCGAGCCCAAAACGCTTCGTGCATTGCCCCTGGGCGTGGGCGGGACTGGGTTCGGGCTTTTCAAATCTGAGGGAAAGGGCGATGCTCACGTTCCACATGGGCACGCCCAACGCCTACCAAATCGTCGTCTGCGCCAGTCTGGTGCCGGACCCGCTCCAGACCCTCGAGCCGCTGTCCGGCCCGGCTGGCCCCGCCCTCAAGAACGAGATGATCTTACCCGCGGTGCTGGATCCTTGGGCCAGTCACGCCCTCTACGAAGCCGCGTACCTCGCTCGGCAACACCCCTCGAGCAAGGTGTGGCTGGTCAGCCTGGCGCCCAAGGCCAAACTTCAGCAGGTGATGATGACCGTGGCGCAGAAGGCGCCCTTCGAGTTGGTCGCCCTCGACGGGCCGGCGAGCGGGTTCACCGAAGCCGCGGAAGTCGCCGGCGCGCTCACCGAAGCCATCGAGGCCATTCCCGGTCTCGACCGCGCGCGCCTGCTCGTGTTCGGCGGCTGGGAATCTGCCGCCCGGGGAGCGGGGGCGACGATGCAGATGGTTGGGGAACGGTTGGGGATTGTGGATCAGTTCCAGGGCGTGGACCGGTTGGAAGTCGGAGCCGACGGTTCGTTCGAGGTGCTCGAGCGGGTCGAGGGTGGCAAGCACCGAGTCTCGCGTTGTGCCGGACCGCCGGCGGTGTTCGGTTGGGCGACCGGCAGCCTGCCGGAGCCGAAGAACAACCCGCAAGTTGGCATGGCCAACATGCGGACCGTGATGCCCGCGCTCCAAAAGGCAAAGCCCGTCCGACTGGCGGGCGAAGGACTCACCTTCGCCAGCGTCACCCTGCCCAAGCAGCAGCGCCAAACGCGAATCGTCAAGGACGCCGCGCCCGCAACGATCGCCGCCGAACTGCGCGAATGGCTCCAACAGTGATCTCGGAGGGCCCCCTGGCGGTCGCAGGTCCTGGATGGAGTGCCGGGCCAGCTCTGGGATCTGGGCTCGCCCCAACGGGCACGAGCGCTTCTCCGGCATCGCCTCACCGGTGGCACCGATTGACTTACTCATGAGGGCGTGGGATAGACGACAGTCTCCTGGTAGGGCGCGCAGTCCTCTGCGCGCCGCGGCCCCCTTTGTCCACAGCAGTCTGCGGCGCGCAGAGGACTGCGCGCCCTACCGCCGACTCGGAGTCCATCTCGGTGACTCATCAATAAGTTGACCTATGGAAAGAATCCTCGTGCTGGCACATGCCGATGCCGACGGCTCGCTCGGTAAGGCGGGGCGGGAAGCCCTCACTGCGGCGCTCTCCCTCAAGGACGGTCTGCCGGACTCGACGTTGGCGCTGGGTCTGGTAGGCGAAAACGTCCAAACGGCTGCGGACCAAGCCGCCTGTTGCGGCGCCACCAGGTTCTTGGGCGTTGCCGGCGCGGCGTTCGCCCAGGCCCGTTACGCCACGGACGCTGCCGCGGCTGAGGGGATTGCGAAGGCGGCGGAGGCGACACTGGTGTTGGCGGCGGGTACATCGCGTTGGTTGCGGTGTCTGCCCGGGGTGGCCCTCCGCTTGGGGGGCCGGGTGGACACGCACGTGACGGGGTTGAGCGTCACCGCTGGCAAGTTGGCTGTCCACCGATGGTATTACCGCCAACGCATGGAGGCGGTCTTGCAGCGGACCGTGCGGCCCTGGGTGGTGGCGGTCGACCCCGGCTGCCATGCGGCCTGGCAAGGCACGCCTGCCCCCGCCCAACTCGAGCAGGTGCCGATCGCCACAGGGGACGCCCTCGAGCGCACGACGGTCGTAGGCCAACTCGAACCTGCGGTCGAGGCGCAGACCATCCGGCCTGACGCGCGCCTCCTGTTCGTGGCTGGGGCAGGCTGGACCAAGAAACAGGCCGACGGCCAAACCCACGTGCCCGAGGCCGAGCAACTCATCCTCGACTTCCTCGGGCAATCGCGCGCGTCGTTGGGCAGCACCAAGTCGCTGGTGGATCTGGGCGGCGAAGGCCAGGCGGTGTTGCGTTTCCTGTCGCATCTGAACCAGGTGGGGCAGACCGGCTCGACGCCGCGGCATCCCAAGGGGCTAGCCACCTGTTGCCACGGTGAAGAACCGCACACGGTGGGCTGGCGGTTCATCACCGAACGACGGGCCATCAGCCTCGATCCGAACTGCGGGTGGGCTCGGGGCAAGGCCGACGTGCTCTACGTGGCCGACGCCTTCCAGGTCATGGCCAAGCTCAACGAACTGCTCGCGGCCGGCAAGAGCTGAGGCGACGGAGTGTCGCGCCGCCCCGCGCCCCGGTGCGCGAGGCTCAGTGCGCCCGGCTCCGCCCCACGCCGCTCCCTGGTCAGTACCGTCCGAATTCGTGGGCGGCGTCGTACATGGCCAGGACATTCTCCGGCGGGACGTCCGCTTGGATATTGTGGACGTTGTTGAAGACGTAACCGCCGCCGGGCTTGAAGGCGTCGAGGTTCTGCCGGACGTTGGCGCGCACCTCGGCCGGGGTGCCGCGCGGTAAGACGTGTTGGGAGTCGACACCCCCGCCCCAGAACGCCACCCGACCGCCGTACTGCGCCTTCAGCCGAGTCGGTTCCATCCCGCGGGCGGAGATCTGGATGGGGTTCAGGACGTCCACGCCATTGTCGAGCAGGTCCGGGATGTACTCGCCGATGGCGCCGCAGGAGTGATACCAGAGCTTGGCGTGGCTGCGCGACTTGATGTAGTGCACCAACTGTTGCTGGCGCGGCTTGACGATCGCCCGGTAGATCTTCGGTGAGAACAAGGGGCCAGTTTGGCCCGCCAAATCGTCGCCGATCATGATCACATCCACCACGTCCCCCACTTCGTCCAAGAACAGCCGAAACCAATCCAGCCAGAACTCGAGCGTGCGGTCGATGATGGTCTCGAGCACCGCCGGTTGGGTGAGCATGTCGGCGAACAAGTTCTCGAGTCCGCGCAGGTACCAACAGAACTCGTAGACCACACCCGAGATGCCGCTGACCACGGCGTAAGGCGTCTCGCGTTTGAGGGTGAGGGCGCGCTCGCGCAACCCCTCGAACCGCGTGGGGTCATCCCCCTTGGGAAACGGGTACTGGCGAATCTGCTCGAGCGATAGCCCTGCCAGTGGCGAGTGAGACAGATCGAAGTACAACGGGGCGTCGGCGGGCATGGACCAGGTGATGCCGAATTCGTCGGTGAAATCCTGCCAGGTCCGCCCGTCGCGCTGGCGAGTGACCACGCCTCCGGTGAAGCTGGCCGCGCCGCGCGCCCAGACATAGCGGGTGTCAATGCGGAGCCGTTCGAGCACGGCCTCCGAAGGCTGGGCGAGCTGCTGGACCAAGTCCATGATGGCGATCGGCTCGTCGAGGCCGAGGCGTTCGATCAGGCGCTGGTAGGCCACCCGGTGGATGCCGGTCTGGTTGCCCCCCAGATCCAGCGGCACTCGGTCCGGCTCGGACAAGTTCAGGGCATTCAGGAGCCGTTCCCGCGACGTGAGGCTGGGCTTCACTTGCGCAAGGCCTGCTGCAACGTGAACGGCTCGAACAGACCGTAACCGACGGTGTGGTAGCTCAAGCCGGGCGGCGGCCCCGCCTCCGGCCCGCGCTGGAACATGCCCGGCCAGGCGCTACCCAACCCGGAGCCGGCGTGATGCGGGCCGAGGGTGTTCTTCAGCGTGCCAATGACCACCACCTCGACCCGGTTCTCGCCGCGTCGGAGGTCGTCGGTCACCTCGCATTCCCACGGCGGCGCGCTGATGTACCCCGCCAAATCGCCATTCACCGAGACACGCGCCACGCTGCCCAACCAACGGCCGAGCTTGACGGTAAACTTGCCGTTCAGGTCGTTCACTCGGAACTCTTGCCGGTAGGCCACGCCAGCCGCGTAGAAGGGATGCCCTTGCCGGTTCCAGCCCGACACACTCTCGCCCAAGCCGCTCCCATTCAACAGGTGCTGTGCCTGGCGCTGGTGCGTGGCCAGTTCACCCGACACACTCTGCAGGCTCACTCCCGGGACGAGCTGGTTACCTGCCCCCAGGAATTGCACTTCGGCCAACCCCACAAACCCATGGTCGAGCGGCTCGCCGCTGGCGGGGAACTTCACGCCGTGATAGTTCTCGAGGATGTCAAACCGCACATAACGCACGCCCGCTGCGCTCACCCGCAACAGCTCGGCCGGCGCCTCCTGGCCGCTGCCCTGCGCCAGGTCGAAGGTGCCGAGTTGCACCGGATAGGGTGCCGCGCCCAAGTCGGTCGCGCCGCTAATGCGCAGCGAGCGCGCGCCGCGGGCGGTGAGGTCGCGCACATGGTTCTCGTTGTAATTCCAGATGCGGATCCCGGAGAGCTCCGTCACTCGCCCCAGGTCAAAGACGACGAATGGACTCCGGTCCGCGATCGCCTTGCCCTGGCCGTCTTGCTCGAACCCGATGCCGCCACTGAGCCACATGGTGCCGTCCGGGTTGATCCCGTGCGAGACCACCGCGGCTGCAGACCCGAGGGTGAGGGGTGCGTCCGCCGCGATTGCGAACCCGCGCTCAGTCGGGCGCACCGTGAACTCGCCCAACACATAGGCCGGTTCGAGCTCATGCCAGATCGTGAACGGCGCCGCCTTAACGGCGACCACGTTCTCTCCTGTGCGAGCCAGTGCGGCGATGTCTAGCTTCGCAAACGCCTGGTCCAACCACCAACTCCCGGGCCGGATCCGGACAGGCTGGCCGTTGCAGGTGATGGTGTACAGGTCGGCCCGTTCGAGGACCAACGCCAAGGTCGCCGGCACGGGCCCCTGGATCGTGAAGCGGTAACTAGCCGAAAAGCCGCTCTCAGGCGGGAAGGTCTTGGCGATCAGCTCATCTTTGAACTGGACCGCGCTGTCCCACGGGTTGCGCGCCACGCCGTTCTTCTGCCAGGCAAACTGGTTGGCGCGATAGAAGTAGACATCCTTCCGCGTCTCGCCCCCAGCCGTCACGTCTACGTAATCCAGCACCAACACGTTCGGCTCGAGCCGCTGCGTCTCGAGTGCGCCCGATGCCGGGATCGGCCTCGGTTCGCCCCACGCCACGGCCGCAGCCGGGCGCGACTTGCGGCTCAAGAACAACAGCAAACTGCCGCTGGGCGGCAACTCGAAGCGGCCTCGCGTGAGGCCCTCCGCTCGAGTGAACGCGTACGGCGTTACTTGCCCGGTCTGCGGATCCCAGCGTTCGAGACCGGCCAGCGGGGTCAACACTTCGCCGGCCGAGGCATGATCGAGGCTCGAGTTGACCAGGAACAGGAGCTGGCCGTCCGCGAGCTCGCGCCGGTGATGGAACAGCTTCCCCGAATCGCCAGCGTCGCGCACAATCTCGAAACCGTCGCGAGCAATGACCGGGCGCAGTTGGCCGGGCAGATCCGCCGCCCCGACCCGCCGCCAACCCGCGGCGCGCGCTGCCTGCCGCACGCGGTCGTCCAACCGCCCATCGACTCGGCTGGGCGGCTCGTCGCAGGCCAACACCACACCCCCGGCACGCGTATAGGCCGCGAGCAACTCGGCCGTACGCGCGTTGAGATTCTCCGTGAGCGGCGGTAGGACCACGGTGGCGTAACGGCGCTGGCCCACCCGCAGTTCTTTGCCCGTCACCTCGCCGACGCGCGCGATGATTTCCTCGCAACCGAGGTCGTACTCGACCTGGGCGGCCTCGAGCGCCATGAGGAGGTCGAAGAACCAACTGCCCAACGGTTTGAGTTTGGCCTCGTTCCCCTGGTACATCCAAGCGACCGAGGTCGGCTCGAGCACCAGGACGCGATGGATCTGTTGCCCCTGCGACGTTGCGACGGAGAGCCGGGTGAGGTACGTGGCCACCTGGTGATAGGCTTCCCACCACGGCTCATGATAGCTGAACGACTGCGGATGATCGCGCTTGCGCGCGCCGCGCAAGGTGATGTAGCTGAGGTGCTCGTCCAGGGTGTTGATCCCCAGCACCAACAGCCAGTCCCCAATCCGCTTCATATCCTCGAACCGCAGATCCCATCCGCCGGCCCCGTACGCCTCGCACAACGTGCGCGCCCGACCGAGCTGGTTCGCCACGCTCGAGATCTCCCGGCAGAACCGCACGTTGCCGAACTGCGCGTAGGTGTGCTCGGCGTATTGGTTCATGAGCGTGTCGATCCCGGGCCGATGTTGCCAACCTGCCATCGCCATGTTGTCCGGCACCCCCACGCAATGCGGCCATTCGTGGTCCCAATAGTGGCCGGTGAACTCGAGCCCGTTGCGATCGCACCAGTCGTACATGGGCTTGGCCCAACGCGCGATGAACAGCTCGTTGAGCAGAAAGAAGTAATTGTGGCGCACCCGCCGCCAATCGCCCACCTCGAGCACGAGACTGGGCAAATGCTCGAGCAGGCGATAGCCCCAACGCCGCTCGAATTGCTCGGGCAAATCCTCCGCCCACGGCAGCCCACCCGCCGGTCGGATATTCGGCTCATCGGTGAACACGCCCGGCACGCGCTTGCCGAACTGCGCCCCGATCTCCCGCCGGTAAGCCTCGAGGGTGACCTCGATGAACTTCTCCGTCACCCCGGGCGTCAACAGATTCACGTAACATCGGTTCCCGTGCCACGGGGAGTCCCCCGCCCGCTGGATCGTCGCCACCACGTATCGGCCTTCCGGCAGACTGGCTCCGGCCTTAACCCTGGCGGTGACATCGGCCCGCGCGCCCTCGACTCCCGCACCCAAGTCGTAGACCGCCAGGATTGCGTCGGCCCACTTGGGCGCCACCTTCGACTCCCGCAACACCAACCCCATGCCGCGCGACTCCGGCATCAGCTCCGGCACCCAACCGCCTGCGAAACCGCTAGGATACGAGTTCTCGTCGTAAATCCACACATTCATGTCGAGCCGTTCGGCCTCGTCCAACGCCACCTTCCACAGCCGGAACCAGTCCGGGCCCAAGTAGGGTGTCATCAAGCCGGGCCGCGGATGCACGAAGACCTGCCGGACCTGTTGCCCGGCAAGGTCGCGCAGCGTGCCGCGAATCTGCGCTTCGGTGAGCAGATCGTTCCAGACCCACAACGGCGCCGTGGCGTAGGCGCGCGGGGGTTGGGCAAAGAGCCGTTGCGCCGTGGCTGAATCCGCTCCCCAAAGCGCCGGCCTGCCCATCAGGACCAGTCCGAGCAAAAGGGAAAAGAGCATTCGCACCCTGGCCCATCCAGCTACGCCACGTGTCTTCATGGCGTCCACCCTGCGGGACCCCCTTGCTCCCGGCTTTGATGTAAATCAAATCCGACCACGACGACCGCCCTACGTGCCGGCGCTTGGTCCCCCGTCACTCCTGGGACCCCGTTCCACCGCCCAAGGGCGGCCCCACACGAATCGTGGTCACCCGCACCCGCGGGTAGTACGTACCCGAGCCCTCCCGGTCGCACGCGAACTGCAGCGTGTTCACGCCGGCCGCCAGGAGTGGCACCTGCCCCTCCGGTTGGATCTCCTGCACCAGTGCGCCCGCAGCATCGTAGAGCTGCGCTGCGTCGGGCGTCCGCAGCTCGAGATACGCCCCGCTCTCGAGCGCGACCGGAAACCGGAGCGTCTGCGCACCCAGGGTCACTCGGAAGTTGCTCAGTCGCGCGCGGACCAATGGCAGGGCGCGGATGGGGCTCATGTGGCACGTGGCGCGGCCGGTCGCAGGGAGATGGTTGAGCCAGAGGCCGACGCGTTCGATGCGCCGGTAATCGACCGATTCACGGTAGATCTCGTACGGCGATCCGTACGGCCAGGTGTACTCGCTGTACCGGTCACCCTCGGGCTCGATCAGCTCGAAGTAGCGCCAACCCTTGTAATCCGTCCGGATGTAATGCTCGCCTATCCCAGCCACCACATGCTCCGGGCAACGCAACTGCACATTGAGCAACGCGCCTTGTCCATCGCCATGCACCCACACACCCAACGCCTGTTGCTTGCCCAAGTCCAGCACCGGCGAGAACCGTTTCTCCCGGTGAGCCCACGTCCCCTGCCGTTCGGCCCGGGTATTCGCGGCCGTCCAACGACCGCTCACCCCTCCGACCTTCACACGGTCCGTCACGGGCTCGAGGCTGGCGCTGACCCCAGCCGCGGCTGTCCCCTCGGTGAACTCCGCGCTCTCATCGAACGCGACCACAACCGCCCCGTTCGTCGAGTCATAGGGCTCCGCCGACATCAGGACCTCGAGCCGCAACTGCAACGGCTGTTCGCCGAACTGGTTGGTCACCGCCCAGGTGTGGCTCTCGCTGACCGAGCCCTCGACCTTGTGCTTGGTGTACTCGATGGGCCGAAATACCGGGCTGCCCTCGGCCGTCTCTGCCAGAGTGAACTCGACCCCAGGCGCGCGCAGGGCCGCCTTCACCGATTCGGGCACTTGCCCGCCGTGACGCAGCGCCTCGTACCGCCGGGTGATCTGCCCTAACCGCTGCAAGGCCGGACTCTTGCCATACGAGACCGGGTCCACCCCCATGAGCGAGAAGCCCGTGTCCGAGCCCAGCGCTTTGCCGCACAGATACTCGATATCGTCCGGGAAAGTGGGTTCACCCTGCGGCCCGGTCCAGGTCTTGACCGCCCACCACCCCAGGTGCATCGGCAAGAACATCCCGCGCCCGGCCTCGTTCGCCGCGACATGGATGTCGATGAACCGCTTGTGACTGCGCCGCGGATGGTCCCAGGCCCCCATCCGCGAGCGCACGTACCAAAGGTGATGGTGAAAGGTGCTCATCTCCATCAGCGCCGGCCGCTCGAGTTGGCGCCATAACTCGAAGACGAACTTCGACCCGTAATGCCAACCGTTGGCGGCGCCGCCCAAGATGTCCTCCCCGTCGAGCGCGTCCAGATACATCATGTCGAACCCGCACTCGTTGAACGTTGCCGCGGTTCGCCCCGCCACTTCGCTCAGTAAACTCGAGTCTCCATCCGGCACCAACAGCCCAAAACACTCCTTGAGATGATGCACCTTCGCCCCCGCCGGATGCGCCGCTGCCCGGGTCCCATAAGCCCCGCGCTGGCATCGGCGAAACCCATACGGCGGCTCCGGCGCCACCTCGGCGAACACGATCAGCTCATCCTCGATCTGCAGCGTCACACTGTTGCGCACAAAGAAACCCGTGACCGCGGACACCGAGCGCGTCGACTCGACCACCGGCACTGCGTCCGCCTCCGCCGGAAGTGCGGCGGCCAACGTGAACGTGGCGGCCTTGGCCAGACGCGGGTCCGGCACCGGCGTCACCCAGGGACATTTCTTGTCGATGAAGAACGCGTACGTGTGCAGGCCGGCCTGGATGCCCGCAGCGTGCAGCCGGTCAATCACGCGTTTGAGACTGGCCCGCCCCTCCGGGTAAGTGGCGCGATTCGGCTCGCAATCGCCGAACCGAAAGGAGTTGCCGCCGTGGAAATCGATCTGGGTCATGCCCAACCGACGCGCCAACTCGATCCAGTCGTCCACGGTCTGCTCGGAGAGATCGCCAAAGTTGAAGAGGTACGAACCCCGGTTGACCTGCGCCTCGAGCGCCCACGGACCGCCTAGCGACGATTGCGGCAGGTCCGGCGCCGCCCGCACCACCTCCTGCATCACCGACCGCAACGCCTCCGCCGGACACCCGATCAGCGCAACCTTCGCTCCCGCCCATCCGAACCGCGGATAGCAACGAGCGCCTAACCGGGCGTTGGCTCCGGGCAACTCGCGCACGTTGGTCTGCAGATTCAACGCCAACGCGCAGCCCGCGAAGGTCTCCCCCGGCGTCCCCTTCAACGTGAGCGGCACCTCTCCGTACACCAGTTCCTCCAGGCCCTCGCCCACGACCGAAAGCACTTTGATCGTCAAGTAGTGGTCGAACGTTTCGACCTTGAAGGTGGCCTGCGCACCGGCGCTGCCAAACTCGACCTCGAGCCGGCTGCCAACGCGCGACACGCTCGAGGCATGATGGGTTTCCCCCGCCTTCACCACCTTGGCAAAGTACGAACCGGGCGCGCCCGCAAGATAGTCCTGCCCCGTCTGCCGGTCGGCGAACCGCCGGTTGCGCCCGTCCGGGCCAAGCTCATACTCGAGGTATCGGTTCTTGAAGCTGGCCCCACCCGGTTCGACCGGCTTGGCCGCCGCCCCAATGGCCACCAAGTGCGCCCGCGTACGGAACAGCACTGTCCCCGGCGCCAACGCCGGCGTCGCCATGCACGTCTCGCTCAAGTGGTTCGTTGCCGCGACCGAGAACGTCGGGCCGGCCGGCACGACGTAAACCGTGCCCAACTCATTCGCGAAGTAGAGTTGGCCCCCGACCGCCACCGGCGACGCCGTGAACCCCGCCCCGCCACCCCCGAGCCGCTCGCTGTACTGGATCGCGCCGGTCCGGGCGTCGAAACAGGTCAGCACACCCGCGTCCGTGCAACCATAAAGCCAGCGGTCCACCACGATGGGTGTCTGCATGTAGTTGCCTTGCCGCGGGTGGACCCAGGCGATGGCTTGATTCGTCTGACTCAACTCGACAGGCGTGATGTCCCCCGCGGCGTCGAGCCGAATCGCGCGCATCGGCCGGAACCGCCCATGTGCGCTGGTCAAGTATACCAAGCCCAAATCCGACTCGACCACCGGCGTCGGCACCGGAATGTCCCCACCCCCATCCAAACGCCACAGCTCGCGACCGCTGACCAGATCGTACCCGCCGCTGTGATGCCAGCCGTTGACGATGATCTGCGATCGGCCCGATCCCTCGACCACCGTCGGGGTGCCCCACGTCGGCACGTCCTGCCGCGGCGTCCGCCACACCTCCCGCCCACTGCTCAGCTCGAACGCCGCAACAAACGAATCCTCGAGCACATCGCACAGCACGATCGCCCGCCCCCCGTGAATGACCGGCGAGCCCGCAAAGCCCCATTGCGCGCTCGGCACCGCGAAGTAGCCCGAGTTCATCGGGCCCAAATCCTTCCGCCACAGCAGCCGGCCCGCGACGTCGAAACAAAACAGACCTTCCGAACCGAACAGGGCGGCAATCCGTTCCCCATCCGTCGCCGGCGTCGAGTTGCAGTGAGTCGACTTGGGATGCCGCTGGACGCGCGGCACGGCCGTATGGGCCAGGGTGTCCCAGAGCGTCCGCCCCGTCTCGCGCTCGAGCGCCAACAACCGCCACTCCACCGGCGCCGCGTCCGGCACCGAGCCGATGTCGCCATACAAACCCACCTTCAGATCGGCCGCGCCAGGCTGAACCGCCGTGCTCACATAGATGCGATCGCCCCACACAATCGGCGAGGCGTGCGCCAACCCCGCCACCGGCACCCGCCACCGCACGTTCGCCCCCGTCGTCAAATCCCACGTTGTCGGCGCCGCGCCGCCTTCAGCCCTACCGCTGGCGCCGGGCCCGCGGAACTGTGGCCAGTTTGCTTCCACTACCGCTACCGCCGGTTGCCCCACGAAGAAGCTGCCCGCCAGAGCCAGGCCAAGGAGGAGGTGCGTGCTCGGATTGTTCATGGCGCTGATCCTGCCCAAACCGCATGCCTAATGCCAGCCGAGACACCAGGCCCAACCACCGCTCCTCACCCCTCACCCGGCTCGCCACACCAGGCCCGTCCGCCGTGCACCAGCCGATTAGTGTTCACTTGAGCGGCCGCCCCGGCTAAGGTCCCAGCCGAACTTATGAACCTACGCCGACCCGCAGTTGGCCTCTCCGCCGTGGCGCACTGCTCCCGCCAGCCAGGAAGCCCCCGCCTCCTTTTGCTGGCCTCGTGGTTACTCCTGGCGTCCAGTGGAGCCGCGCCCCTCGCCGCCGCCACCACCACGGACCTCTCCCGGCGCACCTTCTATGTGCCGGAAAACGCCGAGTACACCGTCGTGCAGTCGACCTTGGACTCGCTCCGATTCACCTTGGACAAGACGCTCAAGAGAGGCGAGTGCGGCCACTTGGTCTCGATCTCGAGCTTTGTGAATCCCGAAGGGGAAATCATGGGCTGGCACGACTTCGGCAACCTCGAAGGCCCCGGCTGGGCGGCCAACGCCGTGGGAGGCGCTTGGAGATCCTATCGGTTCGGCCGGTTCCTCGGCAACCAGGACTGGCAGTCGCAGGCGCTGGCCATCCTCGATCACGTCCTGGATTGCGGCTTCCTGGACGAGACCACCGGGTTCATCCGCGGTTACCGCGAGACCACCACCGGCAAGCTCTGCCTCAACTACAAACATAACTCGGATTGGTTCTGCCCGGGGTCGATGGCCAAGGTCGCCTATCAACTCCTCGCCTTTGCCGATGACCTCGGCGCCGACGCGCGCGCAGGCCGGATGCGCGCCCAGGCCATCCGCACCGCCCGCTGGATCGCTGCCCACGTCGAGTCCGTGCCTAACGGCTGGTTCCCCAGACGCACCACGCCCGACGGCAAGGTCTACCGCAAGACGCCCGAGGGGGGCAACGACGCCTTCTGGCAAACCTCCGCCGACGGCCTATTCATCCTGCAATTGCAGGCTGCCTTGACCGCGCGGAAATTGGCCGACTACCGCCGCGACCTGCGCGAGAAGACCGACGTGTTCACCCGCGCCGGCGGCATCTTCGGCAGCATTAACCACGACACCTACGACCCCCACGAAAGCGTCGCCTATGCCGTCGCCTTCCGGACCTTGATGGCCGTCTCCCGCGTGCTCCGTGACCCCGCCATCCGCCAGTTCGCCTACGCCACTTGCCTGGTCGGCCTCGAGCAATTCAAGATGCGCGAAGACCGCAACCAAGTCGCCACTAAAGGACTCTTGTACATGGAGAAAACCTGGGACACCGCTTACCTGTGGGAAAACGCCGAGGCCGCCCTCGCCTACTTCGAGGCCGCCTCCGACATTCGGCGCCGCAATCGCCAGGCCCAGCGCGAGTATGAGTCCGATGGCTTAACCATCCTGCGCGCCATCGCCAAACACCACTACGGCCCGCACGGCTTCTTGACCGAAGGCGTGGATTGGAACAACCACGTCGGCCAACAACATCACATCGACCAGAAACTCTACGCTGCCATCCAGTACACGGAACCCTTCCTCAACAACCAACATATCGCCGAGCCGACCCTGTACTACATCGAGCGGCTCGCCCGCCGCAAAACGTTGCCCACCACCCGCGAGTGGCGAGACCTGGAGGACAACCTGCTCCTGCGCCGTCCGCGCTGACCCAGCGAACCTCGCTGTCGGCGCTCACCCGCACGCCATGACCCCAAGCATCTCCCACCGGCGGCTTGCCGGTAACTCGGTCCTCCCGACCCCGACCGATCGCGCGTATCTTTGGCTCGGTGGACTCCTGGCTGCGCTGAACCTCCGCGGCCCCGCGCACCCCTAGGTCCACTATGGTGGTCAGTGCTAACGTGATGATGGTCGGGGTGGCCGCGTGCGTCTTCGTCGCGGATCAACTGACCAAACTCGCCGTCATCGATAAGCTCCAATACGCCGAGCAATGGGTGCTCCTGGACGGTTTCTTCAAGTTCGTTCACTGGGGTAACACCGGAGCGGCTTGGAGCATGTTCTACGGCAACAACCGACTGCTCGCCGTCATCTCCCTGCTCGCTTTGGTCGTTCTGTACTACAGCCTGCAGCATTTCGACACCCACACCCGCACCGGCCAACTGGCCATGGGCCTCATCTTCGGCGGCATTCTCGGCAACCTCCTGGACCGCGTCCGCTTGGGGCACGTCGTCGATTTCCTCTACTTCCACTTGCACCCGCGCGGCGGTGGCGAGGTCGGCTTCCCAGCCTTTAACGTGGCCGACAGCGCCATCTGTGTCGGCGTCGGCTTGCTCATCCTGCTCTCGTTCCGACCCGAACCCGACCCCGACGACACCCCGCGAATCGGTCGCCCGGCTTGAATCCCCCTTGGGACAACGCCGTGTTCCTGGCCGGGCCCACTGCGGTCGGCAAATCCGCTGTGGCGATCAAGTTGGCCCGCGCCCTCGGCGGTGAAATCGTCTCCGTCGACTCGATGCAGGTCTACTGCGGGCTCGACCTGGGCACGGCCAAACCCTCCGCCGCCGACCGCGCCATCGTCCCCCATCACCTGCTCGATGTCGTCGACCTCTCCGCCCCCTTCGACGCTGCACAGTTCGTCGCGCAAGCCCAAGCCGCTCACTCCGACATCGCCGCGCGCGGCCGCCGACCCATCTTCTGCGGCGGGACCGGCCTGTATTTCAAAGCGCTCCTCGAGGGCCTAGGCCCCGCTCCCCCCGCCAGCCCCGAACTCCGCAGGGAATTCGCCGCCACCCCGCTGCACGAGCTCTTGCGTCAGTTGGCCGAGCGCGACCCCGCCGCCCATGCGCGGATCGACCGCCGAAACCGGCGCCGTGTCGAACGGGCCCTCGAGATCGTCCGCCTGACCGGCCAACCGGTGGCCGCCGCCCGCGCGAACTGGCCATCGAGCCCCCAACTCGAGCGCCAACCGCCCGCTCACCCCCCGGCGCCCATGTTCGTCGTCCTCACCCGCGCCCCAGCAGACTTGCGGGTGCGGATCGAAGCCCGCGTCGACGAGATGTTCGCCCGCGGCTTGGTAGCCGAAACCCAGCGGCACCTCGAATCCGGACTCGCTCAAAACCCCACGGCAATGCAGGCCATCGGCTACCGCCAGGTTGTCGAGTACCTTGCCGGGCAACGTTCGCTCACCGAGACGGTGGCGCTGGTCAAACAGCGGACCCGGCAATTCGCCAAGCGACAGATCACCTGGTTCCGGAACCAAGTCGCGGCTCAGTGGATCACCATCGGTCCCAACGACCTACCTGCGGCAACCGCCCTGGCCCTGCTCGACGGCCCGCTGGCCCTAGCCTGCGCCTCTGCGCCCTGAACCCGCGGCCCTCGGCCCAGTCCGCAGCCAGGTTCTCCGCAGCCCAGCCCCAGTTGGGTCTCAACCCCATCCCCACGAGTCACCGCGAGGGGCTTTCGGCCAAGGGTTGGTTGGCGTCGGTGTACGTCCATTCCGTGCTGCTGCTGTTCCGGATGACTGGGCGCCCTGCTACCCCGTGGTGGGATCCCGATCGCCCCCTGAGCCGGGGTACGATCCCGAAGCTGAAGAATCCCAGGAGGACTGAGCGGGCCTTCGTCCCCCCTGCACGAATCCTCGGTTCAGCTCAAGGGATCGGATCGACTCGCCGGCGAGGCTGCGTTATCGTCGGCGCATGACCTCGACCGGTGAGTCGGAAGCCTCGACTTCGACAGCGTCGCCGGACACCCGGATGGTGACCGGCGGTACGTTGACGCAGCATTCATCAGCCGCCGAGAAGATCGCGCTGTTCCGTTCGCTGTTTCGCGGGCGTGAGGATGTGTATCCGCGTCGATTCGAGAGCCGAAAGACGGGACGATCGGGCTACCAACCCGCCTGCGGCAACGAGTGGGAGCGGGGCGTGTGCGAGAAGCCGCGCATCAAGTGTTCCGAGTGTCCGCACCAGTGCTTTCTCCCGGTGACCGACGAGGTCGTTCGGTGGCACCTATCGGGCCGCGACGGTGCCGGGCGCGATTTCGTGATGGGTATCTACCCGATGCTCCGGGACGAGACTTGTCGCTTCGTGGCGGTGGACTTCGACGGAGATCACTGGCGTGAGGACGCGTCCGCGTTGCTGGAAACATGCCGCAAGCTCGGTGTCCCCGCGTCACTGGAACGATCGCGGTCGGGCAACGGAGGGCATATCTGGTTTTTCTTCGAGGAGGCCGTGCCGGCGAACCTGGCTCGCAAATTGGGATCGTTGGTCCTGACAGAGACGATGGAGCGACGGCCTGAGCTGGGATTGCGGTCGTATGACCGGCTCTTCCCGAACCAGGACACCCTGCCGAAAGGCGGGTTCGGCAACTTGATCGCCCTGCCCCTCCAACGGCGAGCGCGAGATCAGGGCAACAGTGTGTTCCTCGGCGATGACTTCCAGCCGCACCCGGATCAGTGGGCGCTTCTCGCCTCGATCCACCGCGTCTCGAGGCTGGAACTCGACGGGAGGGTGCAGACGGCTGAGGACCGGGGGCGCATCGTGGGCGTCAGGATGGCTGCGACCGAAGGGGAAGATGACGCCCCATGGACCGCTCCTCCTTCGCGACGGAGGAAGGAAGCCCCTATCGAGGGCTCCGTGCCGGCGGAACTGGAATTGGCGTTGGCCGACCAGATCTACATTGCCAAGCAGGACCTGCCACCCGCATTGCGGAATCGCCTGATTCGCTTGGCCGCGTTTCAGAACCCTGAGTTCTACCGGGCCCAGGCGATGCGCCTGCCGACCTATGACAAGCCCCGGGTGATCGCCTGTGCGCGTTAGCGCTCACGAGAACTGACCCGGGTGTGCTCATGAGAAGTGACCCACCTGGGTGACGGGCGGAGAGATTTCCTTTCCAGGGAGGAAGGCGTAGGAAGCAGAAAACCCTTGTC
>VHCO01000186.1 GCA_016871715.1 Verrucomicrobiota bacterium
GCGCTCGCCAGAGCGCCGCTACTGGACCGCAAGGCTTGTCTGAGGCTTGGACCATGGGCGAAGCGACCTACTTGCGAAGTCGGAAGAAGCCCTTGGCTTCGGCCAGGTCGAGGGTGACGCTGTTGGCCTGGACGCCGGAGACGGGTATCCAGGCCCGTGAAAAGGGAGTGCGGGTGGGTATAGCGGGTGGGTATAGGGGAGCGGGCGGCGGCGCGTCGGCGTTCGGGGGCCAGCGAGGCGGCTCGGTTTTTCAGGGGGTGGAAATGTGGAGGGCGCGACCGCTGACGGCGAGGGCGGCTTCCTTGAGGGCCTCGGCCAGGGTGGGGTGTGCATGACAACAGCGAGCGAGGTCCTCGCTAGTGGCGCCGAAGGTCATGGCCGTGGCGGCCTCGGCAATCAACTCACCGGCATGGGGTCCGAGCACGTGTACGCCGAGGATTCGGTCGGTTTGGGCGTGGGCGAGGACTTTGACGCGGCCGGCGGTGGCGCCCAGGGTGCGCGCGCGGCCACTGGCCACGAATGGGAAAGTGCCTTTGCGATACTCGACGCCGTCGGTCTTCAACCGGTCTTCGGTTTGGCCCACGGACGCGATTTCGGGATGAGTAAAGACGACCGCAGGGATGGCGTTGTAGTCGACGTGGCCATAGCCGGTGACGATGCGCTCGACACAGGCGAGGCCTTCTTCTTCGGCCTTATGGGCGAGCATGGGGCCAGGGATCAGATCGCCGATGGCGTAGAGGCCAGGGACGGTGGTGGCGTAGTGGTCATCGACGGGGATGCGGCCCTGTGCGTCGAGCGCGATACCGACGGTGTCGAGGCCGAGTCCTTCGGTGCAGGGCGCGCGGCCGACGGCGAGCAGGACTCGGTCGCATTCGATGGGGGCGGCGCCCTCGACCTCGACCAGGCAGTGGTCGCCCTGGCTGCGGGCGGCGGTGACGCGGGTGCCGAGCCGGAACTCGAGGCCTTGTTGGGCGAAGAGTTTGTGCGCCTCGGCCGCGAGGTCCGAGTCGATGCCCGGCAGGATGCGGTCTAAGAATTCGATCAGGACGACTTGGGCGCCGAGTCGGTGCCAGACGCAGCCCAGTTCGAGCCCGATGTAGCCTGCGCCGATGACGACGAGGCGGCGTGGGACTTCCGGGTAGGCTAGTGCTTGCGTGCTGGTGCCGACGCGGTCGCCGTTCAGTTCGACACCTTTGAGGGAGGCAGGCTGGCTGCCGGTAGCGAGGATGACGTGCTGGGCTTCAAGTTGGACGCTGTCGCTTGGGTCGGCGGCCTCGACGAGGACTTGGCCGGGGGCGATTAGTCGGCCGTGGCCGGTGTAACGGGCGATGTCGAGTTTGCGGAAGAGGCCGGCGAGTCCTTGGGTGAGTGTTTGGACGACGTTTTTTTTGCGTTGGAGGAGGGTGGGCAGGTCGAGTTGGACTTGGCCGACGCGGATGCCATGCGGTTCGAGCCCGGTGCGGGTTTCCCAGTAGCGCTGGCTGGACTCGAGCAGGACCTTGCTGGGGATACAGCCGATGCGGAGGCAGGTGCCGCCCAAGGCGGGTTCACGCTCGACGCAGGCGACCTTGAGGCCGAGTTGGGCGGCGCGGAGCGCGGCGACATAACCCCCGGGGCCGGCGCCGATGACCACCAAATCGTGTGTGACGTTTTTCATACGCGGTTCACCACGGCCAATCGGTTCCCAAATGCGCCTCGCAACTGACCTCGGTCACTCCCGGCACGGCCGCGGCCGCGGCCGGGATCAGTTCGAGGGCTCGGGCAGACCCTGCGGTCCCGCGGATGAGGACAACGCCTTGGCTGGCCGACACTTCGAGGGCGGTGCTACGGGTGTCCGGGTTCTTGGCCAAGGCGGCCCAGACTTGCGCGCCGAGGGCGAGGTCGCTGAGGCGCTGTTCGCTTGCGGGTGTGGGCTGGAAGTCCTCGAGTTCGGACATGCGGACGATGGTTTCGACGACGCTCTCGAGGGCCATCTGGCTGACGTTGAGCAGGGCGTGGTATTGGGTGGGGTCTTGCCAATCGACGCCGTAGAAGAACCGCGCCCAACGACTACGTTCCTCGTCGGCGCGCTGGATGTGGGCGATGGCTTGCTCGCGCCGGAGTTGGTGTTGTTCCATCGCCGCCGCGATCCGGTATTCGAGGTTGGCCAGGACACGGACGCGGAGGACGTGGGAGATGTCGGCGAGGAGCAGATGCCCCACGTGTCCGTGGTAGACGAGGTGGCCTTGGCAGAGGTGTTCGAGGAGGACGGCGCTGACGCATTTGACATAGGCCTGGCGGCGGCCAGGCAGGCCGTGGCCGAAGGGGGGCGACTGGTTGAGGGCCTTGGCGAGGTCGGTCTCGCGGATGCCGTAGGCTTGGGCGGCCTGAGCCAAGAGGTCTTCGCGGCTGAGCGCGGGCAGTTTCAGCCGTTCGCTCAGGCGCTGGGCGACCGCGCGCCCGCCGGCGAAGGATCCACGGCTAATAGTGATGATGGCCATAGGATGGTTGGGTGACGGGTCGGCGGGGGATGGGTGTTGCGGTTCGGTCAAATCCCGAGGAGGATGCGAGCGGGTTGTTCCACGAGTTCTTTGACGTGGCGCAGCCAGGTGACGGCCTCGCGGCCGTCGACCAGGCGATGATCATAGGTGAGGGCGATATACATCATGGGCCGAATGACGACTTGGCCGGCGAGGGCGACGGGGCGGTCTTGGATGGCGTGCATGCCCAGGACACCGCTCTGGGGCGGGTTGATGAGTGGCGTCGAGAGGAGCGAACCGTAGACGCCGCCGTTAGTGATGGTGAAGGTGCCCCCGACGAGGTCTTCTGGTCGGAGTCGGTTTTCCTTGGCCTTTCGGGCGAAGTCGGCGATGGCAAGTTCGACTTGGGCGAAGCTGAGCCGCTCGGCGTGGCGCAGTACGGGCACGACCAGGCCGCGTCCGCCGCCGATGGCGACGCCGATGTCGTAGTAGTTCCGATAGACGACGTCGGTGCCGCGGAGTTCGGCGTTGAGCTGGGGGGTTTCTCGGAGGGCTTCGACCACGGCCTTCACGAAGAACGACATGAAACCGAGCTTGGTTTGGTAGCGTTCTTGGAAGCGTTCCTGGTGTTCGCGCCGGAGGGTCTGGACGGCGCTCATGTCGATCTCATTGAACGTGGTGAGCAAGGCGGCGTTGTGTTGGGCCTGGACCAGGCGTTCGGCGATCTTGCGCCGCAGGAGCGTCAGCGGGACGGTCTCTTCGGCCCGATCGGCCTCCGCCGGGTCGGGCTCGGGCGGAGCCGGCGTGGGCTTGGGCTGGGTTGGGGGCGCAGTCTCGGGGGATTCGGCGGCGGTGCGAGCAACGTCTTCCTTGAGCACGCGGCCGCCGGGGCCGGTGGCTTGGACTTGGTCGAGCGCCACCCCTTTTTCTGCCGCCAAACGGGCTGCGGCCGGCATGACGCGCGGCGCAGCGGCGGGGGCGCTTGGGCCGGAGGCGGGACGGCGCGCTGGGGTGGGCTTATGGGTGGGGCTAGGTTTGGTTTGGGCTGGTTTCTGTGGGGCGGCGTGGGTGGGTGCGGTGCGGCCGTCGGTTTCGATTTGGGCGAGGGTATCGCCCACTTGGACGCGTTGGCCTTTGGGCTTGAGGATTTGGGTCAGCCGGCCGGCGATGGGCGAGGGGATCTCGACGGTGGCCTTGTCGGTCTCGAGCACGACCACGGGTTCGTCTGGGGCGATGGGGTCGCCCTCCTGCTTAAGCCAGTCGCCCACCTCGACTTCGGTGATGGATTCGCCTACGGCGGGCACTTTGAGTTCGAGGGAGGTTGCGCTCATAGGGTGGCGATGGGGGCGAGTTGCTTGATGCCGGTGATGGTTTCGGTTCGCGGGCGCGGTGCGGGCTGGGCGGGAGCGAAGGCCTTTTCGAGAAGCTGTTCTTGTTCGAGGTGATGGGCGGCGTGCGAGCCGGTCGCCGGGCTGGCCGAAGCGGGTCGGCAGATGCCGGAGAAGGGCAGGCGCCCCTGGAACTGCATGCCGACCGTGACCCGCAAGTAGCGCCATGCGCCCATGTTGTCGGGTTCTTCTTGCACCCAGATGACGTTGGTGCCGTCCGGGCAAGGGGCCAGCAGGTTGTCCAAGGTGGCTCGCGGGAAGGGGTAAAGCTGTTCGAGCCGGACCAGGGCGACCGAATCGAGGCCGAGTTCTTCGCGGCGCTTTTCGAGTTCGTAGTAGAACTTGCCCGTGCAGAGGAGCACCCGTTCGCAGCCCGCCAGCGAGGCATGGCGCGAGTCGGGCAGGACCGCCTGGAACCGTCCGGTGGCGCACTGGGCCAATGGGGAGATGACGCGCGGGTGGCGCAGGAGGCTCTTGGGGGTCAGGACGACCAGCGGTTTACGCCAAGGTCGGAGGAGTTGGCGGCGCAACAGATGGAAGTACTGGGCCGGGGTGCTGGGCACGGTCACCTGGATGTTGTCCTCGGCTGCCAAGGTCAGGAAGCGCTCGAGCCGCGCGCTGGAATGTTCCGGTCCGGCTCCCTCGAAGCCGTGAGGCAAGAGCAGGACCAAGCCGCTGAGCCGGCGCCACTTGTCTTCGCCGCTGACGATGAATTGGTCTATGATGACCTGGGCGGCGTTGGCGAAGTCCCCGAACTGCGCCTCCCACATCACTAAGGCATCGGGCCAGTCCAGGCTGTAACCGTACTCGAAGCCGAGGACGCCGGTTTCGGAGAGGGGGCTATTGTGGAACTCGACCGGGCCTTGGGTTGGCGCCAGGTGTTGCAGGGGGGTATAGGTCGTGCCGTTGTCGAGGTCGTGAAGGACGGCGTGGCGTTGGCTGAAGGTGCCGCGCTGGACGTCTTGGCCGCTGAGCCGGAGGCGGTGGCCTTCGAGGGCGAGGGTGCCCCAAGCGAGGGCCTCGGCGCTGGCCCAATCCAGGGGCGACTCGTCCCGGGCCATTTGCCGGCGCGCCTCGAGGAAGCGCTTGAGTTTAGGGTGCAGATGGAAGTCGTCCGGCACGGTGGCCAGTCGTTCGAGGACCGTGGCCAGCAGGGCGGTGGAGACGCCGGTCTCGGGTTCCGCTTCGGCGGGTGTTCTCCCGCCGCGGTAGCCTTGCCAACGGCCGGCCAGGCTGCTGGGCGGTTTGGGTCGTTGCTCGGCGCGGGCTTGGCTGAGGTGTTGTTCGAGCAGTTCTTGGCGTTTGACGGCGAGCCGATCCGCTTGCGCCTGGGTGACGCCCCCGAGCCGTGCGAGACGCTCGAGGTAACCGTCCCGGACGGACGGACGCTGCTCGATGAGGGCATAGAGCTGCGGTTGCGTGAAGGAAGGTTCATCGCCTTCGTTGTGACCGAGGCGGCGGTAGCAGTACATGTCGATGACGACATCTTGGCGGAAGGTCTGGCGGAAATCCATGGCGAGCTGGACACAGCGGGCGACGGCCTCCGGATCCTCGCCGTTAACATGGAGGATGGGGGCGGGGAGCATTTTGGCGACGCTGGTGGCGTACATGCTCGAGCGGCCCTCGGCGGGTGAGGTGGTAAAGCCGATCTGGTTATTGACGATCACATGGACCGTACCGCCGACGCGGTATCCGGGGAGCCGGCTGAGGTTGAGCGTCTCCTGAACGACCCCTTCGCCGATGAAGGCGGCGTCGCCGTGAATGAGCAAGCTCAGCACCTGGGCATGGTCGGTGTCGCCGACCCGGTCTTGTTTGGCGCGGACGCGGCCTAGGACGACCGGGTTAACGAATTCGAGGTGGCTGGGATTGAAGCAGAGGGAGAGGTGGACGGTTTGGCCTGCGGCGGTCCGGTAATCGTGGCTATGGCCCAAGTGATACTTCACATCGCCACCGCCCAGGTACAGGTCGGGGTCACGGTCCTCGAATTCGCGGAAGATGGTCTTGGGGCTCTTGCCGATGATATTGGCCAGGACGTTGAGCCGGCCGCGATGGGCCATGCCTAAGACGATCTCGCGCAGGCCAGCCTGCGAGGCCCGTTCGATCGCGAGGTCCAACAGCGGGATCAGGCTCTCGCCGCCCTCGAGCGAGAAGCTCTTGGCGCCGACGAATTTCTTGCGGATGAACTGCTCGAAGACGACGGCGTCGGTGAGCCGGGTCAGAATGCGCAGTTGTTGGGCTCGGGGCAGGGGTACCCAGTAGGCGCGGCCCTCGACGCGTTCCTGGACCCAGTGGCGCATGCGCAGGTCGTCGATGTGCATGTACTGGAAGCCGATCGCGCCGCAGTAGGTCTCGCGCAGCCGGCTCAGGATTTGTCGCAGGGTCAGGTAGCCGTCTGCGCTCATCGTTTCGCACACGAAGACCTTGTCCATGTCCGCCACGCCCAAATCGTAGTACTGCGGATCCAGCTCGGGCAGGTACCGCACCGTGGTGCCTAAGGGATCGAGTCGGGCTTGAAGATGGCCGCGCACCCGATATGCGCGCAGCATCCGATCCACGCGATGTTGCAGCCGGAGCATCTCGCCGCCTGCCGCCGAGGCCGGGCGGGTGCGACCCGCGGGAGCAAACAGGCTGCCGCGCGGGAAGGTGGGCCCCCGGCGGAGGGGTTCGGCCGGGGTGTCGGGGCTGGTCCAAGCCGCGAAGTAGGCTTGCCAATCGGGGGTGACAGAGGACGGATCGCGCGCGTAGTCGGCGTGCAGGCCCTCGAGGTAATCCAGATTGGCAACGTTGGGCAGCTCCGCCGCCCGGTTCAACTTTGACACGGGCGCCAAGATAGCATGATTCAGCACAAATCAAGAGTTTCCCGAGCGCAGCGCGGGCCGGATGCCCGAATGCTGAGCGAGGCGGAGCGGGGACGGTCACGTCCGCGGAGCGGATCTGACGATCCGCGCCCCACAGGGAGCCTGCCGGGTTTCACCCGCGATGGCAGCCCTCAAACATCTCGCTAAGGATTCGGGGCCGGATGCAGCTTGAACCGGCGGCGCTCCTTCGAGTAGGTTGCCCGCGCTATGCCCGCTTCTGCCGACACTCCCACCGGGTCGACGAAGGCCGTCCGGGCCGGCCGGCGCCTGGATGCCAACGGCGCACCCAAGGGTTACACCTTGGCGCTCGGTCAGGAGACGATTCCGCTGGAGCCGGGGCGACCCTGGGCACAAGCAGACCACTACAAGTGGGTGACCCGCGGCTTGATCGAGATCCCGCAGTCGTACCATGTCATGCCCGACGGGACGGTCGAGATCAACGGCGAGAAGATCGCACCGCAAGACCCGGAGGGTCTCAGCAAGCTCGAGCACGAGGTCAACAAACGGCATGTCGCCATGGCTGCGCAGGAAGCGAGTCCGGCGGCGGCGCAACCGGACCGTCCAGCGGCAGCTCCGGTTCGCAAGGAGCATTTCCGGGTGCGCCTCGATCACACCCGCCATCTGATGGTGGAATGCCAACGGGGCGGCGAGCGGATCGAGACCGGGTTGCGCGGGATCAACACGCTGGTGCAAAACGGGCTGATGCTGGCTCCTACACAGGTGCATGTCGACCCGCTCCAGCGCTACTTCGAGCTCGAGGGCCACCGGTTCGAGTGCAATGAGAGCGGCGCAGCGGGACTGGAGCGGATGCTCAACGCGCGGTTCGTCCCGACCCAGACCGCCGACGCCACCGCCGGGATCGAGATCCGCGAGAACCCCGCCTCGGCCACTGGCTTCGACCTGCGCTTCGTCACGCTCCGTGCCGGTGCCCGCGTCGAGGTGAAGGGCCATCTGTCGCAGGAGAACTTGGACCTACTTCAAGACCCGGCCAAGTGCGAGCTGTTGCGGCCGGGCGTCCTCCTGCGCCTGACCCCTCCGCATCTCCTGTTTCGGAGGCGGCGACCGGATGGCGGCGAAGAACCGATCCCCGACTTACCGGACGTGCTTTACCGGCGCTGCACCGCGCCGCATCTGCAGCAGCTCCTCAATCACCCCATCATCCGGCGCGCGGCTCCGGGCGCCGGACCGGAAGCAACCCCAACCCTCGGTGCTGCGCCGCACAACGAAATCGTCGCCTTCCGGTTAGGGCGCCATCCGCAGAACAAGCAAGGGCTTTGGCTGGAGTGCGTCCAGAGCGACGGCGCCATCACGGGTCGGGCCTGGACGCACCATAACCTAGCCGAGCTGCAACACGCCGCGGTGTTTCAGGCGCAGCTCGAGGTCGCCCTTTCCTTGGACCATCAACAGCTTAGGGTGCTGGATCGCCAGACCCGGACGGAATCGCGCTTCACGGTGCAGAGCGGCAGCCCTGACGAGGAGCTCGCCGAGGTCAGTCGCATGCTCACGGCGGCGCTCAAACCGCCAGTCCCCAGACCCGCCACGGTCGCTGCCGCGGTCCCGCCCTCGGGCGGTTCCAGCGCCAGCCCCGAGCCAGCGCGGCCACAGGCCGAACAGCTCCTCACCACGGTCGCCTCGGCTGGGGGGTCGCCTCCGGCGGGGGGCAGCCCTCGAGCCAGCGGCACGGCCCCGGTTGCGCCCGAGTCACCCGGGCCTCCGGGGGCGCAGGCCGAGCCCGTGCCGACGCATTCCGCACTCCCGCCCGCCAGCCCGTCCGCCGCCCGCATCGAGGAGCCCGAATGGCGAGCGGCACGCGATGACCTGAAGCCGCCCAAGGTCCCGCCCGTAGCGACGGCGGCGTCGGTGGACTCCGCCTCCCCTGAGGCGGCGCTCGATCCGGCGTGGGCGCGGCTTTTCGGCGTGACCGACGCTGTGCAGGTGAATGTGGAAGTGTTTCGGAGCGTGGCGACGCGGCTCGGGATTCCGGTGCAGAGCGTCCAGTTGAGCTTGGAGCGCGCGTTCGTCGACCGCCGATTCGAGGTGATCAGCTTCGGCGTGGGCGAGGTCGAGACCGTCATGGACCTGCGCGACGAGGGCTTTTACGGGTTTTACCTCTCGCACATTAACGAACACAAAATCCTGCTGGTCTACGCGTGCCAGGGCAAACACCTCGAGTGGGGCCCGGACCGTTGTCTCCTCCAGCCCGCCGTGACGGCCGAGCCGAGCGAGTTCCGTGGACGCGCCTTGCTCGGCTTGGCGCAGAGCGCGGAGAGTCACTTTGTTTTTGTGGTGGAACCGTCGTTTCGCAGTTGGGTACGCCACCACGAAAAGGCTTACCTCGACGTTTTCGCCCAATTCCGCACGGTGCAGGAGTTGGCGGCGGACGCGGCAGCGTACGCGCTGATCTGGCCGGAAAGCGGCGCGGCAACGAGCTCGTCCGATGCGGCAGTCGCCGGGTGATCGAGGCCGGCCGTCTGGTCACTTGGGTTTGAGGGCTGCCCGGGTCTTGACGAGCTCGATCATGGCCTGCCAAGAGGCGCGCAGGAATGGCGGTTGCTGGAGGCTATCGAGGACGTAAGAGCGATCGGCGCGGTCGAGCTCCAACACCGCGGTGATCATCTCTTCCTGGTAATAGCCCGCCTCGGCGAGCGGGAGGCCGTTCGGTTCGCGGATGAACGAGCCCCCGCTCGAGGTTTGTTTGCCGTCCGGCGACTGGCCGATGGTATTGGCCACACAATGGAAGATGCGCGAGTTGGGGCCCACCGGTTGCTGGGCGCGGCCCGAGACGCGTTTCCACGCCACCGCCTCGAGTTCATCCGAGCTGCACGAGGGATGGAACAAGATGCGGGCACCAGCCATGGCTGGCAACCGGTACAGTTCTGGGTGCCGTCCGTCGCGGCAGATCACCAGCGTGCAGAGAATGCCGTCCAACTCGAACAGCGCCAGCTTGTCGCCCCCGCGGCAATAATGCTTTTCGTCCCGGCCAGCCAGGTTGACTTTGGCATATTCGTACACGATGCGGCCGGTCGGATCGATCACGTGGGCCAGGTTCAAGAAGCGGTCGCGTGTTCGCTGGAGGGTCCCGGCGATCACCCATACCCGGTGCCGCCTGGCCGCGGCGCAGGTGCGCTGCAGCGCCACCCGGACGCGGGTTGTGGAAAGCTCGATCGCGTCAGGGAAGTAGTATCCGGTCAAACTCGCTTCGGGAAACAGGACTACCCGGCTGCCCGCTTCGGCCGCCGCACGCACGTAGTGCAGGGTACGGTCCAGGTTGTATGCGAGGGGCTTGGCCCAAGGCAGTTGGACGCAAGCGACCTGGAGGGTCTTGGGCGACGGAGGCATAGGTTGGGGTGGCATGGCGGTCGGGTTACCTGATGGTCTCCACGCCGCACAGACACCAAATCAGTTCCGGCGTGAAGTGGTTGTAGTCTTCAGTCCGTTGAAAGACCAGGCTGTCGGGTGCGCCCAGCCAAGCGTAGACCCGCCGCGCCCGCGTCATGCACTGGCGCAGGTCCTCGAAGGTGGACTCGTAATCCAGGCCGGGCGTGATCACCAGGGCCGGCCGAGGCGCGATCAACGCCAGCACCTCGTCGTAGTCATAAGGGAGCCGCGCCTCGTGTCCTCGGAACCCGCCCAACCGGGGCAGCAGGGGTAGCCAATGAGTCCAGCGGGCCAAGCCACCCGTGCCTTTGTCGGCCGTATCCGAGCGCATGGGAGTGAAGGCAGCGACTGCAATCACGCCGGCGACCCGCTCGTCCAAGGCCGCGGCATGGAGCCCCACCAGACCGCCCAAGCCGTAGCCGACCAGGTAGACTTGGGCTGGATCGATGCGCGGGTGACTGCTCACGGCATCCACGGCTGCGCGCACATCGCGGAGCAGCTTGCCCAGCAACGACCAACGCGGGTAACGCCGATAAAAATCGCGGATCTCGAGGATCCGGCTGCCGAAGCCCAGTTGATCGAAGGCAAAGACCGCATAGCCGCTGCGTGCCAGCGCCAGATGCGGCTTCTCGCCGCGGTCGTATCCCGCCACGTAGCCGTGCGAGACGGAGATCGGGTGCAACCAGACGAACACCGGCAACCGCCGGTCCGTCCCGACGACATTCGTGCGGTAGTACAAGTCCGCCCGCAGGTAGTTGCCGAAGTTCAGGCTCTCCCGCACCAACTCCGGCGGCGGCGCCGCCCGACCCAGCAGCGCTGCCTCGGCGTTCGGTTCCGCTCCGTAATGGCTTACCTGGCCGACTGCTCCAGGAGGCGGTTCGCCCAAGGCCCGGTCGATTCGGCGCCGGATCTCCTGGCGCCGCGCGGGCCACGCCGCGGGATCCGTGAGGGCCACCCCATCGTCGTCGGCCAGGAGGTCGGCGCCGCTGCGATCGGGGAACTCCTCGGGGCGAATGCGTTCGCCGCTGCTTTCTTCCCATTGGGTGTAGGTCGGAAAGATGGGTGCCGGGATCGCCGAACCCGGGGCGGCTGCGAGGTCGCGGCGAGCCGGTGGGAGCGGCCGGCGGCCGAACTGGGCGTCCAGCCAATCGACGTACGCCTCGATGTCTTCGGCGCGTGTGCTGTGGCCCCCCGCACGGTAGCGCAACTGCAGGGCGTCAGCCGCACCGAGCAGGGTGAACACCGGTAGGGCGCCCTGGTAGGTCTGCTCGATCGCCCAGACGCTCTCGACGTTGTCGTTGAGCGCCGTCGAGATCAGCGTTGGCCGCGGCGCCACGCACGCCACCAGTTGGTGTTGATCCAGCGGGAGTTGGTGCTCGCGTCCGGCGAAGAACCGCAGCCGCGGGTGCAGCCAATCCGGGAAGACGCGCGTCAGCAGCTCGATCCCCTCGCCGAATTGGGCTTCGGAAAACCGCCGAAAACTGCACGCCCCGCCTGCGCCCGAGCTGCTCGAGATGACCGCGCCGATGCGCTCATCCAGCGCGGCTGCAATGAGCGCGGTCTTGCCATTGCGCGAGTGGCCCGTCAACGCGATGCGCTGGCGATCCACCTCCGGTCGAGTGACCAGGTAATCGATGACCCGACTCGCCGCCCAGGCGCGCCGGGTCAGCTTCGACCAATCGTGCTCGGGCCAGAGCCGCGCCCAAGCGCCGGTGTCATCCTGCGAATCGCTTCCAGCGTACACGCAGCCCACATAACCCCGGCTCACCGCCACCAGCGCCCAAGCCCGATGGTTGTGTTGGGTGAGAAACACGGGGAAGGGGCCCGGACCGACAGGCACGATCAACTCGAGGCCCAACGTCGCCTGGTGGCCTGGTCCAAACTCGAGCGTCAGCCGTTCGAGAATCACCGGCCCGTCCGAACCGACATGCCGCTCGCCGACGCGCACGTTGCCGGGCGCCGCGGGTACCGTGCCGGTCAGGTAATAGGCAAAAAGGCCGAGCAGTTCCTGGCGTCGCTCGCTCCAGTCCTCTGGGGTTTGCACCACTCGGCCATCCGCCCGGAGCAAGGGGTCCGGCAGGTCCGCCAGCCGCGGCAAGGTATCGAAGTCCGGCGGCAATTCTCCCGTACGTTCGAGCCACTCTTCCCAGGGAGGGCTCGACGGGAGCCGATGCAACAAGCGCGCCAGAAGCTCCTGCCGTTGCTCGAGGTTCGCCGCTGCCTGCGCCGCGGTGCCGAGCCACACCAGACCCGAGGCGAGAATGACTGACGCCCGCAGTTTCATCGGTCTCGAGCCCATTCAAGCGGCGGCGCCGGTGAGACGGCGCCGCATGATTGGTCGGGTGGGGCTCCGGCGTGCGACTTCGACAAAACCCGCCTTCCGAAAGGCGCTGGCTAACCCGGTATAGACAAAGGCGTCGGCTTGGCGGCCCGCTGGCTCGACTGGGTAACCCTCGACGATGGGCGCCCCTTGCCGGCCCGCAAACGCGACTGCGGCGTCGAGCAGCGCCTTCACTAGGCCGCGTCCGCGATAGTCCTTCCGGACGAAGAAGCAGGGCACCGACCACACGGGCTCGGCGTCCACGGGTTGTAGCGTTCGCGAGGTTGCGAGCCGCACATAGGCTGCGCGGGGCGCCACCGCGCACCAACCGACGGCCGCGCCCTCGGCATAGGCCAGCAGGCCCGGGGGCGGCCCGCGTTGGGTCACCGTGCGCAAGGCGCGGCGGTTGCCTGCGCCTCGGTGTTTCTGCCAGATCGCCGCCGGTCGTCGCCACCACATACACCAACAACCGGCACACGCCCCTCGCGCGCCGAACAACTCTTCGAGGTCGGTCCAACGCTCGGGTGTGAGGGGGTGAACCTCGAGGGACAACGGCTGGCAGCGCGCTGCAACTGGCATGCCGATAGGGTAGGGGAGCCGCCGCCGTTGACAAGGCTGCGCGCGGGGGCGCATGATCGGTCGGGCGCGCGCCCAAAGAACGCTAGCCGGCCGACCGACTCTTGTTGACTGCCGAGGTCATCCTGGAACTGCGCCGCTTGGGGAAGACGTTCCCCGGTGTGCAGGCATTGGCGGAGGTGGATTTCGAGCTGCGGCGGGGTGAGGTACACGTGTTGTTGGGGGAGAACGGCGCGGGCAAGTCGACCCTGGCCAAGATCTTAAGCGGGGCGTACCAAAGATCCACAGGCGCAATCTTCCTGGACGGTCAGCGCACCGAGATCAAAAACCCGCGGCACGCCCGCGATCTGGGGATCGGGATGATCTACCAGGAGCTGAACTTGGTGCCGAGTTTGTCCGTGGCGGAGAACCTCGGCCTGGGACGCGAGCCGACCGTTGTGCCGGGGGTCATCGACGCGGCGGCTCTGGCGGCCTCCGCGCGGCGCTGGCTCGGGGAGTTGGGCGTGAGCATCGGCGTCGAGCGCCGGGTGCGGGACCTGAGCCTGGCGCAACAACAGATGGTCGAGGTCGCCAAGTGCCTGTCGCTGGAGGCGCGCATTCTGATCATGGACGAACCCACCTCGGCGCTCACTTATCAGGAGATCGGGGAACTGTTCGCCGCGATCCGCCGCCTCAAAGCCCGCGGAGTGGCCATGATCTATATCTCGCATCGACTCGAGGAACTGCTCGAGATTGGCGACCGCGTGACCGTGCTACGCGACGGGCGGTCGGTGGTCACTCGGCCCATTGCAGGTGTTCGTGTGGGCGAACTGATTCGGTGGATGGTCAATCGCGACCTTGCCGAGCAGTATCCGCGGCAACGGACTCGGCCGGGGGCCGAGCTGCTGCGCGTCGAGGGCCTGAGCCAGGGGAGCTATTTGCGCGACATCAGCTTCACATTGCGGCGCGGGGAGGTGTTGGGCGTGGCAGGTCTGCTGGGCTCGGGTCGGAGCCGGTTGGCGCGAGCCCTGTTTGGCGCGGAACGAGTCGACGGGGGCACGATCTATTTCGAGGGTCGGCCGCAACGGATTGCGTCGCCGCGGCGCGCGATCGACTTGGGGATCGGCTTGTTGGCCGAAGACCGGCGCACACAGGGGTTGGTGCTCAAGCTCTCGGTGCGCGCCAACATTTGCCTGGCCAGCCAAGATCGCTTCTGCCGGTGGGGTGTCGTGCGGGCGCGGCCGGAGCGCCAGGCGGCGCAAGCGCACCTCGAGCAGTTGCGCATCAAGAGCCCGAGCCTCGAGCAGCCGGTGATGTTCTTGAGCGGGGGCAACCAGCAGAAGGTGGTGTTGAGCAAGTGGCTGTGCGCGGAGGCGGCCCTGTTTATTTTCGACGAACCGACGCGGGGCATCGATGTGGGGGCGAAGGTCGAGATCTACGAGTTGATGAATCGTCTGACGGCCCGCGGGGCGGGCATCCTGATGATCTCCTCGGACCTGCCGGAGGTGTTGGGGATGAGCGATCGGATCTTGACGATGTGCCGCGGCCGGATCACGGGCGAGTTGAGCGGGGCGGAGGCCACGCAGGAAGCCGTGTTGCAGCGGGCCCTGGGAATGGATCCCACCTCCCCGGGCGGCGCGATCCCAGGCGGCCGTGGGTGCGGTTGGGAGTCGGACGCAGCGACCTCCGGGGAGGGGCGGTCGGCCGGGGCGGCGACAGGCGCCGGCGCGACGGGGATTATGCCGCCAGCATCGGCGGGGAATGACCTCTGATGAATGCGAAAGTACTCCTGCTCACGCATGGCCGGCAATTTGGCACACTGCTGGGTTTGGTGTTGCTGGGGGCGATCATGGCGGCGCTCACGCCGCACTTCCTGACGGTCTCGAATCTGCTGAATGTGGCTCAGCAGACGGCGATCAACGCGATCATTGCCGCTGGCATGACCTTTGTGATTATCACGGCGGGCATCGACTTGTCCGTGGGCTCGATTGTGGCCTTCTCCGGCGTGGTGCTGGGGAGTTTGTTGGCTGCGGGTCAACCGTTGCCGGTCGCCGTGGCCGCAGGCCTGGGCGTGGGGATGCTGTGCGGCTTAGTTAACGGCGGATTGATCGCTTACGGCCGGTTGCCGCCCTTCATTGCGACCCTGGGCATGATGAGCGTGGCGCGAGGTGCGGCACTCTTGTACTCGCAGGGTCGACCGTTCTCTGGGTTTAGCGAGTCGTTCCGGTTTCTGGCCACGGGCGAGGTGTGGCACATCCCGATGCCGGTGGTGGCGATGGGCGGCGTGTATGCGGCGGCGCACTTCCTGTTGAGTCGGACCAAACTGGGACGGTACGCCTACGCAATAGGGGGCAACGAACAAGCGGCGCGTCTGTCCGGGGTGAACGTGCGACGGTACAAGGCGCTGGTCTACGGGTTGTCCGGCCTGCTGAGCGGGTTGGCGGCGGTCATTCTGACGGCGCGACTCAACTCGGCCCAGCCGATTGCCGGGTTCATGTACGAGTTGGACGCCATCGCTGCGGTGGTGATTGGCGGCACCAGTTTGTTGGGCGGCGAAGGGAAGCTGGGGGGGACGCTCGTCGGGGCCCTGATTATGGGCGTGCTGCGCAACGGTCTGAACCTGCTGGGTGTCTCTTCCTACGTCCAGCAGACGGTCATCGGCTCGGTCATCATCGTCGCGGTCTTTCTCGACATGACCCTCAAAAAACGGCAAACCTGAGAGCGGCATGGACCTATGCACTCTCGTGTAGCAACGCTTGCGAACGAACCTCGGCCGGCTCGGTCGCGGCCCTGCAGCTCTCGCCTATGGCGATCGGCGCCCGGGTTCGGCGGGCTCCTCCTTGGTTTCTGCGCCTTGACGCTCAGCGGGTGCCGGCCCGGTGGCGAGGGCGACGGTCGCGCGCCGGGTCCGACGGTGGCGTTGGTGATGAAGACGCTCAACAACCCGTTCTTCGTCGATATGGAACGAGGGGCTCGATCGGCGGCGGACCGGCTCGGGGTCCATCTGGTGGTGCAAGCGGCCGAGCGCGAGTTGGATGTCGAGAAACAGATGCAGATCGTCGAGAACCTGATTCAGCGGCGTGTCGACGTCTTGTGCCTGACCCCTAGCGGGTCGCGTGAGATCGTCCCGGCCATCGTCAAGGCGAACCAGGCCAACATCCCCGTGCTGATCGTGGATACGCGCGTGGATGCCGCCGCCCTGACCCAGGCCGGCGGACGCATCGCGTCCTTCATTGGCTCGGACAACATCGAGGGGGGCCGGATCGCCGGACGTTATCTGGTCGAGCGACTGGGCGGGCGCGGGCAAGTGGCCATTCTCGAGGGTATCCCGGGTCACGAGACGGGCGACGCGCGCCTGCAGGGGTTTCGGGAGGTGGCGGACCGCGCGGCGGGGGTGGCGGTGGTGGCGTCGCAGCCGGCTCATTGGGAGCGAGACCAGGGCTACAATGTCTTTCAGAACCTCCTGCAGTCGCATCCGGAAGTGCAGGGGGTCTTCACCTGCAACGATCTGATG
>VHCO01000187.1 GCA_016871715.1 Verrucomicrobiota bacterium
CTCCACCAGCCTGGCCTGAAGCCCCTCCAGCAAAGTCTGTTCGTCGGGCGCGGGCAATCGATACTTGCTCATGCGCCCAACCCTAAAAAGTTTAAGGGCGGTTGTCCCGAAAAAGGTGCTGGCCGCCTAATCCTCAGCGACTTGCCTCAGACGTCGCATTGGCCCTGTGTTTGCCCCCATTGCCTTACTGCTGCTCGGGCGCGCGGCTTAGCCAAATTGGTTTCAGCGATTCTCGTTTTGGCACGAGAATCCGCCGCGTGCCCTCGCGCGGCGCCGCACCAGCAGAATGAGAATTGCCAAATTGGTTTGCACCCAACGGGCACGCGGCCTAGTTTCACGGCATGGTTGCCTCGCTGCTCACCGGTCAGCCGCCCTTGGGCGAGTTGGCTGAGCTGCTCCGCCCGGAGCCGTTGCCCGACGGGACCGATCCCGAGGAGCGGCTGATCCTCTGTGGCCTCTCCTGGCAGCGTTACCTGGACCTCGACAAAGCGCTGGGCGACAACCGCCCCGGCCCGCGCTTCTACTACCTGGACGGCAATCTGGAGATCATGACCACATCCAACGAGCACGAACGCATCAAGAAATGGATCGGCGATTTGCTGGCGGACTATTTCTTCGAGGCTGGTGTCGAGATCGTGCCCCGTGGTCAGGCGACGATGCGGCTGGCGCTCAAGCAGGCCGGGGCCGAGCCGGACGAGTCTTGGTGCCTGGGCGAGGAGAAAGAATTCCCCGACTTGGTGCTGGAGATCACGCTGACCAGCGGCGGGGTCAGCAAACTAGAAGTTTACCGCCGGTTCCGGGTGCCGGAGGTTTGGTTCTGGCGCCGGGACGCGGTGGAAATCTTCGCCCTGCTCCCGGACGGGTTCGGCTACGAGCAGGTTGCCCAAAGCCGCCTCCTGCCGCGGCTCGACCTGGCCTTGCTTGAACGTTGCGTGAGGATCGCTTCGTGGCGGGAAGCCCGTCGCGCCTTCCGCGCCGCACTGACCGGCGGAAAGTGATTCGCGGGAATCGGGCTCGGTTCCCTGGCAAGCGGCTTCAACCGGCCCGGATCGACTGCCCCGAGGCGTCGCGCAGGTGCGGCGTCCAGGCCAGGGCGACCAGTTTCACGGTGATGTTCGCCTTGTTCGGGCGGAGCTCGAGGTTTCAGACGGACGCGATCTTCGGTGCCAAGGATTACGGCGCGGTGTTCGCCGGCGTCAGGAAACTTCCAGTTCCACACCTCCCACGGTTTCATCAAACCTCCCAGGAGGGCCGGCCCTGGGCGGCGACCGCCTTAGCCTCAAGGCGGTCCGAACTCTTGCCGGCCCGCTTGTAAGCTTTGGTCAGCGCGCCGCTTGGCCAGGGGGCCAAGCTGGTGATCCGGCCGGCCAACACTCTGCAGGCTTCGCGCTCGATCACCTCGGGCAGATGCCGGCGCAAGGTCAAGCGCATCAACGTTTGCTTATTCTGGTGCCTGGGTTTGGTTCCTTCGGAGAGCAACTCGGTCAACTCGCCATCGAGGCGGACGGGCATGGATATGCTTGTCATGGCGGTATCGTAGCCGGACCTGCCACCGATGCAACCCGGATGGGAGCGTCAGGTCCGAGCAGGGGTCGGTCCGATAATTGAAGAATGACACGCGGGTTGAGCGCTCTAGCCTTAAGTCCAAGGCGCGAAAGATCCCAATCCATTACAGGGGTGAGATCGGCCTTCTGCTGAGTCGAGGGGAGGCATCAGGAGGGGAGCTACGGTGATGGGGCAGACCGGGTTTTGTTCAGTCGGCATGAGAGCCTGGGTCGCGCCTGGAGGCTCAAGTGGAGGGCGACACTGCCGGCTTCGCCGGTTATGCCCTGACCATGGGCCCCAACGGCAACCTAGTCCTAGCGAGGCTTCGCCTCAGACCACTTTTATTCTCCGTATAAGCCTGAGTGAACTTGACTTGTTTACAACGTGTTTTGGGATTCAAGGACTCTAGGCCATTTTTCTAGGCCATTTTCTGTGCCGCTGTGCCGACTGAATCAGATGCGAAACTGAGAATTGACTGAATACCTTCCGAGAATGCACACCTGCCCCATCTGGCTTTTGCCAGACTCCACTCGGTGTTTTGATTGCGGCACACCCGAGGTCGCTCTACTCTCGGCCCGTCACATGACGGTTGGCCTGTACAGCCGGTTGAGTCTGATGATGTTCCTGGAGTGGTTCATCATGGGGGCGTGGTATGTGACGGTGGGCAATTACATGGCCAAGATCGGCATGGGGTCGGCCATCTACTGGGCCTATACGGTGGTGCCGCTGAGCGCGTTGGTCTCGCCCTATTTCATCGGCTTGGTGGCGGATCGCTACTTCGCGACACAGAAACTATTGGGCGCCCTCCACCTGGTGGGTGGCATCGCGATGTTCGCGGCGCCGTGGGCGGCCGAGTCGGGCGCCGGTTCGGCGACGGGTTTTCTTGGTCTGCTACTGCTCCATGCCCTTTGCTTCGCGCCCACGATCGCGTTGACTAGCGCTTTGGCCTTTCACCATCTGACCCGAGCCGACCAACAGTTTCCCCTCATCCGCGTCTTCGGGACCATCGGCTGGATTGCAGCCGGCGTGTTGGTCAGTCGGGTCCTGCAAGCGGACGAGACGGGGCTACCGCTGCGGGTGGCGGGTCTGGCTGGGATTGGGTTGGGCGCCTACAGCCTGACGCTACCCCACACTCCGCCGGCCCAGGCAGGCGCGGCCGTGTCCTGGCGCCACATCCTCGACCTGCCCGCCCTGGCTGGACTGATGAGCCGACCGTTCTTGGTCTTCCTGGCTTGTGTCTTTGTCGTCTTCATCCCGACGGCCGCCTACTACAGTTACGCGCCCGTATTCGTGAACGATCTAGAGATCCCCAACCCAGGCTTCAAGATGTCCTTCGGCCAGATGTCGGAGATCTTCTTCATGCTCCTGATTCCCGTGCTGTTGGCGCGTCTGGGGATGAAAGTCATGCTTGCGGCGGGGATGGCGGCGTGGTTCGTCCGGTACGGGCTCTTTGCCGGCGCCGCCACCAACGGCAGCGTGGGGCTGGTGATCGCCGCCATCATCCTGCACGGGATCTGTTTCGATTTCCTTTACGTCGTCGCCCAAATCTATGTCGATAAGAAGGCGACGCCCACCACACGGGCGCAAGCCCAAGGCCTGTTCGTGTTGGTCACCACCGGCCTCGGACAACTGGCCGGCGCCCAGGCAACCGGCTGGCTCTTCAACGCCCTGGTCGAGGCCGGCGCGCATAGCGCCGCCGCCTGGCAGACCTACTGGACCATCCCCGCTGTCCTGGCCGGCGTCGTGACGCTGGCGTTTGTGTTCGGATTCCACGACCCGGCAGCAACGGTCAGACGACCGAAGTAATCCCGCATGCACACTGCGTCCGAACCCCTGACTTACGCCGAGCGGCTCGAACTGCTGCGCGCGACCAAAGCCGCCCAAACTCGACATAAACAAGAAGTGCTCGGCGCCATGGACTACGACGACCAAGGGCAAGTCCTGCCCCCGCCCGACCTCTTCGAGGTCGTCGAGGTCACCTCGGGCTCGGGCGTCACCGTCCGGCAACCGTTGCTCAAGAACTTCCGTCCTGTCAGCAACCATCCCAGCGGCGGCTTCTTTGGTCCACGCGCCACCGGGGAGAACTTCCGGCGATTGCTGGCGGCGCATCCGACTTACGTGGATCCGATCAGTTCCCTGTGCGGGGTGTACATGGTGAGCTTCATGTCGTATCGCCGCCCCGAGTGGAATCCGGACTTCGACTACGCGCATCTGCACGCCGACCAAGCCCGCTACGGCATCGACCACGGCATCGGCGGCGTACAACATTTTTGTCCCGACTTGACCCTGGGCCTGACGGGCGGCTGGGGCGGACTGGCCGAGAAGATCCGGCGGTATCGCCAGGTGAACCCGCAGGCGACGGCGTTCTACGACGGCCTGACGGACGTGGTGATGGGCATCCAGGAATGGATCGGCCGGCACGCGCAGGCGGCCGAGCGACTGGCGCAGCAGACCCAACATCCGCAGCGCCGCGAGAACCTCGAGGCCATGGCGGCCATCTGCCGCCGCTTGATTGTCGAACCGCCGCAGACCTTTCGCGAGGCCTGTCAATGGCTGGTCTTTTTCCAAGCGGCAGCCAAGATGTACAACGGCAGTGGCGAGTGGGGGCAATTGGACGAATGGCTGCGCCCGTACTACGAGCGCGATCGGGCTGCCGGCCGACTCGAGGACGAGGAAGCCATCTTCCATCTGGCCTGCCTGTTCCTGACCGAGACAGCCTATATCCAACTGGGCGGTCCGGATGCCACCGGTCGCGACCTGGCCAGCCCGGTCTCGTTCCTCATTCTCGAGGCCATCCACCGACTCAAGATCCCGGCGAACGTGGCTGTGCGCGTTGGGCCGGGGTTGAGCCCGGCCTTGTTCCGCCGCGGCCTCGAGATCTTGCTGGCGGATCGGATGGGTTTTCCCAAGTTCCTGGGCGACGCCTCGCTCAACGCCGGGTTTCAACGCAACGGTTACCCGCTCGAGTTGGCGCGGCAACGGATCTACGCCGGCTGCCACTGGGTCGCCATCCCCGGGCGCGAGTACGGCATGTGCGATCTGATCAAGATCGAGTTGGCCACGGTCCTGGATGTGGCGCTCGAGGAACTGCTCGGCGAGCCGGACACCGCACCCAGCACCGCCGCCCTGTGGGAGCGGTTCGTGGCCCATCTGCGCCGCGCGGTGGCGGTGACGGCGGCAGGCACCGACTTTCACCTCGAACACATGCACGAGGTGTTCCCCGAGCTCTTGCTCGACCTGTTCTGCCACGGCCCCCTCGAACGCGGGCGAGACGCCTCGCACGGCGGCGTCGAGTTTTACAACATCGGCGTGGACGGCGCTTCGCTGGCGACGGTGGCCGATTCGTTGGCCGCCCTCGAGCAGCGGCTCGAGCTCGAGCAACGCCTGACCTGGAGCCAACTGCGCGACTATCTCGAGACCGACTGGGCCGGTCCCGACGGCGAACGAGCTCGGCTCATGATGAAGAATATCTCGCGGTTCGGCAGCGGGGACAGCGCCGCCGACGCGTGGGCCGCGCGCGTCGCGCAGACCTTCTCGACCCTCGTCGCGGAGAAACCGACCCCGGCCGGCTACCGCATGATCCCGAGCCTGTTCTCGTGGGCGAAAGTCATCAGCTTCGGACGCCGCCTGGGGGCCACCCCCAACGGGCGCCGAGCAGGTCAACCCCTATCGCATGGGCCGAATCCGGATCCGGGCTTCAACGGCGGCAGGCCCGGCACGCCCACGCAAATGATCCGCGCGGTGGCCGCGGTGCAGCCGGGCTATGGCAATCCCGCGCCGCTGCAACTGGATCTGGACCCTGGGTTGGTCGAGGGCGAAGAGGCCGTCCAACGACTCGAGGCGCTGCTGCAAACCTACTTCGATTTGGGCGGTACGCTCGTCAACCTGAATGTCCTCAGCCGCGACACGCTCCGCGCCGCGTACCAGGACCCGGCGCGCTACCCCGACCTCATCGTTCGGGTCACAGGGTTCAGCGCTTATTTCGCCAGTCTCAGCCCGGAACTGCGGGCGTATGTCGTCGCGCGCACCGTGTGAGCCGCCCGCGCGCCTGAGGCTGCCGAACCGCGCGCCATGCCTTCCGAAGAAACCGTCACGGGCCGCGTGTTCGACCTCGAACGCTTCGCCCTGCACGACGGTCCGGGCATCCGCACAACCGTCTTCCTGAAGGGTTGTCCGCTGCACTGCCGCTATTGCCACAACCCCGAGTCGAGGTCGGCCGACCCTACCCTGTTGTTCACCGCCGAAAAGTGCATGGGCTGCGAGCACTGCGTTCGCGCCTGTCCCGAAGCCGTCCATTCGTTCGCGGCTGGCACACACCGGCTCGCCCGCGAGCGTTGCCTCACCTGTGGTGCTTGCGTGGACGAGTGCTTCACGGGCGGCCTCGAGCTGGCCGGACGCAACATGTCCGTCGCGCAGGTGATGGCCGCGGCATCGCCGGACGCGCCCTTTTACCAGCGGTCGGGTGGGGGCCTCACGATTTCCGGGGGTGAACCGCTGGCCCAATACGCCTTCACGCGGGCGTTGCTGCGTGCCGCCAAGCGCCAGGGGTGGCACACTGCGCTCGACACGGCCGGGTTGTGCCCGTGGGAATCCCTCGAGGGGGTGCTCCCGCACGTGGACCTGTTCCTCTACGATGTCAAACACACCGACCCGGCGCGGCACCAGGCCCTGACGGGCGTCTCGAACGAACGCATCCTCGACAATCTCGAGCGGCTCGACGCCCGGGGCGCACGCCTCTGGATCCGAGTACCGCTGGTGCCCGGTTGGAACGATGAGGAGTCGAACTATCACGCCTTGGCTCGGTTCTTGGGGCCGCTGGAACACGTTGAGCGCATCGAACTCCTCCGTTACCATCGCCTCGCTGAAACCAAGTACGAACGTATGGGCGCCACGCACCCGCTCGAGGGTTTGGCGTCGCCTGCCCCGGCCCTGGCCGAGGCCCGCCGCCAACTCCTGGCCAGCTACGGCCTGGCCAACGTCACCTGGAGATAGTTATGCCCGCCCCAAAGCTCCGCACCGCCATCATCGGCACCGGCATGATCGCCAATGCCGGCCACATCCCCGCCTGGAAGAATCTCAAAGACCACATCGACCTGGTGGCGGTGGCTGACCTCAACCCCGAACGAGCCAACCTGGTGGCTCGCACGGAAGGGATTCCCCGGGCCTACGGCGACTGGCGCCAAATGCTCGCCCAGGTCCAGCCCGATCTTGTCTCGGTCTGTACCCCCAACTGCTACCACAAAACCCACACCCTCGCCGCCCTCGAAGCCGGCGCGCATGTGCTCTGCGAAAAGCCAGTGGCCACCTCCTATGCCGACGCGGTCGAAATGTTCGACGCCGCGGCCGCCGCCCACCGGGTCTTGTTCGTCTGCCAAAGTCTGCGCTTCTACGAAAGCGCCATCGCCGCCAAGGAACTGGTCGACGCCGGCCGCCTGGGCCAAGTCTACTACGCGGAGCTGACCGGCATGCGCCGGCGCGGGATACCGACCTGGGGCCAATTCCACATGCGCGAGCATTCGGGCGGCGGCCCGGTGTACGACCTGGGGGTGCACCAGTTCGATGGCCTGTTTTGGCTGCTCGGCAACCCGCGCGTGCGCGCCGTCAGTGCATCCACCTACACCAAGTTCGGCAACCGAGATGAAGGCCTCAAAACCTCCTTAGCCGAAAGCGGCGCGCCGCTCGGGGTGTTGACGCCGCGCCCCTACGACTACCGCGAGTTCGATGTCGAAGACATGGCGGCGGGTTTTCTGCGGCTCGAGGGAGAGGTGGTGGTGAGTTTCAAGACCAGTTGGGCCGCCCATGTCACCAAGGAGACCTTCAACACCACGTTGCTGGGCACGGCAGGCGGCCTCACCCTCGACCCCCTCGCGCTCACCACAAACCTCGGCAGTTACCAAGTCGAGGTGGCGCCCAAGCCGCCACCGGATCGCGCCGTGCACTTCAGCGGGCACTGGCGCCTCACCGAACATCTGGTTCGAGTGATCCGAGGCGAGGCCGCCCCGCTGGTCCAACGTGCCGAAGTGCTCAATGTGATGCGCGCCCTAGACGCCATTTATGAATCCGCCCGGGTTAACCGGGAAATCTGGCTCGAGTAAGCCCCGTCCGCTTCCAACCCGCACCAGTCTATGCCCAAACACTATCGCGTCGGGATCATCGGCGTGTGCCATGTGCACGTGCACCACGTCGCCACCCTCTTCCAACAACATCCCAGAGTCGAACTCGTCGCCTGCGCCGATACCGTGCCGCGGGTCCCCGAGCTTACCCAAGCGCCCTATACGCGCGCCTTCAACCGCCAATACCTCCTCGAACGCCTGGGCCTCGAGCGCGCCTACGACGATTACCGCCAAATGCTCGACCTGGAACAGCTCGACCTTGCGATCTGCAACTCCGAAAACAGCCAGCACCCAGCGGTCGTGGCCGCGTGCGCCGACCACGGCGTGCATGTCTGCGTCGAGAAGCCCATGGCCGCTAGCCTCGCCGATGCCCAGCAGATGATCCGGTCCGCCACCACGGCGGGCATCAAGGTCCTGATTCATTGGTACATGCCGTTCTCGCCCCTGATGCAACGGGCCAAACAGTGCGTCGACGAAGGCGCGATCGGCGCCATCCTCGAACTCAAAATGCGCGCCGCCCATGCCGGCCCCCTGGCGCCCGGCGTCAAGCACCCCGGCCCCAATGTCGCCACGGTCCAACTCAGCGGACCCGAACTCGCCTCGACCTGGTGGTACCAGGCGGCTGCCGGCGGCGGCGCCCTCATCGACTTCTGCAGCTACGGCGCCGTGCTCGCCCGCTGGTTCCTAGGGCACCCACCCAGCTCCGTCCAGGGCTGGCGCGCCAACCTCAACAGCCCCTGGGGGGACGCCGACGACACCGCCCTCATCGTCGCTCGGTACGCAGGCGCCCTCGGCGTCTTCGAGGGGTCCTGGACCACGTACGAACCGGACCTGCCGGGTGGCCCGATCCTCTACGGCACCCAGGGCACCTTGGTCGTGGACGAGTGGGGGAAGCAACCCGCCATCTGCCTTCACCATGGGCCCGGTGCGGTCACCCGCCACGCCGGGTTGCCCTTGCCCAGCGGGCGGCGGACCATCGCGGAGGAGTTCATCCATCACCTCGAGACGGGCGACCCACTCCCGCCCACCCTCGAGCCGCAGTTCAACGCTGATGCTACGGCCGTGGTGGACGCCGCCATGCGCTCGGCCGCCAGTGGCCGGGTCGAATCGATCGAAGAAGCCGCAAGCGCCTCGGCATGCGGGAACGGTTGAACCCGAGCCGGCCTTTGGGCTAGGATCGCGCGGTCACAGAAACGACGGATGCCATCATCATCCCTATGAAACACCGCACCTGGCTGCCTTATCTCACTGGTCTCATGCTCACCCACGGACTGTCGCTCGCGCCGACCGCCGGCGCCGAGACCGCCGCCGAACGGGACCAACGAATGGGCTGGTTCCGCGAGGCCCGCTTTGGGCTCTTCATTCACTGGGGCGTCTACGCCGTGCCGGCGGGCGAATGGAAAGGGAACAAGAACTACGGCGAATGGTTCCTCGAGGAAACCAAGATGCCCGTGTCCGAGTACGAGAAGTACGCGGCTCAGTTCAATCCCGTGAAGTTCGACGCGCGCGAGTGGGTGCGGATGGCCAAAGAGGCGGGCATGAAATACCTCGTCATCACGAGCAAACACCACGACGGCTTCGGCCTGTGGCGCTCGGCATCGACCGATTGGTGCATCAAGTCCACCCCGTTCCAGCGAGATCCCATGAAGGAACTGGCTGTCGCCTGCCGCGAAGCCGGCCTCAAATTCTGCTTCTACCACTCGATCATGGATTGGCACCACGCCGATTACACCCAGCGCCGACCCTGGAACGACCGCGTCAGCGGCACGCCGGACATGGACCGTTACGTCGCGTTCATGAAAGGGCAACTGAAGGAACTGGTGACCGGCTACGGGCCGCTGGGCATCCTCTGGTTCGACGGCGAATGGGAGGCGCCCTGGACTCACCAACGCGGCTTGGACCTCTACGACTACGTCCGGGGCCTCCAACCGGACATCATCGTCAACAACCGCGTCGGCAAAGGCCGGGCCGGCATGGACGGCATGGACCGCGGCGCGGAGCGGGTGGGCGATTATGGCACGCCCGAACAGGAGATTCCCCCGACCGGGTTCGGCCCAGGCGTCGATTGGGAGTCGTGTATGACCATGAACAACCACTGGGGCTACAACCAACACGACCAGAACTGGAAATCGACCACCACCCTGGTTCGCAACCTGATCGATTGCGCCAGTAAGGGCGGCAACTACCTGTTGAATGTGGGCCCAACGAGCGAGGGTCTCTTTCCCGCGGCAAGCGTCCAACGCCTCGCTGAGATCGGCCAATGGATGAAGGTCAATCACCCCGCCATCTACGGCACCACAGCCAGCCCGTTCAAGAAGCTGGCTTGGGGCCGTTGCACCCAAAAACCGGGCAAGCTTTATTTGCATGTCTTCGATTGGCCCACCGACGGTCAACTCTCGGTGCCGCTGGCCAGCCCGGTCCGACGCGCTTATCTGCTGGCAGCGCCCGACCGGAGCCTCTCGCTCGATGGCGGCCCGGCGGGGATCGTCCTCCAAGTCCCGCGCGCCACACCGACCCCACACGCAGGCGTGGTCGTGCTCGAAATCGATGGCCCGCCGCAACCGATCGAGGCGCGAGTTTCCCAAGCGGGCGATGGCACGCTCATCCTCAAAGCCGCGGACGCCGACCTCATCGGTCACACCCTCCGGCTCGAGACCAAGGGTGACGGCGCCCCCAACATCGGCCATTGGACCAATCCCCAAGACCATGTCCAGTGGCTGGTCACCGTCAACCGCACCGGCACCTTCGACGTCGAGGCCAACTATGCCTGCGATCCCGCCTCCGAAGGCAGCGAGTACGTGATGAGTTTCGGCGATGAACACCTGAGCGGCACGGTGCCTGCCACCCGCGGCTGGGATGACTTTGCCAGCGACGTTGCCGGCCAAATCAACCTCCGCAACCGCGGGCCGCTGACCGTGACCGTCAAGGCCACCAGCAAACCCGGCCAAGGCGTCGTCAACCTGCGCTCGCTCGTGCTCCGACCGGTCTTCTGAGCCAACCCAAGGTCGGCCCATGAACGCATCCCCCACCACCCGTCGCGCGCTCCTCAAGGGAATGGCCGCCGCGGGGTTGGCTTGGAGCGTCGACCGGCACGCCCTGGCCGGCGTCGCCTCCGGACCGGAACCAACCGCTGGACTGCCGGCGCGCGCGATTGCCAAGCTGAAGATCGCGCGCGTGGACCCCGTGCTGACCGGCAGCGACGTGTTCGTGCGGATCGAGACCGATGCCGGATTGGTCGGGTACGGCGACGCGACGAACCACTTCCTGCCCTACACGGTCGAAGGCGCGCTTAAGGACATGATCCCGTACCTCATCGGCGAGGACCCAGATCGGATTCCTTACCTGTGGGAATCGTGTTTTCGCCGGCGCTTCCAGCGCGGCGGTCCCTCGACCGGAACGGCGCTAGCCGGGATCGACCAGGCGCTGTGGGATCTGAAGGGCAAGGCTTATGGCGTGCCGGTCTACCAACTCTTGGGCGGAATGGCGCGCACCAAAGTGCGCGTGTACGGCCACGTCAGCGGTAACACCGCCGCTGAGGCTGCCCGCCAAGCCGTGCAGCGCAAGGAGCGAGGGCTCACCGCCATCCGGTTCCGCGCCTTCCACAGCTACGATGCGCAGGACTTCCACGAACATAAGCTGGCCGTCCGCCAACAGATCGAGTACCTGGCGGCCATCCGCTCGGCCGTGGGTGAGGACATCGACCTGATCCTCGAATGCCATGGCCGCTACGAGCCCGAGTGGGCGATCGAGCTGGCGCGTTTGGCTGCCCCTTACCGGCCGCTCTACATCGAGGACCCCGTGCGCCACGAGAATCCTGAGGCCCTCAAGCGCGTGCGCGCCCACACCGATGTGCCGCTGGCGATCGGCGAACGCTACCATAACAAGTGGGACTGCCGCGAAGCGGTGGTCAACCAGTGGGTGGACTATCTCCGCCCCGATGTCTGCCACTGCGGCGGGATCACCGAACTGATGCGCATCGCCGCCTTCGCCGACGTCTTCTACATCACCCTCATCCCCCACAACAACGCCGGCGCGCTCGGCTCGGCCGCCACCCTCCACGCCGCCTTGGCGATACCGAACTTGACCATGATCGAGGCGCCCTGGGCCAACAGCGATGCCCAAGGCGATGTCGTCCAGCCCTTCCCACGAGTCGAAAACGGCTATGCCCTGCCCCTCGAGGGGCCCGGCTTGGGCGTGACCTTCGACGAGGTCCGAGCCAAGGCCAAACCGTTCCGCCAACCCAGCCTGCAACCGCGGCTCCGAGCCACCGACGGTTCCGTGCGCGATTTCTAGCGATTTCTAGCAGTTGCCTTCCCCGATAGTCGCGTGTTGAATGTCGCCATGCCACCCAACGCGCGCATCGCTCGCCTCCTGCGGCCCCAAGCCACGTCGACTGTATGCTCCCCCGATGATCGCGACATCGTCTCTCGGCGCAACTTCCTCAAAGCGGTAGCCGTCCTGCCGGCGGCCGTGTCAGCGGCACGGGCCGCCGGACAATCGGATGAAGCACCGCCCGAAACACCCTAAGCCTATGAACAAGTACTTGCTGAGCGCGCTCCTCTGGTGCGCCTCTGCGCCGCCGGTCTGCGGCTCCGAGAACGTCGCTGCCCAAGCTCGCATTCCAGCCGAGTTCCGCGCCCACGTCACCGATGCAGCTCAACTGCCCGTCGAGCGCTACGAGTGGGGCACGCTCCAGTGGTTGTGCAACGCCACGCTCTCACCCGGCTCGCAACAGACGCTGGGCCTCGCCGTGATCCTGCCCGGGCGCCAAAACCCGCTGCATTATCATCCCAACTGTGAGGAGGTGCTCCACGTGCTCTCCGGCCAAGGCCGCCATAGTTACGATGGGCGCTGGGTGGATCTGACCCCGGGCATGACCATCCGCATTCCCGCCGGGGTCAAACACAACTTGGTTAACACTGGCGGCGAGCCTTTGCGCACCCTGATCGCGTTCTCCACCGGCGACCGCCAGACGGTCTTTCTCGAGACCCAGCCAACCCGCCCCAATCCATAGCGCAACGGAGCGCGGACGGTCACGGCCGCGCTCCCTCTTTGTTGACTTGGGCACGCGTCCCCGAACGGGCATCTGAGCCTGGACTGGCAAAACGAGGGTAAAGCGGCCGGTTTCGGTCACGCTTCCTGAGGGAAGGCCGGAACGGTCCATCACATTTCCTGCGCCCCAATCGAAAGGGGGGACCTCCGCGAAGGCTTGCCCTCGCGGAGGTTATTCTCTCTCTTTTCGAGTTCGTGAAAACAAAAAACAGAGAGAATGGGTGTCAGTGCTACCTGACAGACCAGAGCCTATTTGAGCTCTTCAAGAAGTGCGACAACGAAATGGCGGAAAAATGTCGGCATATCGGCTGTCAGCACTGGTCGGCCGTGTTGCACCGTTCCGATTATAAGCGCAAGCCTCGCGGCGGCCCCCCCCGGACCAACCGCCTCCGGACATTTACCGCGACAGTTTCTGCTGTGATCAAGAGGGATGCCGCAAACGCCACACGTCACCGTCGATCCGGTTCTTAGGACGCAAGGTCCAGTATTTTCTCCGGTGCCCCTTTAGCCAGGCCCGCATGATCGAGGCCGCCGACGCAGGCAAGGTGTTCTACAAGACCGAGCATAACGCGGTGGGCCGGTTCCCCGAGCCGCGGGACGAGGACCGACTCGCGGGTCCCGCGCGCAACTGCGCTTTTTCGGCGGCAGACACCGATCGGAACCCCCGACCCCACCGAAAACCAAAGCGGCGCTGAAAGGCACCCACTCCAAACGCTGCGCGACCTGGGCCATCCTACCCGAGACCCGGCAAGCGGCCGGCGGCGTTCACTCGGCACTGACCCGGTAGAACCGCGGCCGGCTCGGGTCGGTTTGCGTGGCGTCATCGACCCACTCGAAGCGGCCCGGTTCTGGCTGGGCGAAGGCAGGCTGGGCGATCTCGCGCCACACGGGCAGGATCGAGGCGTGCCACACCCGATACCACTTGCCGCCGGCTGGGCCAAACCGGATGTTCACCCGATTTCCTTCGGGGATGACCGCGGCGATCCGGAACAGGCTCCGGGCATCGGTGGGGTGCGTGCCAGCGATGAACTCGTCTTGGTTGACGACGCCGTCTCCGTCGCTGTCGGCTAGTTGTTCGGCACTCGATAAGGGCGTATGACCGAAGTAGGTCTGCGCCCAGTCGTCATCGATCCCATCGCCGTCAGCGTCGACCAGGTAATCGGTCAGGATCAGACCTGCCGGGGTGTAAAGCACGCGGAAAGAACCGGGACCGACCGCCAGGCGCGAACCGGGCGGCGCGTTGGTAAAGGCGCCTTGGCACGCACCCCAGCGGATCACCTCCATCCGGTTCGTCCAGACGGGGAGGAAGCCATCGCGCAACTGCACCGCCAGGCCCCCATCCAGGGCGGCCTTATCGCGAACGTCGAGGCATGGCCCTCCGCGTCCTGCTCTGCCGGCGCTCAGCTCGAGGAGCACACGGCCCAACGAGTAGACGTTGCCCTCGACACGAAGGGCGCCGCGGCGATCCGAGAGGCACAGAGTACCCCAGTTGGTGACCTGGACAGGAGATCGTGAGCTCGGTCAGTTCCTCCCACCGCGAGCCCTCACCCGAGACCGAGGCTCGTCCAGCAACGAGAGCACCTGCCGAGCGAACGTGACCTCGGTTGGCGATAACCAACGCGCCCCGTCTATGCACGTCCAGGTGCCAGTTGGCGTGGAGAGTCGACCCCCGGCCCGTGACACGAGCCATCGCCAACGATCAGGATTCCGCCCGCGTTGGTCTGCACTGCTTCCACCACCAAAGGGTCGTCTCCTTGTGCCGTAAAGGCACCCAGCCACATGGCCGCCCAGGTCAGCGGCCGACCAAAGCATCGGATGGTGAGCCTGTTCATCGAGTTTGTCAGTTTTCAGGACAATGCACGGTGAGGTCGTACAGGCCAGGACTCCGGGCCACGGTCCAGTTCGACGCTAAGCTGAGCCGCGCCTCGAGATAACGGCCGACCACTCCGCTGAACGGCACGCGGCTGGCGGCCTCGCGGATTGGATTGAACACTGTCCCTTGGCCCGGCAGACCTGGCACGGTCTCCGCCGCCCGCACTTCCACGCGCGCCGTGGTCCGCGCGTGTGTCGAGGCGACCCAGGTAAGCGTGCTCCACGGCTTGCCCGAGGCGCCACCGTCATGCGCAAACAGCCACGAACCTCGCTGGCTCGTCACCGCCAGGTAGCAGAACGCGGTCATGCTGCGGGAGCTGGCCATTCCAGGACCAACGGCGAGTCGTTCTGCGTCCGTCGGAACTGAATAGCCCCTTTGAATGCATGAACTGTGCCGAATCTCGAAGGGCAGCCGGGGACCGCTCACGGCCCCGACCGCAGGTCCCGCACCGGCTTGCGGATCGCAGCGGCGGAGGGGAGGCACCGCGGCTTGCCGAGCGAGACTTCGCCAGGTTGCGGTTCGGTAGGCATCGAAGGCCTACGTCCACGCCGCCGCCTGTTCGGTGGTAAGGCAAGGGGGTCGAGGCAGCTACCTCTGAGCCACTGAGGCGGTTGCCTCATTCGGACCATGCTCCGTTTGTGGGATGTTCCCGGTCCGCTGCCGTACCGCTCCTTCGCTCTTGGCGGCGCGGTTGACGGGTGGTGTTGGACCGCTCACCCTCCGCCCATGTCGCGGCGTGCGGTCATGGGTACGAATGTCCTCTACGCGGCCTTTCGGTCGCGCCTGGGAGCTTCCTTTGAGGTCTTTCGGCGCTTGCGCCTGGGGGAATGGACAGCGGTGGTGAGCAATCACCTCGTTCACGAATACGAGGAGGTTCTCAAGGCAAACGCCGCGGAACTGGGCTTCGGCCTGGAAGACGTCGACGAACTTCTGAATGCCATCTGTGCCCGGGCTGAGGAGTGGCAGTTGCAGTCGGGATGGTGGCCCCTCCTGACCGACCCGGACGACGAACCACTGGTGCAACTGGCTGCTGAGTCCGCCGCCAACCGTATCGTGACCCACAACGTCCGCCACCTTGCGCCCGCTACCCGTGCGGGAATCGAAGTCTTGAAGCCCCGCCAGTTCTTGGCCACATTGACAGCGACGTGACATGACTCTGCAAGTGAACATTCCAGATTCGCTCCTGCGGCAGACCGCGGAGTTGGCGCAGCGGCAACAGGTCACCGTGGACCAAGTGGTCGCGGCTGCCCTCTCCGCCCAAGTCTCCGCCGCCGCTACGCGCCCCAGCATCACCGAGCGCGCCCAGAGGGTGCACTGGCAGAAGGTGGACGAAATCCTCGCGCGCGTCCCCGCCAATCCACCGTTGCCGGGCGACGAGCGGTAAGCGCGCCGGCCACGAGCGATTTCCACGAGCCCGTCGGCGCCTTCAGGACGGCGCCCTCCCCCTTGTACAATTGCAGACGCTTCGAATCCGTTTGGGGGGAACACGCCATCCCCCCGGGATTCAAAGCCGTTCGGGGATTGCGGAGAACGTGAACCGGTCAATCCCTGGACGCTTCGAATCCGTTGGGGGAGCGGGTCGCATCCTCGAGCGCGAGAGCGACGAACGCAACAGCGGCGAACCCCAGTTCGCCGCTACGACCGGTTGGCCCGGTTGGTGCGGGTCACTCCGCACTGACCCGGTAGAACCGCGGCCGGCTCGGGTCGGTTTGCGTGCCATCATCGATCCACTCGAAGACGCCGGGGGCGGGTTGGCTGAAGGTGGGCTGGGCGATCTCGCGCCACAGCGGGAGCGCCG
>VHCO01000188.1 GCA_016871715.1 Verrucomicrobiota bacterium
GGGGGGGGGGGGGGGGGGGGGGGCGGCCGCAGTTCGTCTTCGAGTTTGCGGATGGTGGCGAGCAGGATGGCGTTCGAGGCGGCCTGTGGTTGCGCCGCGAGGTAAGCCTGGTAACACGGGAGCGCCGCGGCGCGATCGTTGAGTTGGTAGTGAGCGACGATGGCCTGGTTGAGGAGGGTGGGGGCGTAGTTGGTTTGGTGTTTGAGCGCCGCATGGAAGTAAGCGAACGCCTCGCGCGGCTTGCGGCGCAGGACCTGACCTAAGCCCAGGCCATTGAGCGACTCGGCCTTTTCGGCGGGCGAGGAGTCGAGGCGCAGGACCTGGCTGAAGCTCCGTTCGGCATCGTCCAACTGGCGGCTACGGAGTTGAGCGGTGCCGAGGCGCAGCCAGGCGTCGGTGTGGTTGGGGTCGTAGGCGGTGTAGGTGGTCAATTCGTTGATGGCCCCGACGAGTTGGTTCTGCTCGAGGAACAAGCAGCCACGGTTGTAGCGGGCGGCGATCAGGTTGAAGTCGCGGCTGAGGGCATTCTGGTAGGCCCGAGCCGCGTTGGTCCAGTCGCCGACGTGATGGTAAGCGAGCCCGAGGTGGTTCCATGCCTGGGCGCAAGCCGTGGTGTTGGTGCCGAGCAACTCGACCGCGCGCTTGAGGGGTTCGATGGCCTCCGCGGGTCGGCCCTCGCGAATCAACCGTTCACCCGTCAACAGGGCCGTGGCGCCTCGCGGACCGCAGCCCACCAATCCCAGGGCGAGCCAGGCCAGCGCCGCCGCTGCCACCCACCCCGGGCCGCCCGCGCGAGGGAGCGCGCGCCGGCGCTGGGTTGCGCCCCACTTTTTTGTGGTCAGCATGATGGACGGTGGTAGCATTCGCCGCCCGACGCGTCAAGAAACGCACGGATTGGCCAAGTGAGTTTTCGCATTAGCCCATTGGACGGACTCATGAGTCACCGCGATGGACGCCAACTGGGCGGTCAGGCGCGCGGTCTGCCGTGCGCCGCCGCCTCGCTGGGGCTGGTGTGGGCGGCGTGGCTGGCCGGCGCCAGCCATGCAGGGGTAGCTCCCACCGGCTCGGTTGCCCCGCTGCCGAGCGCGCGGGCGGTGGTGGTTGACGAACCCGGCGCGGTCGTAACCTTCAGCCCCAAGCTGGAGCCGGTGCGGCGAGCGATCGAGCGGGGAATGACGCACCTCACCGCCACGGCCGACGCGACGGCCGCATGGCGCAGCCTCATGTCGACTCAGGATGTGGTGGGGATCAAGGTCTACTCTGGCCCCGGGGCCACCAGCGGCACGCGGCCGGCGGTGGCCGAAGCCCTCGTCCAGAGTCTCCTGGCTGCCGGTTGGCCAGCCGAACGGCTTATCCTTTGGGACCGGGAACTGGCCCATCTGCGTCGGGCCCGGTTTGTCGAGTTGGCAGACAAGTACCGGGTTCGCGTGGCAGGGGCGCGCGAGGCTGGGTACGACACCAACCATTATTATGCCAGCCCGTTCATTGGCCAACTGGTTGCCGGCGACCACGAATTCGGACGGGAAGGGCCTGGGATCGGGCGCCACTCGTATGTGAGCAAGCTGGTTACGGAGGAGATGACCAAGATCATCAACCTTGTTCCGCTGCTCAATCACAACCTGGCCGGCGTATCCGGCAACCTGTTCAGCCTCGCCTTCGGGAGCGTGGATAACACGCTGCGGTTCGCGGGCAACCCGGGCGCCTTTGCGGTGGCGGTTCCCGAGATCTACGCCTTGCCCGTGCTGGGTGACCGCGTCGTGCTCAACATCGTGGATGCCTTGATCGCCCAGTACTACGGAGAGGAGCGCAGCTTGTTGCACTACTCGGTGGTGCTGGACGAGCTCCGACTGAGCACCGACGCCGTCGCTCTCGATGTCCTCTCGATCCAGGAACTCGAACGCCAACGTCAGCTCGCCGACGTGCCCCAGACGCGCACTGACCTTACGCTCTATCAAAACGCCACCTTGGTCGAGATTGGCGTCAGCGACCTGCGCCGGATTGTCATCGAGCAGGCGCCCTGAGGCGCCCACCGCACGCGCCGCGGAGGTCGGGAGCGGTGGCCGGACGACTTTTTGTCCTTCTTCTGACGCGGCGACTGGCGCACGATGAGGGACGCGCGATGGACACCCTGCAATTCATCGGTCTGGTGGCGTTGTGGCTGGTGGGTTTGGGCGCATTGGCGTTTCTCGGATGGCGCCTGCGCGACCCCGGCACGCGGCAGCAACAACTCCTCGAGCGGCTCCGGGACCTCGAAGCTGGACTGGAGACGGCCCTAGTTAAGACGGCGGCGGACACGGCGGCGCGCCTCGAGCAGGTTAAGGGGGACCTGCGGACGGATCTCGCGGAGCGGCTCGCCCAGGGACTCAACGGCGTGCGCGAGACCATCGATCGCCAGCTCGCCGATGGGCGCGGCGAACAGTCCCGGCGCTTGGGTGAAACGGCAGCGGCACTCGAGGGGAAGTTCGAGCGTCTGCGGGCGGCTACGGAGACGCGGCTCGAGCAATTCGCGGAGAAACAGACCCTTGCCCTGAAGGAGTCGCGCACGGAGCTGAGCCAGGGTTTGGGGGGGCTGACGCAAGGGTTACAGACGAAGTTCGATCAGATGAGCGATGCGCAGGGGGCGGCCGCTCGTCAGGCGCGGGCCGAGTTGGCCCAAAGCCTGGCGGACTCGACGAAGGCGCTCGAGGCGCGGTTTGCGGGTCTGGAGCAGAAGACGTCGCAGAACCTCGAGGCGATCCGGGCTCGGGTGGACGAGCGGCTCGGGGTGCTCTCCGAGCAGGTCCAAGCCAAGCTCGAGAAGAACATCCAGGAAGGCTTCGCCCACTTCCAAAAGGTCCAGGAACACCTCCGGGCGGCGGAGGAGCAGTTGCGCAATGTCGGGGTGGTGGGCCAATCGATCAACGAACTGAACACCCTGCTGAAGCTGCCCCATCTGCGCGGCAAGTTCGGCGAGGCCGAGCTCGGGCGGTTGCTGGCGGATTTCTTGCCGGCCAGCGCGTTCGAGGAACAAGCGACGGTGGTCGAGGGTGCGCGGGAGCGGGTGGATGCGGTGGTCAAGTTCCCGAAGTTCCGGCTGCCGATCGACAGCAAGTTCAACCGCGAGCAGGTGTTGCCCTTGTTCGAGACGAACGATCCGGCACAGCTCGACAAGGCGCGGCAGCAACTGGCCACCGCGGTGAAGCAGCAGGCGCGCGAGATCGCGGAGAAATACGTCCAACCCGCCCACGGCACGACGGACCTGGCGCTGATGTTTCTCCCCAGCGAGACGCTCTACTTCGAGGTCCTGCGCAACGCCGAGCTGTGCGAAGCGATGCACCGGCTCAAGGTGTTTCCGGTCTCGCCCAACACGCTGGCCATCACCCTCCGCACCATCGCCATGAGCATCAGCCAGTACGAGTTCGCGCGCAATGTCGAGGGCACGCTCGACCAGATCCGCTTGGCCCAAGAGAGCTTCGGCCACTTCCAGAAACGGTTCGACGAGGTGGGCAAAGGCCTCGAACGCGCCCAACAGGCCTATCAAACCGCCAGCGGTCACCTCAACCGCTACGCCCATCGCGTGGTGCGCCTGACCGGTGAACCCGCGCCAGAAGCGGGCGCCGAACCGGAACCGTTGCCCTTACCCGGCCTGGCTGGAGAACGCAGTCAGCCGTGAAGCCATTCGGGGTACTGGATTCTGCGGTGTTCACCCCCGTAGGCCCCAAGCGATTGTGTTCGACCGCCCGGGGGAACCCGTCCAGTGAGGCGCTTAGAAAAGAAAAAACTTGTTGTCAAGCGGGTGCCTTTTGCTAATGTCCGCCGCAAATGCACCGTTTTTGGTGCGGTACCGGGTAACCGTCTGTACCTGGCTGAGCGCATAAAAACGTAACGGACAACTACATACAGCATAATAAACCGCAGGAGGAACTCGAATGAAGTTCAATCAATGGACACTGGGACTGGCAGCCGTAGGCGTGATCAGTCTCCCGTCGATGACGCTCGCCGAAGAGGCGCAGCACCCGGTCATGACGGCCTTACAATCAACGACGATCAGTGGCTATGTCGACACCTCGGCCATTTGGCAGTTTGGCAGTGGCAACATCGTGCCCGGCCGCTCGTTCGACAGCATGACTAAACAGGATGGGTTCAACCTGAATGTGGTCAAGCTGCAGATCGAGAAGCCGCTGGACGAAGGCCAATGGTCGGCTGGCTACAGCGTGGGCCTGCTGTTCGGACCGGATGCCAACTCGCTCAGCAGCACCTCGCCGGGTCTTTGGGCGGCGACGTCTGACTTTGCGATCAAGAACGCCTACGTCACGCTTCGGGCGCCGGTCGGCAATGGATTGGACTTCAAGGTGGGCGTGTGGGATTCGATCATCGGTTACGAAGTGTTCGAGGCGGGCAACAACCCCAACTACAGCCGTTCATACGGCTTTAGCCTCGAGCCGTGGATCCATACCGGCATCCTCGCCACGTACAAAGTCAATGACATCCTCGCGGTGGCGGCGGGGGTGGCCAATCGCGGCGACATCAACACCATCAACGCGCGTAGCGGCATCGAGTCCGTCAAGAGTTACATGGGCCTGATCAGCGTCACCGCGCCCGAGGGAAGCGGTTTCCTCACCGGCTCGACCCTGTACGCGGGTGTGGTCAAGAGCGGCATGACCACGCGCGATCCCGTGCTCTTCGGCGGCTCGAACTCCGACGTCATGAACTATTACGTCGGCGGGACGATGCCTACGCCAGTCGAGGGCCTCACCGTCGGGGCGGCGTATGACTATCGTGGTCGCAGCCAAGGCGACAACGGGCTGGGCGCCATTGTTCCTTCCAATTACGCGAACGCCGTCGCGGGCTACCTGTCCTACCAGGCGACCGAGAAGCTGCGCCTCAACAGCCGTCTCGAGTACGCTACGGGCAGCACCGGGACCTGGTATGCCTCCCCGGCCGGGAGCAACAACGAACTGCTCGGCGTCACCGTCACGGCCGACTATTCGCTCTGGGCGAATGTCGTTACGCGCGGCGAGTTCCGCTGGGATCGCGAGTTGCATGGCAACGGCATCTTCAACGATGGCAGCGACAAGAACGCGCTTTCGTTGGCTTTGAACGTGATCTATAAGTTCTAAGCGGACTGTTCCTACTCTCCACCCTTCCGGTCGACGAGGCCGGAAGGGTTTTTTTCGATAGCCCACGCACCTTCCTGCTGACTGGGGCAATAACCGACAGGGGGGTGGCCCGTTTTGTCCGCGGTGGCCAAAGCGATTCCCCAAGGAGAACCCGCTTGGGGCTCTGCCGCGGCAGGGGCGCGGCGAAACCGACGGAAACGGGCACTTAAGGGGGGCTGGCATGCCTGTTGCTAGCGTCTCCGGTCGCGGCTCGATCCAGTGCGCCGGAGCTGCCCGTGTAGCTTTTGCCGGGGCGTCGGGTCGTGAGACGCTCCAAGGTCCACCTGCGGGGACCTTGGAGCCATTTTGAATCCATCACCAGACATACACATGAGCGAAAGAAAACTGAAGCAGCTTCCGTTGTGGACCCGTGGTCTGCTGACCGGCGGGGTCATCGGCCTCGGTGCCATCGTGGTCTCGGCCGAGGAGGGACAACATCCGGTCGTGACCACGCTCCAATCCACCACGCTGAGCGGGTATGTGGACACCTCGGCGATCTGGCAGTTTGGCTCCGGGAATGCGGTGGTGGGCCGTTCCTTTGACGGCCCGGCCAAGCAGGACGGTTTCAACCTGAACGTCGTCAAACTCCAGCTCGAGAAGCCGCTAGACGAAGGGCAATGGTCGGCCGGGTACAACGTGGGCCTGCTCTTCGGACCGGATGCGAACGCCCTTGCCAGCACGTCGACGTTTGCGGCCACGTCGGATTTCGCGGTTAAGAACGCGTACGTGAGCCTGCGGGCGCCGGTGGGCAACGGGCTCGATTTCAAGGTGGGCGTATGGGACACCATCATGGGCTATGAGGTCCTCGAGGCGGGCAACAACCCGAACTACAGCCGTTCCTACGGCTACTCGATCGAGCCCATCATCCATACGGGCGTCCTGGCCAGTTACAGGGTCAACGACATCCTCGCGTTGTCCGCCGGGGTTGCCAACCGGGGGGACATCAACGTCATCAACGCGCGCACGGGCATCGAGTCGCTCAAGAGCTACATGGTGCAGGTCAGCCTCACCGCCCCGGAAAGCGCCGGGTTCCTGCAAGGGGCCACGCTTTACGGGAGCGCCATGAAGGGCAGTCTGTCGGCCGCATCGGACGTGTACAACTACTACGTCGGCGGGACGCTCCCCACGCCCATCGAGGGCCTCACGGTCGGCGTCGCCTACGACTACCGCGGCACCAAAACCTATGACGGCATCCCCGGCACCTCCGCGTACGCGAATGTGATCGGCGCCTATTTGAGTTACCAAGCCACGGAGAGACTCCGGCTCAACAACCGTGTCGAATACGCCACCGGCACCGCCGGCATCTGGTACGCCGCCCGGCCCGGCCGGAACAACGAACTGTTCGGCTACACCTTCACCGCCGACTACGCCCTGTGGGCGAACGTGATCACCCGCGCTGAATTCCGGTGGGATCGGGAGTTGCACGGACACGGCATCTTCAACGACGGCAGCGACAAGAACGCCCTCTCGCTGGCGCTGAACGTGATCTATCAGTTCTAACCTGCGAACTGCGACCGCCCCAAGCTCAGAGGCCGGACCGCGAACCCTCGGCAAGCGGCGGCCCAAGAGTCGCCCGGCGGTTTTCGTCCGACGGTTCTGCTCCCTCAGCCCCTTCCGGCGCCCCGGCCGGAGGGGGCTTTTGCTCTGCCGCCCCTCAGCACCACGTCCCAAACAACAGGCGGTGTCCCACGAACATCAGCCCCGCATCGGCCCCGAGATGCGCCAGCCAGGCTCCGGCCAGCGTGCCTTGACGTTGATACATGACGCTCCAAAGCACGCCCGCAAGACCCACGAGCGCGCCAAAGACCACGCCCCACCCCAACCCGACATACACGCTCGCCACCACCACATGATGGCCCGCAAAGGCGGCCCCGGCTAACCCGTGCGCCCACGCGCCACGGGCCAACCGCCGCAGCCGCCCGTAAACGAACCATCGCCAGTAGTACTCCTCGATCCCAGCGTGGAAGGTCGACATCAGCCCGCCAAACAACCAGTAGTGCTCCGCCACCTTGAAGGCCTCGGCCTTGGCTTGAATCTGCGGCTCCCCCGCCGCCAAGACCCCCGCCAGCGGCCCGGCTGCCAACACCACCAGCCCAACCAGTAGACCGAGCCCGACTAGCGCACCCCAAACCAACGCGCGCCCGTGTCGGTGCCAGCCGTCGAGTCGAGGCCACGGCTCCCGCAATAGCCCCCACACCGCCAGCGCCGGCCAACCCAACGTGAAAACCTTCGTCGCGCCATAGGCTAGCCGCGCGGCGCCCGAGTCGGCGAACCACACGAAGTAGCACAGGGCCCCCACCGTCGGCAGCACCATGGCCGGAAGCACCACCGCCCAGTCTCGCCGCCACGCCACCCCCGATCGGCCCGCTTCGGTCTGGCCCCCGCTCGCCATCGCTCTGGTTTTCAACGGCCCACAGCTAGCATTCCGCGGTCGGCCCGGCGAATTGAAAAAACCACTGCCCACATCGACCGGCGGCAACGTTCAAGCCCCGGCCACCTCTCGAAGCAGGTTGAAGTCCTGCGTCCGGTTGAAAGCCTCGAGGCGCGCCACCAAGCCCGCCTCACCCGGCCGCAGAAACGAACCGCCGGCACAAGCTAACCCCTCATCCGAAAGACCGAGGAAGACCCGGATCGACTTGCCTTCCGCCCGCAGAGCGGCGCGTGCGACATCCCGCAGATCCGGCGGCCAGTATCGGCCCTGCACAAACGCGGCCTCGAGCCGGGTGCCATAGGCGACGTAGGTGGGATTGAGGTGGAGGTTGATGCGCAACCGATGTCGTTGGGCGCGCTCACTCAGGTAATCGATCGCCCGGTGGATGTCCTGCACGGCCCCTTCGTCGGTCATGTCGGGGACGGGCTTCTGCATGAAATAGCATTTGAGGCGGAACCCGTAAAAGGCCAAGCGCCGACAGAGATCTTCGAACTGCTCGAGCTTGAGCCCTTTGAGAAAGACCTCGTTGCGAATCCGTTCGTCGAACGCCTCGAACCCGATCGCCAACTCGAGCTGCGTGGGGGTGTCGGCCTCCGCAAGCGCGCGCGCCAGGAACTCTAGCTCGGCATCGTCGACGTACTCGACTCGGGTCTCGAGGCTGACGACACCTAGGCGCGGAAACCGTTCGTTGAGGCGGGCGATGAGGTAGATCAACGCCGTCGACGAAAAGGTCTGCTGGTCGAGCACGGAGCCGTTGTTGCTGACGATGACCTTGCGCAGACTCGCCGCGCGCTGTGTCACGGCGGGATCGCCGAGCACCCGGTCGACTTGAGCCATCAACGACCTGAAGCCGACGTGTTTCTTCGAGGTCTTGGCGGGCAGATTGCAGCCCAGGCACTGCGACCACCGGCAGGCCTGCGAGTAAAACACCACAAACAGAATCTGCCCTTCCTCCGACTCCTGAAACCAAAAGGCCGCCGGGCGCGACGGATCGTGGCCGTCGTCGAAAGGGTAATCCTTCTGCCCCCGTTGGGTGCCGTGCAGGATCTGCTGCTCGACCTGGTCGGCGGCAACCACGGGCGACTAAGACCCGTCATCGCCAATGGCCTCGACGGGGCAACCTTCCTTGGCTTCTTTACACTGCGACTCTTCGTCGGGCGACCCTGGCTGCTTCGACAAGTACGAGTAACCGCCGTCCTCGTTGCGTTTGAAGTTGTTGGGAGCGGTCTCGCGGCACAGATCGCAGTCAATGCACTGGTTGTCCACGTAATACTTGCCGGCGACGTTTTCAGGGTATTTGTTCGCAATGTCAGCCATAGTCCAAATCGTTCGTTGAACCGGTAGTTATGCGGCTGACCTCCACAAAAGCAAGCCCCATTTCCCGTTTCCGCTCCGCTACTCGGCTCGACGCAGTCCGGCACGAGACAGGGCTTGCTTCTCTGGCCGCCCCCGGCAACATTTCCAGACATCAACCACGTGCCCGCGTCGGCCCGCAGCCCGGGCCTGACGCGCGCATTGCGAAAGGTCATGGCCATGTCGATCCGAGTGCGGAAGCTGAATCGGCGCGCCTTCTTGCGCGCCACGGGTGGGGCGGCCGGCGCCACCGTCTTCCCGTTGCTGATTCCAGCGCGTGTGTGGGGCGCCAACGGTCAGCCAGGGGCCAACGCCCGCTTCGTGGTCGCGCACATCGGCGTGGGTGGCATGGGGATGACCCACGTCGCCAACATGCTCCGGCTCCAAAAGGAGGGCAAGGTGCGGATCGCAGCCGTGTGCGACGCCGACGAGAACCGCCTCGAGGCGGCCGTGAACAACGTTAAGGGTGGGGTGGTTCCGTACCGCGACTATCGCTACATCGTCGAGCGTCGAGACATCGATGCAGTGGTCATCGCCACGCCCGATCACTGGCACGCCATCCAAACCGTCCACGCCTGCCAAACCGGCAAACATGTCTTCGTCGAGAAACCCGCCTCGGTCACCGTTCGCGAAGGCCAGGCCATGGTGGCCGCTGCCCGAGCGAACAAGGTCGCGGTGCAGGTCGGGGCCCAGGCGCGCACCGCTCTGGGCGGGTGGTACACCTGCCGCGCGATCCGCAACGGCATCGTCGGCAAGGTCAACAAAGTCACCTGCTGGCATTACGCCAACCCCGTCGACGATAAGCCGCTGCCCGACAGCGAACCGCCCGAGGGCTTGGATTGGGATTTGTGGCTCGGCCCGTTGCCGTGGCGCCCCTACAACCGCCGCTATCAACCCGCCAACTTCCGGTGGCTGCTCGAATCCGGCGGCGGCCAAATTCGCGACCGCGGCGCTCACCAGTTCAGCACCGTGCTCTGGTGCATGAACGCTGACGCGCAAACCTCCTTCACCGTTGAAGCCACCGGCACGCCGCCCGCCAAGGGCCTCTGGGATTGCCCCGTGACCATGGATGTGGTCTACCAATTCCGGAATCCGGACTGGACGCTCGAGTGGGGGCAACCGGGGAACAAGGTCGGCCAGACCGAATTCGGCAACGTCTTCTGGGGCGAAACCGGGCGACTGGTCCTCGAATGGGAAGGCGGCTATCGGCCGGCCAACCCGGAAGCGATCGACTTCAAGCTGCCGCCCGGCGGCCAGGAAGTCTATCGCACCGACGAATACCAAGACTTCAACCTCAACCACAAAGCCGATTGGTTGAAGTCCATCCGCGAAGGACACCTCCGCCCGGCCGTCGACATCGAGATCGGCCACCGCACCGCCACCCTCTGCAACCTGGGTAACCTCGCCTACCTCCTGGGCCGCAAACTGACCTGGGACGGCGACCAACAAGAGGTCGTCGGCGATCCGCAGGCCAACCTCCTCCTGGGCAAACCGCAGCGCTACCCCTACGTGCTTTAACCCCATGAAACTCGCCACCCCAACCATCGCCATTCTCCTCGCGACTGCCGGGCACGTCGCCTTCGCCGCGGATTCGGCCCTCTCGGCCAAGCCCACACAGCACCCCACCGAGTGGACCATCGCCCTCGGGAACCGGACGCTCCTGGTCTATGCCATCGCCCCGGGCACCTTCAAGCCCTACGTTAAGGAGTTGGGTACCGTCCACGGCGTCAACCTGCTGCGAGACGCGCCCCACGACCACCTCCACCATCACGCCCTCATGTACGGCATCCGGGTCAATGGCCTCAATTTCTGGGAAGAAACCGCCGGGTGCGGCGTGCAGAAGCCCATTGCCACCTCGCCACCCGAGCTTGGGCACAGCCCGCAGGGCCTCCCGCAGGCCCGCCTGCGCCAGCTCGTTCATTGGCTCGACCCCGAAGACGCTTTCCTGCCCGACACCAGCCGCGCCGCGTTGCTCGTCGAGCAGCGCACCCTCACGCTCACGGTCCATGAACCCGAGCAACAGGTGGCCCTGCACTGGAAATCGGAGTTTCAAGTCGGCTCGAAGACCAACCAAGTCGCCCTCACCGGCGCCAACTACCATGGCCTCGGCCTGCGCTTCCGCCAAGATCTCGATCCCCTGGCGGCGCACCTCAACGCCGGCGGCCCCCCCGACCTGAGCAACAACCGACAAGACGTCACGCCCCACCCCTGGGGTGCCGTCGCTTTCGATCGACCCGGCCAACCCGCCACCCTCGCCCTCTTCGGCCATCCCTCCAACGCGCGCGGCGACGCCCACTTCTTCACCATGCGCACCCCCTTCGCCTATCTGTCCGCCACCCAAGCCCTCGACCGCGAGCCCTTGGTCTATTGCAGCGGCGACCGGTTCCAACTCAATTACCTCATCACCGTGCATGCGGCGCTCTTGTCCCGTGAAGCCCTCGAACGCCAGGCCCGACGGTGGCGTGAGTCCCAGCCCTAATGATGAGCGCTCTGGATAGGCTACCGTTCGCGGGCAGGGCGCGAAGTCCTCTGCGCGCCGCAAACCGCTGTCGACAACAGGAAGCCGCGGCGCGCAGAGGACTGCGTGCCCTACCGCTGACCTCCAGTCCGTGGCCGTGGCTCTCGATTGAACCCTGAACCCGGGTGGTGTGGCTCCCCACCTGGTACCACCCATGAAGGCACTCCTCCGACTCCAGCTCCTCATCGTCGTCTGTCTCCTCGCCCTGCCGGCCTCGATGCTCGGCGCGGCTCAGGCCCGACCCAACGTCCTCTTCATCGCCATCGACGACCTGAACGATTGGGTGGGATGCTTAGGCGGTCATCCGCAGGCGCAAACGCCCCACCTCGACCGCCTCGCCGCCCGCGGCACCCTTTTCCTCAACGCCCATATCCAGTCCCCACTCTGTAACCCCTGCCGCGCCAGCGTCCTCACCGGCCTGCGCCCTTCGACTACCGGCATCTACGGGCTGCGCCCAGGTCTGCGCGACGTCGAGGCCACTCGCCACGCCGTCACCTTGCCCCAGTACTTCGCTCGACACGGCTACTTCACCGCTTGTTTTGGCAAGGTCCACCACGACGGCTCGATCCCGCCACGGCTGCACACCAACGAGTTCAACGTCTGGGGACCCGCCCCAGGCATCCCCGTGCCGCCCACCAAATTCGTCCAAACCCCAGACGCCATCCGTGCCATGGACTGGGGCGTGTTTCCCACCGACGATCGCGACCAAGCGGATTGGAAGATCGCCGAGGCCGCCATCGCCCAACTGAACTCCCTTCCGCCCAACCAACCCTTCTTCCTCGCCGTGGGCTTTCGCCTGCCGCACGTGCCTTGTTTCGCGTCCCAGAAATGGTTCGATCTGTATCCGCCCGAGGACCAGATCGTCCTGCCCCAGGTCCTGGCCGACGACCGCGCGGACGTGCCCGAGTTCGCCTGGTACTTGCACTGGAAACTGCCCGAGCCGCGCTTGTCTTGGCTCGAGCAGGCCAACCAATGGCGGCCGCTCGTCCGCGCGTACCTGGCTAGCACGACCTTCATGGACAGCCAAATCGGTCGCCTCCTCGACGCCCTCGATGCCCTGCCCGCCCGCGACCGCACGGTGGTCGTGCTCTGGTCAGACCACGGCTGGCATCTGGGCGAAAAGGCCATCACCGGCAAGAACACCCTCTGGGAACGCTCGACCCGCGTGCCCCTGATCTTTGCCGGTCCCGGCGTCGCCCAAGGCCGCTGTGCGCAGCCGGTCGAACTACTCGATCTGTACCCCACACTCGTCGAGTGGTGCGGCCTGCCGTCCCGCACCGGCCTCGAGGGGCACAGTCTCGTGCCCCAGCTCAAAGATCCCCGCACGCCCCGGCCCTGGCCTGCCATCACCACCCATAATGTCGGCAACCACGCGATCCGTTCCGAACATTGGCGTTACATTCGTTATGCCGACGGTTCGGAGGAGCTGTATGATCGTCGCGTCGATCCCCACGAATGGACCAACCTGGCCCGCGATCCTCAGCACGCCGCGGTCCTGCGCGATCACGCCCGCTGGCTCCCCAAACTCGACGCCTCCCCAGCCCCAGGCAGCGCCCACCGCGTCCTCACCCAGACCAACGGCGTGTGGTTCTGGGAAGGCCGCCGGATCGACCCGGCCGAAAAAGAAGACTGACCACCCGCCCGACGCGCGTTTGCGAGTCTGGGCTGGTTACGGGCGCGCCGGACCGCTTTCTCGAGCGCCAAGCGCACACCTTGCGGTGAAATGCAAGATGCGCCCAGGGGCTCGAACTGACGAACGCCGGGTCGGCAGCTATTTCATTGTCACTGCGCCGCCCGTAGCTACACTGGCCGCTCTATGATGAAGGTGTTCCAGCTCCTGTTCGCCCCGTTCACCACCTGGAGTGGCCTGGCCGAGGCGCGCCGGGGAGCTGGGTTCTTCTTGGTGTTCAACTTGCTCACGCTTGCCGCGGCCGGCTCCGCCATCGAGGGTCTGGGCCTGTACAAGCTCGGCCTCAAGTCCGGCCTCGGCTCGGAGGGCAGCCGCACCCTCGTCCAAGACTTCGCCACCGTTCTGCGCTACGAACAGTTGCGCCTGGCGCTCGACTTGGCGGTCGTCCTGGTAGGCGCACAATTCGTGTTTTGGGTCGCCCGCGGCCTCCATTTCAACTGCCGTTTCTTCCAAGCCCTACTGCTGATGGCCTACAGCATCGGACCGCTGTTGCTCCTCCGGATGGCGGACGGGATCCCGCACATCCCCACCTGGGTCTGCTACGCTGTGGGGGTGTTTCTGAGCCTTAACCTGCTCTATAACGGCGTGGCGGCCGTCCTGCAACCCGATCGGGCCTCGGGCTTCGGCCTGTTTCTACTCTGCGCCATGATCTTGCTCCTGTTCACTGGCGTCGCTCATTTCGTGGCGGTATCCTTTCTGACGGGCAATCTCAAGTACTGAACCGCCGCCTTCACCGCCCAGCCCGAACGTTCGAGCGCCGCCCGCGCCCGCTCAGCGTCCGCCGCGGTTAGTTCTCGCACGATGCGCACGGCGCGCTCGCGCAGTTTGGCGTTCGCAGGGTTCAGATCCACCATCAAGTTGCTGAGCACCTTGCCCAACCTGACCATGGCCAAGGTGCTGAAGATGTTTAACACCAGCTTGGTCGCCGTTCCCGCCTTCAGCCGAGTCGAGCCCGTGAGCACTTCCGGCCCCAACTCGGGCGCGATGACCACCGCAGGTCGCGTGCCTTCTGCCAGCTTGAGGTGCGGATTGAAGCACAACAACAACGTGGTCGCCCCCTGCCGTTGGGCCTCGATCAAGGCGCCCCATACAAACGGCGTTCGCCCGCTCGCCGCGATCCCCAAGACGACGTCCCCAGCCCGCACCCCGCGATAACTCACCGCCTGCGCCCCGGCCATCCCATCGTCCTCCGCACCCTCGATCGAGGACCACAACGCCCGGTGTCCGCCCGCAATGATCGCCTGCACCTGGTCGGGCGAGGCTCGGAAGGTGGGCGGACACTCGCTCGCATCCAGGACGCCCAACCGCCCGCTCGTGCCGGCGCCCACGTAGAACAACCGGCCGCCCCCGCGCAGCGCGCGCACGATCAAACGCAGCGCGCGCACGATCGGCCCGCGCTGCGCGCGCAACGCCGCCGGAATCCCCTCGTCCTCGCTCAACATCAGCTCCACCGCCGACCCCAACGAGCGCCGGTCCAAGTCGTGCGAGCGCGGATGCCGTTGTTCCGTGGGCGAAAGCGCCGTGGCCTCCGGCAGCACAAGCTCCGCGGGCACACCCTCCCGGCCGTGCCCAGGCCGCACCGTCGGTCGGGCCTGGCTCCCGACCTCACCCTGCCGCGGCCGGCCGGGCGCGTCCGAGTCGAGCGCGCGCGCCTGTGCCCACGCGCCCCAGGCGCCTTCCCGCTCCAGGAGCCGCACTCGCGCTCGAGGCCACTGCGACCGAATCCGCCGCGTCACCCAGTGGACCAGGCGCGGCTGCTGGTGCAGCACCCCACCCACCAAAATGAACTCGACCCGGTGCTTGGGTGCAGCCAACCGCCGCGCGCAGGCCACGGCGTCCCGGGCGAGCGTATCCGCCGCCTGCGCCACGACGCCCGTCGCCAACCGGTCGCGCGCAGCCCACGCGGCAAACACCTCCACCGCCAACGCCGCCACCTCCGCTTTGCTGGCCTGCTGCACCCAGGTGATCAGCTCGTTCGGCTCGTTCAATGTCATCGCCCTCAAGACCCGCTCGCCCAGCCGCGGCCAGCGCCCGTGCAGGTCGTACTCGTGAATCAGCGTGCGTAACGCTTGCACGCTGATGTCATAGCCGCTCGCCCGGTCCCCCAACACGTGACCCCAGCCGCCCACCTTCACGGTCGCGCCCCCCAGGTCTCGCCCGTAACAACACGAGCCGGTCCCGCTGATCACCACCACCCGCATGCGCATGGCCCCCAAATCGCCCGCCGCCGCCCAAGCCGACTCGAGATCGTTGCCCGCCCAGCACGACACCCCGGGCCACGCCCGCCCGGCCGCAGCCCGAATGCGACGCCGGTCGCTCTCCTCCCGCGCCCCCGCCATCCCGATCCCCACGGCGCACACCGGCGGTAGGCGCCTGGCCAAAGCCCGGAAATGGTCGTCGAGCTCATCGTCGCTCAGCAACCGGAGGTTCGCCGGGCCAGCCTCGAGCCGCTGCCCCAGCCGACCCGCCCCATCCGCCACCACCGCCACCGTGCGCGTGCCGCCCGCTTCGATCCCAAGCCAGCTTCCCGGCTCCGCCACTCTGCCACCGTTGGTCTTCATCTCGGCGCAGAGTATTCGAGCTGCTAGCCGGAAAGACAAGCCAGGCGCCGCCGCGGCCAACCCCGAGTTGGCCAGGACCAATGCAACGTCTGAGCCAAGCTGCTGAGGATTAGGCGGTCAGCACCTTTTGCAGAACAAACGCCCTCAGACTGTTTAGGGTTGGGCGCATGAGCCAGTATCGATTGCCCGCGCCCGACGAACAGACTTTGCTGGAGGGGCTTCAGGTCAGGGTGATGGAGCCCGTCGAGCTGCCTCGATCTCACAGGCTGCTCCACCGCCGCCATTATCTCGGAAGTCTCAAACCGGAAGGGCGCTTGGTTTCACTGGATGCGATGCACACGCAGGATGAGACCGCGCGCGAGCTGGTGATCGAATACGGAGCCGATTACCTGCTCACGGTGAAGGATAATCAGGCCACTGTTCACCGAAACATCGAGCAATTGATCTCGGCCCCCGAGGCCGATTTTCCCCCCTCTCGAGCCCACGCCGACCCGAGCTCGAACCCGGGAGATCAACAAAAGCCGGCCTGAGAGCCGGTCCATCCGTACCGCCGTGCTGACGGCCGAGCAAATCGGCTTTCCCCTGGCTGAACAAGGCGCCCTGCTCTTACGCCAAGTTCAAGGGCGCAAAGACGAACTGGTTTCCTTGGTGAG
>VHCO01000189.1 GCA_016871715.1 Verrucomicrobiota bacterium
GCGACTGCGGATACGGCACCTGACGGACGGGGTGGTGTTGGGGTCGAAGGGGTTTGTAGATGAGGTGTGGTTGGCGCATCGGGAGCGGTTTGGGTCGAAGCGTCGGAGCGGGGCACGGCCGATTCGGGGTGGGGGGGCGCCGTTGGCGGGGTTGAGTGCGTTACGGGACCTGCAGGTAGGGGCTATCTCGTGAGCAGAGGAAGCTCTTCCGGCTGCACATCGGTCGTCGTGCTGGCGGTGTTGCCGCGGAGGATCGCCTCGGAGTGGCGCGTTGCAGCGGTGTGCTGGAGGACTTGATGCAGATCAAGGAGAGGCGCAGCTTAGCCGCGCAAGTTCGCCCACAAGACTAGCATGCATATGAAACCTCATCTTTTACTCTCCGCCCTGTTGATGGTCTGGTCAGGTGCCGCCGTGGAGACGGTCTGGCTCAGCGAGCTGGACCTGGGCAAGATGCATTCCGGCTGGGGCCAACCCCGGGCCAACCAGGCCGTCACCGGCAAACCGATGGCCATCGGCGGGCACCAATACGAGCGCGGCGTGGGGACCCATGCCCGCAGCACCTGCTGGCTGGAGCTGGCTGGGGGGGCCGACCGGTTCCAAGCGACGGTCGGCGTGGACGACAACGCCGGCAACGCAAAGGCCTCGGTCTCATTCCGGGTGGTTGGCGACGGTCGGCGCCTCTGGGACTCCGGCTTGATGCGGCTGGGTCAACCTGGCAAGCCCCTTGACCTGGACCTCAAAGGGGTCCAAACGCTCGTCCTGCTGGTGAACGATGGGGGCGACGGCATCGACTTCGACCACGCTAATTGGGCCGATGCACGCTTCCTGGTCAGTGGCGCGAAGCCGCAGGTCATCGACCGCCCAGTTCCCCGGGACGAAGCGGTCGTGCTCACTCCGAAACCGGGCCCGGGGCCGCGCATCAATGGCCCAAGCGTCTATGGCTGCCGGCCGGGGAACCCGTTTCTATATCGGATCCCTACGACCGGCGAGCGTCCCATCCGATTTACCGCGGCGAATTTGCCGGCCTCGCTCGAACTGGATTCGGCCACCGGCATCGTGACTGGGCGGGTTGACCGGCGCGGCAAGTACCTGGTCACGCTCGAGGCCGCCAACGCCCATGGTCGCGCTGCGCGCACGATCGAGATCGTCTGCGGCGACACGTTGGCGTTGACGCCGCCGATGGGTTGGAACCATTGGTACACGCACTACGATCGGATCACGGATCAACTCATGCGCGAGGCGGCCGACGTGATGATCCGCAGCGGCATGGCCGACGTGGGCTATCAATACGTCAACATCGACGATTGCTGGATGAACGCGCCCAAACACCGTGACCCCCTGCGGGTGGGTCCGCTGCGGGACGCGCAGGGCAACCTGATTCCGAACCGGCATTTCCCGGACATGAAGGCGTTGGCGGACTACATCCACGCCCGGGGGCTGAAGGCGGGGCTTTATACCTCACCCGGCCCGCTGACTTGTGCCGGGTTTGCGGGCAGCTTCGAGCATGAGGGACAGGATGCGCGCCAGTTCGCGGCGTGGGGTTTTGACTTCCTCAAGTACGACTGGTGTTCCTACGGGCAGATCGCCCAGAAAGATCCGGAGCCGCAGTTGGCTAAGTTCAAGAAGCCCTATCGTCTGATGGGCGACCTCCTCGAGCGACAGCCGCGCGATATCGTCTTTAACCTCTGCCAATACGGCATGGGCAACGTGTGGGAGTGGGGTGCCGAGGTTGGGGGGCATTGCTGGCGCACGGCGGGCGACCTGGGATTCGAGCTGGACCGCATCTTCGAGGTGGCTCTCAAGAATGCCGAGTATCGCGCGCACTCGAGACCGGGCAGTTGGAACGACCCGGACTACATCCAGATCGGGTTTATCGGCAACGCCCGCGGGATGGGCGAGCCGAGTCGGTGCCCGATATCACCCACGGAACAGTACGCCTTCATGTCGCTGTGGTGTCTGATGGCGGCGCCGCTGTTTTACAGTGGGGACATGGGTCGGCTCGACGAGTTCACCCTCAACGTGCTGTGCAATCCAGAGGTGATCGCCATCGACCAAGACCCGCTCGGCCAATGCGCCCGGGTCCTCGCCGCCGACGAAGAGACATTCGTCATGGTCAAGGACCTGGCCGATGGCAGCAAGGCGGTGGGCCTGTTCAACAGCGGCGAACTGGCTGCGCGCGTCACGGCCCGCTGGGCCGCCCTAGGCCTCACTGGCTCGCAACGCGTGCGCGATCTGTGGCGACACGAGGACCTCGGCCTTTTTGCCGCTGAGTTCTCGGCTACGGTGCCGCGAAGGGGCGGTGTGCTGGTGCGACTGCAGGCGGCACAGGATTAGCCGGGTTTGTAGACGGTGCTGAGTTCACTCGAGTTGGGGCTGGGGATCGACGGGGTAGCCGAGGTCGCGGAAGCGGCTCAGTTTGTAGAGGAGGGCACGGCGGCTGATGCCGAGGGCTCGGGCGGTCTCGGTGCGATTGAAGTGGTTGTCGCGGAGGGCTTGGAGGATGGACTCGCGCTCGATGTCTTCGAGGCGGTTGGCGGACAGGGTGGATTCGGGGGGGGGCGGCTGGGCGGGGAGGCGGAGGCGTTGGGGGAGGTGTTGGGGGAGGATGAGTTCACCGTGGCAAAGGAGGGTGGCTCGTTCCATGGCGTTGCGCAACTCGCGGACGTTGCCGGGCCAAGGGTACTGTTCGAGGCACTCGGCCACGGCCGAGGAAAAACGGGCGCGGCGGTTGGAGAAGGTAGCGACGAAGTGGCTGGCGAGAGGCAAGATGTCGGCCTGGCGCTCGCGCAAGGGGGGGACATAGATCTCCATGACATTGAGGCGGTAGAAGAGATCTTCGCGGAAGCGACCTTGGGCGACCTCCCGTTCGAGGTTCCGGTTGGTGGCGGCGAGCAGGCGTGCATGGGTGTGGCGCTCGGCGTTCGAGCCGACGCGCTGGAAGCGGCCGTCTTGGGTGATGCGCAGGAGCTTGGCCTGCAGGCGCGGCGACATTTCGCTGATTTCATCCAGCAGGATCGTGCCTGGATCGGCCTCCTCGAATCGCCCGATGCGCTGGGCGACCGCGCCCGTGAAGGCGCCTTTTTCATGGCCGAAGAGCTCGCTCTCGAGGAGGTCGTCGGGGATGGCCGCGCAGTTGACTTTGAGCAAGGGGCCACGGGCGCGCGGGCTCCAGGCGTGGATCACGTCGGCCACGACTTCTTTGCCGACACCGCTTTCGCCGGTGAGCAGGATCCGGCTGTCGGAGCCGGCGACTAGGGCGGCATCGCGAAAGACGGCCTGCATGAGGGTGCTACGGGCGATGACGTGCTCGGGCAAGGGGCGGTCGAGGGGAGCGGTGGGGCTGGGCTCGGGTTCGAGTCCGAGGGCTTTGCGGACGGAGGCGAGAAGTTCTTCGAGGTCGATGGGTTTTTCGAGGTAATTGACGGCTCCATCGCGCATGGCGCCGACGGCGTCGCGGACCTCGGGGTAGGCGGTTACCAGGAGGACAGGCAAGACAGCGTGGGCTTGGCGGGCTTGGCGGAGGGTGTCCAGGCCGGAGATGCCCGGCATGCGGACATCGGAGATCATCATCTGGATGGGGGCGGTTTTGAGGATGGCGAGGGCTTCTTCGCCGGAGCCGACCGGGAGGGTATCGAAGCCTTGGCCGCGCAAGAAGGAGTCGAGCAAGCTGCGTTGCCCGGGGTCGTCGTCGACGATCAGGATGCAGGCGGGTTTGGCGGGGAGTTTGCCCGGGCTGGGCGGCATGGGGGGTTAGGAGACGAGGCGCAGGTGGGAGATGCGGAAGCGGGCACCGCGCGGTTCGTTGGGGAGGCACTCGACCTCCCAGCTATGGGCCAGGACGATCTGCTGGACAACGGCGAGGCCGAGCCCGGTGCCTTTGGCGGTCGAAGTGACGTAGGGTTTAAAGATCTCGGTGCGGCGATCGGGGGGCACGCCGGGGCCGTTATCGCGGACTTCGAGGAAGGCGTGGCCGGCGTCGTGTTTCTCGGCGACGATTTGGATTTCGCCGCCTGGGTCGACGGCCTGGACGGCGTTGAGGAGGAGGTTAAAGAGAGCCTGGCGGAGCATTTGTTCGTCCGCCTCGATGGTGAGGGCGACGTCGGTCGGTTGGAGGCGGATGGTTTTCTCCTCGAGGTCCGCGCTCAGGGCGCGGACGACTTCGCTGACGAGCGGGCTGAGGGCGAGGGTGGAGCGGCGCACCTCGCGGGGGCGGGAGTAGTTGATGAACTCGTTCAACTGGGCGGTGACGCGGTCGGTTTCGTCGATGATGTCACGGGATTTGGTTTGGAGTTCGGCGGGGACATCGGGGCGTTTAGAGATCATCTGGGCGAGGCCGCGGATGATGTTGAGGGGGTTACGGGTTTCGTGGGCGAGGCCGGCGGCGGCGAGGTTCATCTCTTTGAGGCGCAGGTTGAGTTCGCTGGCGCGGATGAGGCGGATTTGGAGGTCGGAGGATTTGGTGACGTTGCGCCAGGCGACGGCCAAGCCGCCGACGGCGAGTGCGCCGAGTGCGCCGATGAGGGAACGGAGCCAGAAATCCTGGTTAGCGACCGCGCGCACGGTTTGCATGGACAGGACGATGACGAAGCTGTGGACGCCTTGTTTTTCGATCACGGCTTTGTACTCGGCTTCGGTCATCCAGAAGGGCCGGCCAAAGGGGGGGCGGCCGTCGCGGGGACCTCGCGGGCCGGGGCGGCCGTCGGGCGGTGAAAAGCGTGCGCGGTCGTTGGAGTCGGCGGTGAGGGTGGGATCTGGCGGTGGTCCTGGGGGTGCGGGTGGAGGGCGGTTGGTGTCGCCGGGGCCGAAGCCCTCGCGGCGGGGCAGGACGATGGTGGGGTTAGGGCCGCCGAGGTCTTGGGTGACGTTGGTGCCGAGGTCGACGAGGTTGGCGAGGGTGACGCTGTGTCGGGCCCAGTGGACTTCGGAGCGGACGAGGTCTTGGGGTTCGAGGTCGACGGGGGCGCCGGCGGAGGCGACGACGTCGCCGGCGGTGTTGAGGAGGGCGATCGAGATGACGTCGCCTTGGCGCACGAGGGCGTCGAGGGCGGATTCGAGGCGGTCTTTGGAGATGATGCCGCCGAAGCGGCGTTGGGATCGGAGGACGAGGCCGACGGTATTCGAGATGTCTTTGGCGCGGACGATGAGGGCGGCGCGGGCGGACTTGCGGACGCGGAGGTGCTCGACGACCTGCCAGGCGAGCGTGACGGCCCAGGCAGCGAGGAGCAGTCCGTAGACCAGCAGGCTACGACGAGACAGGTTCATGATGGGGAGTGGTCTGTTGGGGGAGCGGGCGGTGCGCGGGTGGGTCAGTAGCGTTGGCGGATGAGATTCGAGTCTGAGGAGGAGTTACGAGGTTGGGGTTGGGGGGTGCTGCTGGGTGGTGGCGGTGGGCTGGACTGCTCGTCTGGACGGGAGGGGAGTTTATCGAGGAACTCGTCCAGTTCCTGTTCAGTGAAGGCTTTGGGGACAAGTGTGGACTTACTGCGTTCGCTGTCGGAGAGGGCAGCGAGTTGGGACGGGGCCTGAACGATGTGTGGGGTCAAGAAGATGAGCAGTTCGGTTTTGGCTTCGGCGCGGGCCTTACGCTTAAAGGCATTGCCGAGGAGGGGGATGTCTCCCAGGAGCGGGATTTTGCTGTCGCGGACGGATTTCTGTCGGCCCATGAGGCCGCCGATGATGACGGGTTGACCGTCGGGGGTGACGACGACGGTATCGGCGGAGCGTTTGTCGATGACGGGGACTTCGACGCCGGCGCCGATGGGGACTTTATCGGTGGCGGAGATCGAGGAGAGCTCTGGGGCGACGATCATTTCGACCATACCGTCGGTGGTGATGAAGGGTGTGACGCGGAGGATGATGCCGACGTCGGTGTAGGTTGGGGAGTAGAGGGCGTTGCCGAAGTTATCGTAGCGGACGTTGCTGATGAGGGGGACGGATTGGCCGACGGTGATGGTGGCAGGTTGGTTATTGCGGGCCAGGACGGAGGGGCGGGAGAGGACTTCGGCGTTGCCGGCCTGGGCGATGGCGCGGAGGGTGACCTGGTAATCTTGGCCGAGGACTTGGTAGAGGCCGGCGCCTGGCGGGGTGGGGGCGAAGCTGGTGACGGGCTGGCCGAAGACGTTGGCGAGGGCGTTGGTACCGCCGACGGCGTTGAGGCCCGAGAGGCCGAAGGCATTGGCGCCGGTCCCGGTGGTGGAGCTATCGATTTTCTTGCGGAAACCGCCTTCGAGGCCGACGTCGGAGCTCTTGTTGTAGGTGACTTCGAGGAAGACGACCTTGATGAGGACTTGGGGTTTGGGGCGGTCGAGGTTGGTGATGACTTGGCCGACGTACTCGCTGGTTTCGTCGTCGGTGATGACGATGATGCGGCGCGACTCGGGGTCGACGGAGATCATGGCGTCGCCGATCGTGCTGTTGTTGTAGTACTGGCGGGTCGAGCCGGCGGCGGTGGAGCGGGAGCGGGTTTGGCCTTGGCCACCGAACTGGGGCGTCTGTGGGAACTGGGCGTGGGCAGCGGCGCCGAGGCCCAGGGCGAGGAGGGTGGTGGCGAGGCGGGAGGCGCGGTTGAGAGTCGGGACGGGTGTCATGGCGGTGGGGTGGGAGTTGGGTGGGTGTGGGGCCACTGGACGGTCAGGCCGGTGGCCCTTGATGGTCGGCCGGGGCGGATCTAGAAGGAGCGTCCGCCTCCGGTGGTGCCACCGCCGCCGAAGCCGCCGCCGCCGAAGCCGGTGGTGCCGGTTCGGGTGCCGGTGGCGGTCCCTTGGTTTTGGCGGCTGCGGGTGGTGAGTGCGCTATTGTTTTGGCTTGAGGAGGAACGGTTGCCGGTGGTGCCGCGGTCGAACATATCGCGCAGGACTTGCTCGACTTGAGTGACGTCGGCGTTCTCGAGCGAGTAGACGAACACCCTCTGTTTCTTGGCTGGGTTAGCATCCAGTTGGGCGATCATCTCGGCGATTTGGGGCATGAGATCGCTGGCGGCACTGACGATGACCGAGGAGGTGCGCAGATCGGGGACGGCGAGCACGCGACCTTTTTGGCGGGCGCGCTCGCTGGTGTTGGCTTGGTTGCCGGCGCCGCCGCCGCGGCCGAAGGCGAAGCCGCCAAAGGGGCCGCCGGGACCGCCGGGACCGCCGCGGAATTGGATGGCGGAGCGGGTGGTTTGGGAGCGGGTTTCATCGGGGAAGAGTTGGCTGAGGAGGTCGGCCATTTCCTGAGGATCGGAGAAGCTGAGGCGGAAGACGCGCAGTTCGGTGATGTTTTCGGCGTTGGTGTCGATCTCGCGCACGAGGTTATCGATGGTGGGCACCAACTCTTCGGGGGCGCTGACGACGAGAGAATTGGTGCGTTCGTCGGCGACGGCAGTGACGCGGGAGGCGGCCTGGCGGGCCTCGCTGGCGCCGATGGCGCCGGTGGGTTCGCCACCGCCGCCGCGGCCACCGTCGCCGCCCATGAAGCGGGCGATCATTTGGGCGCGAGGGTCGTCGCCGCCGCGGCCGCCCCGGCCGCTGGTGCCGCTGGGGGCTGGGAACAGTTCTCTGACGATGTTGGCGAGTTCTTTGGCGTCGGCGTAGACGAGGGGGAAGACGCGGATGGCGGAGATGGTGGAGATGGAGGTATCGAGGGCGCGGACGATTTCGACCATGCGACGGATGTCGGACTGAGTATCGGTGAGAACGAGGGCGTTACCGCTTTCGTTGGCGGTGAGGGTGGCGTAGGTGGGGAGGAGGGGCTGGAGGTCGCGGGTCATCTGGACGGCATTGGCGTAGCGGACGGGGATGATTTGGGTGACCATCTCCTCGGTCTTGGGGATGTCGTTGGGCTGGTTGCCCACGCGGACGGGGATGTCGCGTTTCTTGGCTTCGTCTCGGTTGACGATGGTGAGCATGCGCCCGTTACGGATGGCGGCGTAGCCGTTCTTGTTGAGGACGGTGTTGAGCAGATCGACGGCCTCGTCTTGGTTGAGGGGTTGGTTGCTCCACACGTCGACACGGCCCTTGACTTCGGTTTCGAGGACGATGACGAAGCCGGCCGCTTCGCTGAGGTGGTTGAGCACCATGTCGAGTGGGACGTTGCGGAAGTTGAGGCGGAGCCCTTTCTCCCCTGGTGCGACCTGGGCAGGGGTAGCGGGCGCGGCGGCGGGTGGGGTGGCCGGCGCGGGGGGCGGGTTGATGGATTCGTCGACCGGCGGCGGGGCGACGGGTGGCGGGAGCGGGTCTGGAGGGGAAGCGGGGGTGGTGGCTGGGGGTGGGGGAGTCTGGTCTTGGGCCGGTGGGCTAGCGGGCGGATCGGCGGCCAGGGCAGAGAGGGTGGCGGCGAGGGCGGCCACTTGGAGGATGATTTGGATGGTCTTCATCGGTTGAGCTCCTGTTCGCGCTTTTGCATTAAGCGTCTCAATATTTCACTTTCGTCGCTCCCCGTCGAGGGGCCAGTTGCGGGTTTCCCGGCGGCAGCGGTGCTCGCGGATCCGGCCTCGGTGGTGGGGGTACTGGTCCGGGCGAAAGGCTCGGGCTGGGCCACGAGGTCCCAGGGGCCGCCGTCTTCGCGTCGCAACTGCATCCCGACGCGCAACTCGAGGGGTTGGCCATCGATCTCGAGTTGGACGAGGTTTGGGGCGATGCGGGTGATCTTGCAGCCTCCGATGCTATCGGCCGGTTTGAGGGCTTTACGGTACTGCGAGCTACTGCCGTCGAAATAGGCGAACTGGCCCTGCTCATAGATCATGGTGCCGAGCAGGGAGATGGTATCGGTCTGGACGCGCCGGGGCTGGGCTTCGCGGACTTCGCGGCGGTCGGACCGCGCGGACCGATTCGGGTTGAAGATGTTGCGGTCGGTCACGAGCTTGAAGGCGTCGAACCCGGTGGCTGGCGGGGGGGTGGGCGGGATGGGGGCAGGCAGTTCTTGCGCGGCCAGGGCGAGCCCACCGGCCAAGATGAGGCCTAGGAGGCCCTTGGCTCGATGGGCCTGGGGGCGGGTCAGGGGCGAGTTTGGGTGGTATGTGGCGGGGTGATTCATTCGCGACGGGCTGCGGGTTCGGGTTGCGAGAGCATGAGGCCGCTGACGAGCAAGGCGAGGGTGAGTTGTTGGCCGTCTTTGTCGCGGGCGGTAAGTTCGAGGGACTCGAGTTTGAGGGCCATGGGGTCGTGTTCGATGTCGTAGAGGAAACGGCTGAGGGCGGGGAGGCTGCCCGAGGCGTCCACGCGACAGAGGAGGGTGAGATAATCCTCGGGCTCGCGGCGCCACTGTGGGGTGATGGAGGTGACGCTGATGCGGCTGGCCTGGGACCAGAGGTCGAAGGAGCGCAGGACCTTTTGTTCGGCTTCGGACGGGTTAGCGGGGAGGGTATTGGTACGCATATGGGCCCAGCGGTTGCGGATGGCTGGTTCCCGGGCGAGCAGGCGTTCCCCGGTGGTGACGCGTTGGCGCAGTTCAGCGAGTTGGGCGGCTCGGCTTTTGTACAAGCTGACGAGGGGGGAGAAGAGGAGGCGGTCGCCGACGAAGAGGGCGACGGCAACGAGGGCCGCGAGGGTGAGGAGTTGTTGTCGGTTTTTAATGTTCATCGCCGCCTCCATCGGTCCAGTGGAAATCGAAGGTAAACTGCATGGGAGACTTGCCGCGGATGACATTGACCTTGAGGTCGGAGACGCGGGGTGCGGCGCGGAGTTTATCGAGGGTTTTGAGGAGGGTGGGGTGGTCGCGGGCCACGCCGGCGCAAGAGACGCGGGTGGGGCCGCGGAGTTCGAGGGTCTTGGCGGTCACGCCACCGTCCTCCGGGAAGGCCTCGGTTACTTGGCGCAGGACGCTCAGGCTGCGAACGGAGTCGTCGAACCAAGGGCGGAAGAGGCGGACCTGTTTTTGCACTGCCTCGAGCTCGCGCACGGCGGGGCCGATCTTGGTCCATTGGGAGCGCAAGCGAGCCAGTTGCCACTCTGGGTAAAGGAAGACGACGGCCAGGAGGAGGGCGAGGGCCGCGGCGGCGAGGCCGGCGCGTTGGAGTTTGCCGGCGGAGTAGCGGGCGAGGAATTGCTGCCAGGCGTTGACTCGAGGGGGGAGGAACTCGAGGGTGGCGCCGGGGCCGGCCAACTGGTTAGCGGCGAGGCTGAAGGCGGACGAGACGGTGGCGGCTGGGGGGAGTTGGGCGGCGAAGTCGCCTGGGTGGTAAGCGGTGACGAGTTCGACCTTGAGGCTCAGCGATTCGAGGCGCAGGTCGATTTCGTCGGCGAGTTTTTGAGCCAGGTCGCGTGGGCCGAAGATACGGACGCGGCGGATGGTGTCGCGCAAGGCGGCGGGCAACTGGCCGAGGGTAATGCGGATTTCGCGTGCGACGATGTCGGCTCGCAGGTGGCGCTGTCCGCCTTCGGTCTCGAGAGCCCCTTCGAGCGCGCGCAGGGCGACGACCCCACCTCCGGCGGTGACTTGGAGGCCCACTTGAGTTTCGCCGATGGCCAGGGCCAGGACGCCGTTGGAGGCGGTAGCGCCGAGGGGTTGGAGGACGGTGAGGCCGAGGGTAAAGCTGAGGGGTTTGAGGCCGGCGGCGCGGAGGACGCGTTCAAGGAGGGCGAGGTGGTTGCGTGGGACGCCGGCGAGGGTGGCATGGCGTTCGCCGGCGGCGGTCTGGTATTGGGAGGTGGCCAACTGGAGGGTGTCGACGTCGCAGGGAAAGCCGCGTTCGGCTTCGAGTTGGAGGAAGCCGGGGAGGTCGTTGTCGGGCAGGTTGGGGACCTGAGTATGGGCGGTGAGGGCCCATTTCAAGGGCAGGCCGACGACGCAGCGGCGTTCGCGGACGTTGGCGGCGTCGAGGTGATTACGGATCTCGCGTCCGACCAACTCGGGATCGTTGGTCAAGGGGTCTAAGGACAGGGCAACGGAGAGCCATTGGTGCTGCTGAAGGGAGCCATTGGTGCGGCGGAGGACGACGCCATCGAGCCGGCCGCCGTCGAGGGTGAGGCCGAGGAGACCGGTGGTGCGCCGGCGATTGAGCCAAGCGAAGCTGAAGGGGGCGGACTTGAGCGGGGTGGTCATCGGGATTGTTGCGCCAGGAGCCAGGCTTGGCGGACCTCCTGGCCGAGGGCCCAGCCGAGGTGGCCCAGGTCTTGGCGGTGGACGATTTTGGGGGTGCCGTCGCTGGTATCGAAGATGAACCGGGTCCGACGGTAGCCGCGGCCGTAGGGGCCGACGGCGGCGACATCGGCCGAGAACTGGAAGGCTTGGGTGGTGACGTAAGGTCCGGCCCTGATGGCGGCGGCGTCATCGGCCAGCGCGTCACGCAACCAAGCGACGGAGGTCAAGGCGGTGGGGTTAGAGCGGCGGTAATCGACGACGGCCTGGGCCTTTTCGGAGCCGATGCCGGGGACGCAAGCGAGCACGGCGGCGCTGGCGGTATTGATGTTGATGCGTCCGTCGAGGTAAGAGCTGTTGGTGGCGGTCAGGTCGTTCGCAACGAGGGCGAATTCTTCGGTCGTGAGGCCCCCGCGGACACACAGCTCGAGCGGGCTGGCGAAGGAGGGGGTGGCGGCGGCGGCGGCGGCGGCACCGCCTGCTCCGCCTCGGCCTCCGCCGCCGGCGGGTGCGCCGCCGGCCAGGCCGAGTTGGGCTAGGACGGGGTTAAGGCGGGCGGAGCTGAGGTTGGTTTGGAGGAGGGCGGTGAGCTGGGCTGTGTTGACGGGGTTGATGTTAATGCGGTCGGAGCCGTCGCTGCGGGTGTTGGGCTCGCGGCTGTAGACGGTGACGTACTCGAGCAAGCCCGGGTCGAGTCGGCCGTCGCGGTTATCGTACGGGGCGCTGAGTTCGCCGTCGTTTTCGCTCGGCTCGAGGGTGCCGTTGAGGTTGGCGTCCTCGCCGTAGAGCAGTTCGAGGGTAGCGCCGAAGACCCAGCGCAATTCGTCGGTCGTATCGAAGTTAGCGTTCTTGCAGGCATAGGCTGGGCGCAGGAGGGCGTAGGTCTGGATCTCCGCGCCGCTGGCCGAGACTTCGTCGTCGGCGTCTCGCCAATCGACGATGGCGGCCGCCAACTCGGGCGTCATGCGTGGGAGTTGCTCGAGCATGGCAGCGGTGGCGATGTTCAAGTTGAGTTTCGAGCCTTCGTCGACGAGGCCGAAGGTAGGGAAGTGGGGGCCGGCCTGCCAGTTGTTAGTATCCCGGCCCAGGAGCCAGAAGGTGGCCTCACCGACCGGGACGGCGGCGTATTGGTAGGCGGTGAGGTCGGGCAGGACGCCGTTGGTGGCCAGGGTGGACAAGACATAGCTCAGGTAACGCGCGGCCCCGTCGATGGCCTGGTCGGCCGCTAAGGCAGCGGCGCGGTTGTCTGCGGCGCGGAGCTCGAAGCTCATCGAGTTGGCGAAGTAGAGGGTGAGGGTGACCAGGCCTAGGGCGACCCACAACACGATGATGAGGACCGACCCTCGGAGGGGCAGGAGCTGCCGTGCCGGTTGACGCGGGGGTGAGCCGGTTGCGGTGGGGTGTTGGCTGGGGGTCAGGCGCATCACGGCTGACCTTGGGTGGTCTCGGTTTGGTTGGTGCGGGCCTGGATGAGGAGCGGGACGATCAGCTCGATCGGGGCCAGGTCGCCGGGGAGGACGGGCGAGAGATGGTCCGGCAGCGCCTGGGGCGCCGTCAGGATCCGGACCAAGACGGCCTGGGGCAGTCCGGTGTCGCCGAGGGTGGTGTCCCAGGTATCGCGCCACTCGGTGCCGTCGAAGCAGGCGAATTCGAGGGTTTGGACGTTGCTGAGGAGCCACTGGTCGAGGGGCTCTTCGGCCACGGTACTGAGCAAGTTGCGGGTGACACTGCGGACCAGGTCCAGGCGGTTGGTGCCGCCGGAGTTCAAGGGCTCGAGGAGTTGGTAAGTGACCTTCTGGACTTCACCCCAAGGGGCGGTGTCGGTGAGTGCGCCCGTCGAGGTGAAGAATTCGAGTCCCATGTTTTGGGCTAGGACCAGGCCCGTGCCGACGGCGCCGACGCGGAAGGAGGCGGCCAAGCCCTGGCCGGGCGGCAGGGCGCCCTGGAGGTCGCGACGCAAGAGGTTGAGGGCTTGGTGGACGGGCAGCGATTCTTGGAGGGCGGCGACGGTCTTTTGGCGCAGGCGCAGGGCGCTATAGAAGACGGTGTTGATGGCGGCGAGGACGATCGCGAAGATGGCGACGGCCACCAGCACTTCGAGGAGCGTGAAGGCGCGGCGGTGGAATTGGCGTGAGCGGGGCGCGCCCGCTCGGGCCACGAGGGCCGTGTCGAGCAGGGGGGACGGGTGGGCGCGCAGGGGGAGCATGAGGTTATTGGGAGCTGTCCACCAAGGTGCTCAGGCGGACCCAGTAAGCCCGGTCTTGCACGGGGTATTCGACCTCGACGGTGAGTAGCCGGAAGGTGCTCTGGTTCGGGTCGAAGCCCCACTCGTCGTTGCGCAAGGTCCAGCGGTATTCGCGAGACCCCTCGAAGAGGGCCCCGGTTTGGGCAGAGACGTTCCAGTTGGTGGTGAGGACGCTCTCGAGCAGGATCCGTTCGGCCACGCGCGCGGCGGCGGTTTTGCGTTCGGCCACGACACCGGCCTGGCCGGCGATGCGCAGGCCTTGGATGGCGACTGGGATGACGATGGCCATGAACAACAAGGCGGCCAGCACTTCAGCGAGCGTGAAGCCAGCGCGAGCCCGGTCAGCGGTAGGTGGCGATCCAATCGTTGGTTTGATTGCCAATCTCATAGTACAACCGATGCTGCGCCAGGGAGAGCCACAGTTCGCGATCGTCACGGTCCAGGAGTCGGATGGCGGGCAGGCTGGCTTCGCCGATCGAGCCGTCGGGCAGGAAGTAGATGTCGGATTCGTTGGGTTGGGTGGCGAGCAGGGGCGAGGTTGTGCGCGCGGTGGTTTGGGCGGTGAGCGTGCCACTGGCGCGGGTGGAGGCGGCGAGGGCGGGGTCGTTGGCAGGCGCGATCACCTCGATCCGCACGTCGCGGTCGGCTTGAAACTGGACCGCTTTGGGGTCGTAGCCGTCGATGGGGAATCGCTCCGCGAGGCCGTAGGTGCCAGTGTCGACATCGATCCACAGGACCATGGGCAGGCCTTCGGAGGCGGCGCGGCTCTGGCCATGACGGGTCAGCGCCAGCAGTCGCCGCGCCTCGGATTCGAGGGTGCGCCCGCGGAAGAACGCGGCCAGGGAGGGTGCGGCGACGGAGATCACGACGGTGAGCAGAGTCATGACGAGCATCAACTCGACCAAGGTGAACGCGCGCCGAAGCCCTTGGCTAGCGGCGCGGGCCACTGGTTTGCCAGTTGGTGATGTCATCGTCGCCGCCTACGCGTCCGTCTGGGCCCATGGACATGAGGTCGTAGGAGCTGGGGTTATTCTTGCCCGGACACTCGTAGAGGTAATCGTTGCCCCAGGGGTCTTGGGGGACGTCTTTGAGGTAAGGCCCGTGCCAGTTGGGCGTGTCGCGCGGTTGCTCGATGAGATCGATCAGGCCGTCTTTGCCCTTTGGGTAGTAGCCGTTATCGACTTCGTAAGCGTCCAGGGCGGTGCTGAAGGATGCGATTTGCGTCTGGGCGGCGGTGATTCTGGCCTGTTCGGTGCGGCCGGCGAACTTGGGCACGACGATGGCGGCCAAGACGCCCAGGATGACCAGCACTAAGAGGAGCTCGATGAGGGTAAAGCCTCTCCGGCGCGAGCGGCGCGCGGCTTGGGGGCGGGTGAGTGGCCCGGCGGTAGTTTTCATTCTAGGGAGGGCGAGGTGTGTGCGTCTCGGTTCAGATGGGTTGGATGGGGTTTATTTGATGTATTGCTGCAGGGTAAAGATGGGGAGGACCATGCTGATAAAGATGGCGCCGATGAACCCGGCGATTACAAACAGCATGAGCGGCTCGGCAAACGCCACCGCCGTCTTCAGCGCGCGGTCGAGGTCGCCCTCGGTCACGTTGGCAATGCGGACGAGCTCTTCGTCCAAGCGGCTACTCTCTTCGGCTACGGAGATCATCTCGAGGACGGAGCGCGGGAACAGGCCCTGACAGTCGGCCAAGCTGGCGCCGAGTTGGCCGCCTTCCTGGACCCGCTCGATCGATTGCGTGACGGCATCGACGAGGATCTGGTTGCCGATGGATCGGCGGGCGACGTTGAGGGCCTGCACCAAAGGCACGTCGGCGCCCAGCAACGTGCCGAGCATCCGGCAGAAGCGCGCCATGGCGAACTGGGCCACCAGCGAGCCGAGCACGGGTGCGCGCAGGACGAGCCCTTCCCACACGCGCCGGCCCGACTCGGACGCGACCCAATGGCGCAGCAGGAACCCGCCCACGACCAGGCAGATGAGCACCAGCGGCCCGTAGGCGCGGACGGTGTCGCTGGCGGAGACGACGATCTGGGTGGGCAAGGGCAGGGCGGCGCCGAAGCCGGCGAACACGGACTGGAACCGCGGGATGAAGAAGGTGAGGAGGAAGACGACCACGCCCAACGCCAAGACCAGGAGGATGATCGGGTAGAGCATGGCCGTGAGGACCTTCGACCGCAGCTCCTTCTCGCGCGACTGGAAGTCGGCGATCTGCGCCAACACCAAGTCGAGAAACCCGCCGGTCTCACCTGCTTGCACCATCGCGACGTAGACACGTGGAAAGACCTTGGGCGACTTGGCCATGGCATCGGCGAGCGACATGCCGTCGATGACCAGGTCATGGATCTCCTTCCACTTGGCGCTGGCCGCCGGGCTGGCAGCTTCTTTGTGCAAGATGACCAGGGCCCGGCTCAGCGGCACGCCGGCGGCCAACAAACTCGACAGCAGGCGCGTGAAGTTCTCGAGGGCGCGCGGGGAAACCCGCTCGGCGCTGCCGCCGAGGGTGAGCCCGCCGAGGGCGAGCCCCGGGCTAGGCGAGGCGGTGGCCTCGGCGCCGGGGGTGCGCTCGGCGAGTTTGATGGGGCGCAGGCCCAGCTCGTCCATGCGCCGGAAGGCTTCTTGCCGACCGGCGGCTTCGAGTTGGCCCTCGGTCAGGCCACCGTCGAGCTGGAGGGCTTTATACTGAAACGAGGGCATGGGCTTTGCGGGCGGACCGGGCGTCGGCGGTCTCGGTGGCGGGCGAGGTTTCCTGCGGCGGCGCATTGACGACTTGGTCTTTGGTCACGCGCAGGACTTCTTCGGGCGTGGTGACACCGGCACGCACGAGGCGCCAGCCGTCTTCGCTGAGGACGCGCAGGCCGTTGCGGCGCGCGGCGGCACAGATTTCGCCGCTCGAGCAGTTTTCGAGGACCATCTGGCGCAACTCGCTGTCGATG
>VHCO01000190.1 GCA_016871715.1 Verrucomicrobiota bacterium
TTGAACTCTTTCATGAACTCCGACACATCCCCCATCCTCGCCAGCATCCGTTCCCGAATGTCCGCGTCCACTCGACCATGCTCGTGCAACCCCTTCTCGGCCTCATAGAGCAGGCCGGCCTCTCGGGGCTTGGCCTTCCCGTAGAGGGCCTTCATGCGCTCGACCAGTTCCTCGTCGGTCGGGTTCTGCTCGGCCGGAACTCTGACCAGGACATGGAAGTGATTGGACATGATGCAGTGGTAAGAGCCACCGAAAGTGAGCGGACGCTGCCTTCGTCGAGGCTCGGAGCCATCTCACGTTTCACGGGCCCTGGCGTCAGGCTGAAGCGTCGTTGGACCCAGCCGCGAGCCAGCGGAACAGGCACGTTGGCGCATGGGCGGAGCTACGGGGGTGCCTGTCGCCTTCGCCACCACCAATCCCAGACTGCGTCTGGACAATGTGAACCGGGCGGTGCCGGCCTAGCCTAGGCCCGGCGCGCGCGCCGGCACCAGAGGAACAGAGCGCCCCCAGCCAGGAGCAGGCTGGCCGTGCCTGGCTCGGGGACGATGGCATAGGCATGCAGGCCGTTCTCGGTGTTCAAGACGAAGACAGTGCCTGAGGCGAAGTCGATCGCACCGGTACCACGAACGTTATCGTTGTTGACGGGCAGAGTCTGCTGGTCCAGCGGCTGAGGCGATCCGGTCGAGATGTCCCAAAGGCGCAGCACATCCGCTTGGTTGGGAACCAACTCGATCCCCGCCAAAAGCCGGTTGGCCGGGTCCACACCGATGAACGAGACGGCTGCAGGGATCCCCTCCGGAACGCCAAAGTTGCCCAGGGTGGTGGCCGTCGAGCCTGCCCCATCCAGCGAGAAAGACCGTAAGGAACGCCCTCGCGCGGTGCCCCAGAAACTAGCCGCGTCGCTGAAGGCAACACTCAAGCCGAAGTCGCCCCCGACGGCGTCAGTGGCGATCGCTTGGGGGGTGAAGGTCGTGCCGCCATCGGAAGTGCGGAACAGACTGGCCAGGGTGCCGGTGCGGGAGCCGATCAGGACTTGGGTGTTATCGCCCGCGCCCCAGACCGCCAACGAATCGCCCCACCGATCGGCCACGCCCGTCGCCCCTGGGTTACCACTAAAAACCAGGACTGGCGCGGCGGTTGCGTTCGCCCATCGGTAAAGCCGAAAGGGATCGGTGGTCCCGTTCAAGGAGAGGTTCGCAGCGTAAATGGCTCCATCGTCGGCTGCGCCGATCATGTTCACGGCAAAAGTGCCACCGCTGATGCCCGTCATATCGAGGGCGGCGATGGTCCCACCGGTGGCGGGGTCGAGGCGGTAGATGTTCGGCTCGGCGGCAGCTCGACTGGCTACCAAGAGCTGGCCGGTGGCCGGGTTGTAAGCCAGGCCGCGCTCGGTATCGTTCGCCGTCAGGAACGGGGTGTCTCCAGGTGCGAGGCTCCACAGCGGACGAAGCTCGATGCCCTGGGCCAGGCTGCTCGCCACACCAGTCACCGCGACGACACGGACTAGGGCGAGGGAAAGTCGGGTGCACTTCATAGGCAGGCCGTTCATTAGACGCGTGCGACGATGGCTCCGCTGCAGCCCGACTGTCAACCGCAATCCACACCGCAATCCACGCCCTCGCGCCGAATCCTCGAATCCCCCGAATCGATGGTCTACCGCTGTATCGCCTGCTCACCCGCTGCCCTGGCTCTTGGAGCGGGCTGGGCCATCGAGGGGCGCTGCGGGGGCGCGATCCGCCCTTTCCAGAGACGCGTGGCTCCGGTACGTTGGCGGGGTTTACGTCACGAGGCGCGGGCAGCATGGCCGAGCAATTCATTCGGGTCACCGGGGCACGGGTGCATAACCTGAAGAATCTGTCCCTGGCCATTCCCCGGGACAACCTGGTCGTGATCACGGGGCCCAGCGGGTCGGGGAAATCGTCGTTGGCCTTCGACACCCTCTTCGCCGAGGGTCAGCGCAAGTACATGGAGTCGCTCTCGGCGTATGCGCGGCAGTTTCTGGATTTGATGGAGAAACCGGACGTGGAAGCGATCGAGGGTCTCTCGCCGGCGATTGCCATCGAGCAACGGACGGCCGGGGCGAATCCGCGCTCGCTGATCGCGACGACGACCGAGATTTACGACCACCTGCGCCTCCTCTACGCGCATATCGGCCAACCCCATTGCCCGGTCACCGGCCAACGGATCACCTCCCAGACCACCAGTGAGATCGTGGACAAGATCGTGGCGCTGCCACCCAAGACCCGGGTGATGCTCCTGGCCCCGGTGGTGCGCGACCAGCGCGGCGAGTTCCGGGACGTGCTCGAGCGGCTGGCGCGCGAAGGGTTTGTCCGGGCGCGCGTGGACGGTGCGCTGGTCGAGTTGGCCGGCAATGTGCGCGTGCGGCTCGAGCCCAAACAGAAGCACACGGTCGAGGTCGTGGTGGACCGCTTGGTGATCGACCCGGCGGCACGTCAGCGGCTTAGCGATTCAGTCGAGACCGCCCTGAAATGGGGTCAGGGCCGGGTGCTGGTGCTCGAGCAACTGCCCGGAGTCGACCCGGGCGCGGCCTGGCGCGAGACGATGCACTCGAACCGGATGTACAGTCCGGCCACGGGCCTGAGTTACGATACTCCCACCCCGAAGCATTTCTCCTTCAACTCGCCCTTCGGAGCCTGCGCGGTCTGCCATGGGCTCGGGCAGAAGTACGTCTTGGACGAGGCGCTGGTGGTGCCGGACCCGGACAAGTCGCTCGAGCAGGGTGCGGTTCTAGCTTGGCGACGCGGCGGCAAGCGCATGGTGGCCTACTACCAAAGCCTGCTGCGTGGGCTGGCCGACCATTACCAAGTCCGCCTCGAAACTCCCTACAAGAATCTGCCGGCGACCTTTCGCCAGGTCCTGCTACACGGCTCCGGCGAGACCGCGATCGAGTTCACGTTTCACCGGGCGGGCAAGGCGAGCCGAATGGCGCGCCCGTTCGAGGGTGTGCTACCGAACCTGGATCGTCTCTACCGCGAGAGCGAGAGTGAGTTGACTCGGAACCGGCTCAAGGCGTTCATGACGCTCCAACCGTGCGATGCCTGCCGCGGCAAGCGCCTGAAACCCGAGATCCTGGCCGTCACCCTGGGGTCACCGCGCTGCGCTGCGCCCCTGGCGCCCGCCGCCTCGCCATCGGGCGCGTCGGGTTTATCGATCATGGACGTCTGCGCGTTGTCGGTCGAGGCGGCCGACCGATTCTTTGCGCAATTGCCGCTATCGGATTTCGAGCGGAACGTGGCGGGGGAGGTTCTCCGGGAGATTCGCGCTCGGCTGGGTTTTCTGCGGAACGTGGGTTTGGGTTACCTGACCTTGGACCGTGAAAGCGGGACATTGAGCGGAGGCGAGGCCCAGCGGATTCGGCTGGCCACTCAGATTGGCGCGGGCTTGGTCGGGGTGTTGTACATCCTGGATGAGCCGAGCATCGGGTTGCACCAGCGCGACAATCAGCGCTTGCTCGACACGCTCAGCGGCCTGCGCGATCTGGGCAACTCGGTGCTCGTGGTCGAGCACGACGAGGACACCATGCGTCGGGCCGACTACATTCTGGACTTGGGTCCCGGGGCGGGCGTGCACGGGGGCGAGTTGGTGGCTGCGGGGACACCGGCTGAGGTCGCTGCGCATCCGCGTTCGCTCACCGGGCGCTACCTGCGCGGCGAGTTAACGATCGGCCCCCCGGCGCCGCGGGGGCAACCCGTGGGGGATCGGGGCTGGCTGAAGATCGTCGGCGCGAGAGAGAACAACCTGCAGAATCTGGATGTGCGCCTTCCGATCGGGAGTTTCACATGCGTCACGGGTGTGAGCGGGTCGGGCAAGAGCACGCTCGTGGATGACATCCTGAGGCGGGCTTTGGCGCGGCGCTTGTATGGGGCGACGGAGCGTCCCGGCGCCCACACCGCCCTCGAGGGCATCGAGCACCTTGGCAAGCTGGTGGTGATCGACCAGTTGCCCATCGGCCGGACGCCCCGCAGTAACCCGGCCACCTACACCGGCATATTCAACCAGATCCGCGACCTGTTCGCGCGGCTGCCGACCGCGCGGATTCGCGGCTATGAGCCGGGCCGGTTCAGTTTCAACGTTCGCGGGGGGCGCTGCGAGAAGTGCGAGGGGGATGGCCTGATCAAGATCGAGATGCATTTCCTGCCGCCGGTGTACGTAACGTGCGAGGCCTGCGGCGGCCGACGTTACAACCGCGAGACACTCGAAATTGCTTACAAGGGGCTCAACATTGCCGACGTCCTGGATCTGACGGTGGACGAAGCCGTCACGTTCTTTCGGGCGGTTCCGCCGATTTATGAGGCGTGCCTCACGCTGGCGGAAGTCGGGTTGGGCTACTTGCGCCTGGGCCAATCGGCCACCACGCTCAGCGGCGGCGAAGCGCAGCGGCTTAAGCTGGCGACGGAACTGAGCAAGCGCTCGCTAGGCCACACGCTCTACCTGTTGGATGAACCGACGACGGGCCTGCATTTCGCCGACGTGGCGAAGTTGCTCGAGGTGCTGTTCAAGTTGCGGGCCGGCGGCAACACCCTCGTGGTGATCGAACACAACCTCGACGTGATCAAGTGCGCCGACTGGATCGTTGACCTCGGCCCGGAAGGCGGGGCCGGCGGTGGCCGCATCGTGGCGGAAGGTCCCCCGGCGGTGATAGCCCGACACCCAGCCAGCTATACCGGGCAGTATTTACGCCGGGCTTTGGCGAGTGTTAAATAGGCGCGTGACGACGCCGCCTGGACCACGACTCATGAATCGTCCTTCAGACTTCGACGCGCTGGGCCGGGGGGGTTCTTGGGCTCCGCGGCTCCTGAGTTCATCGGCCGCTCTCCGCGTTCGGCCCGAGCCCAACCAGGCTGGGCGCGATCTGAGCTGTTGGGCCCGGGCGTGGGTAGCTTCCACCCGCTTTGGCGCGCGCATCGGGACCATGAACCTGTACCGCCGGTTTTCCAACCGGCGTGGGGCCCACTGCACAGTCGGCGGTACGGCCGGTTCATGGGTAGGCTGGGTCCTGGCCCTGGGCGGCGGGCTCCTCGCTTGGGGCGCCCAACTGCCCGAGGAGACCCGGGCCTTCGAAGTGGTGGCCAAGCAGTTCCAGGACGGCCTTTTCGAGATGGCGGACCGAGATGCCACGGCCTTCGCCGCGCAGTACCCGCAGTCGGAGAAGTTGGCGGAACTGTTCCTCCTACAGGCCCAGGCGCGACTTAAGCTCAAGCAATTCGAGGGGGCTTACACGGTGCTGGCGGACAAGACGGGCGTGGCCGGCCCACTCGCCGACGAGTACCGGTTCTGGCAGGCCCAGATCCTTGTCGAGCAGGGCGACCTAGCGGGCGGGGCCGATGGCTTCGCACGGTTCCTGGCCGAGTTCCTCCAGTCGGGACGGCGGGCGGAGGCGATCTATGCGGAGGCCTATACTCGGCTGCGGCTGGGCGACCGGGCCCGAGTGATGGCTTTGCTGCGGGAGCCCGGGACGCCCTTTCAATCGATTGCCGCGGAACGGCCCGCGGACGATTGGGTCGTGCGCGGCTGGCTCTTGTTGGCGGAGGTGCTGCTGCAGGCGAACCAACCGGGGCGAGCCGAGGAAGCGCTGGGTCGGATCCCCGCACCTTTGGCCCAAGCGGAGCTGGATTGGCAACGGCATTTCCTGTTCGCCCGGGCGAAGTTGGCGGGGGGCCGCGTGCCGGAGGCCTTTGCCCACACCACCAACTTGTGGACGGGACCAACGAACCGGGTGAGTCGGGAGCTGCTGGCTGAGGCGAGCCAATTGCAGGGTGACATTCTCGAGCGGCTTGGCCGGACCGACGAGGCCTTGGCCGCCTACGAGCGGAACCTGGGCAACACGGTCCCACAGAGCAAACGGCGGCAGGCCCTCCAACGGCTGATCGAGCTGAATCTCAAGCAGAATAGGACGCGGGAAACCGTCCAGCGCCTCGAGCTGTTCCTCACGCAGAACCCGCAAGACCAGGCCTTGGACCTGGTGCGCCTGACGCTGGGCGAACTGCAACTCAAAGATTACCACGCGCGGCGCGCCGCCCCGACCCTCCGCCCGGAGAACGCCCTCGAACTGACCAATCTCCTCCAGCAAGCCCGCAGCCAGTTCGAGCTCATCGTGACCAACTACCCCCAGAGCCCGCTGCTCGGCTACGCGCAGTTGCAGCGCGGCTGGTGTTTCTGGGAGACGGGCACCAACCGCGTGGCCGACGCCCAAGCCGCCTTCCGCGCCGCCGCGGAACAACTCCCGCGCTCCGCGGACCAAGCGGTAGCGCGGTTCAAGTGGGGCGACTGCCAGTTTCTGCGTCGGGACTTCGTCGGGGCACTGAGCAACTACTGGTTTGTGGCCACCAACTACAGCGGGGTCTCTGGCCTGGCCGACACGCTCCCCCGGCAGGCGCTCTACCAGGTCGTCCGCGCCGCCATCGAGGCCAACGACGAACCGGTTGCCGCCAGCGCCATGTCGCAACTCCTCGCCGTGGATCCTCAGGGCGAGTTGGCCGACCGCAGTTTCCTGCTGATGGGCCAAGCGCTGAGCCGGCTCGGCAAGACCCAAGCTGCCCGCGCGGTGTATGCCGAACTGGCGCGACGCTTCACCAATTCCGCCCTCTTACCCGAGGTTCGGCTCGCCCTCGCCCGCACCTACGAACGCGAGCAGGACCTGCCGGCGGCCCTAGCCGAGTATGCCGCCTGGCAAGCCGCCTTCGGCAGCCGCACCAACCTCGCGCCGACCCTCTTGGCCCAAGCCAGCTTCGAGCTTGCCCGGCTCTCCTACCAGGCAAGGTCGGACACTAACGCCCTGCAGTTGCTCTCGGACTACGTCCTCCGCTTTCCGGCGCACTCGAATGCGCCTCTGGCGCAGTACTTGGCCGGCGAATACCACTGGAACCAGGGCGACTTCGCGCAGGCGGAACTGAGCTTTCTGAGCCCAATCTTGGTCCAGAACACCAACCCCGCCCTCGCAGAACTGGGTTACCGCGCTCGGTTGATGGCCGGGCGCGCGGCTATCGCCCGGCAGAGTTACCGCAACGCCCGCGATCACTTCGATTGGCTCATCACCAATGGGCCGTTGCACCTTGCCAACTCGCCCGTCCCGGTGGCGCTAGTAGCCGAAGCCTATCTCAGCCGCGGCGACACCTTCACCCTCGAGCGAGCGGACGGGACCACCAACGCCCTGGCCGTCTATGGCCAGGCCATCAATGCCTTCACGAAGATCACCGAGCACTTCCCCACCAACGAGCGGGCGCCCCTGGCCTGGGGGCGCTTGGGCGAATGCCACCTCCAACTCGCCACGCAAGACCCCCGACGCTACGACCTCGCCGCCGAAGCGTTCCTCAAGGTGATCGACACCGGCGCCGATGTCGCCACGCGCAGCCGTGCGGAGTTCCTTCTCGCCCTGGTCCGCCAACGCCAAGGGCAACTGCGCCCTCAAGCCGACCAGGGCCCCTTGCTCGATCAGGCCCTCCAGCATTACCTGCGGGTGGCCTACGGCAAGAACCTGCGCAACGGCGAACCACCCGATCCCTACTGGGTCAAACGCGCCGGGTTCGAGGCCGCCGATCTGGCTCGCTCACTCCAGCGCTGGGACGTGGCCTTGGGCCTGTACCGCCGGCTCCAAACCGAATTGCCAGCCCTGAGCGCACAACTCGAACGCCGAATCCAGGAGGTTGAACAGCATCGCGCCGCCCAGCCCAACCGCGACGGGTAGATCCCCTGCCGCCGCAACGACCGCCGCCAAACTCGCGCGGCGCCGGCCTGCCGGACGCACATTGAAAGCCATGCGAACCAGCCCGCCTTCAAGCGCTCCCGCCCCGCGGTCGAGGGAGCTTTAACCCGCGCATGAAGCCACCCTTCACAGCCATCGTGGGTCTGATCGTCGTGGCCGTTGCCCTGGCGGCGAACGCGTCAGCCTCCCCTGCTCCGCCGCGCCCGAACGTCTTGCTCCTGCTGGTGGACGACCTCAAGCCGACGCTCGGCTGCTACGGCGATCGCATCGCCAAAACGCCGAACCTGGATCGCCTGGCCGCCCGGGGTCTGCGGTTCGAGCTGGCTTACTGCAACCAAGCCGTGTGCGCCCCCTCGCGCAACAATCTCCTGCTCGGTTCGCGCTCGACCTCGCTGGGCCTTTACACGCTCGGCCGCCATTTCCGGCGCGAGATGCCGGCGGCGATCACCCTGCCGCAGCATTTCATGGCGCGCGGTTGGCGCGCCGAGGCCATCGGCAAGGTCCTGCACACCGGCCACGGCAACCACGACGACCCCCATTCTTGGAGTGTCCCCACCGTGATCGAGAAGGTGGTCGAGTATCTCGATCCGAAGAACTCCGGCGACGGCCGGCTCACGCGCGAGGAAGCCTACTTCACCAACCAGAAGCTCGGTGAGATTGGCGTTCTGCCCCGTGGTGCGGCCTGGGAGATCGCGGACGTGCCGGACAACGCCTACGCCGACGGTCGCATCGCGGACGAGGGTATCCGGCGACTGCGGGCTGCTCAGCAACGCGCCGACACTCCATTCTTCCTCGCCCTCGGCTTCGTGAAGCCGCATTTGCCCTTCACCGCTCCAAAGCGCTATTGGGAGCTGTACGACCGGGATGCCTTCCCGCTGGCGTCGTACCAGCGCGATCCTACAGGCGCGCCCCGCTACGCCGGCAAGCAGGGCGGCGAGATCGTCAACTACGACCCCTTGACCGTGGACAATCTCCGGGAGGCGACCACCCAACGCACCCTCATCCATGCCTACTACGCCTGTGTCAGTTTCGTCGACGCGCAAATCGGCCGTGTGCTCGATGAACTCGACCGGCTCGCTCTGGCCGAGCGCACCCTCATCGTCCTTTGGGGCGATCACGGTTGGCATCTCGGCGACCATGGTTACTGGACCAAGCACACCAACTACGAGCAAGCCAACCGCATCCCGCTCATCGTCGTCGCGCCGGGCGTGACCCAACCTGGCAGCGTGACGCGGCAACCCGCCGAGACCGTGGACATCTTCCCAACCCTTGCCGAACTCGCCGGCCTACCCGCGCCGAAGGGCCCGCAGCCCATCGATGGTCTCAACCTGGTGCCTGTCTTGCGCGATCCAGCCAAGCGCGTGCGCGATCACGCCTCGCACTGCTACCCGCGAGGCGAGCGCCTGGGCCGTGCCATCCGTACGGAACGCTACCGATTGGTCGAATGGAAAGCCATCGGCGCGCCCGCCGACACCGCCGAGTTCGAGCTTTACGATTACGAAACTGACCCTTTGGAAACGAAAAACCTCGCCGCGACCCAGCCGGAAGTGCTGGCCCGGCTCCGTGCCATCCTGGCCCGGCATCCGGAGGCGGTTTCCCGCGACTGATGAGGCTTCGAGATAGCCTAGCCGGAGCGGCGCCACCGACTGAACCCGCAATCCCATGAGACTCCAAGCGCTCGTCCTCCTCCTGACCGCCGCCGCAGGGTACCTCCTGGCCCACGCTGCCCCGGCCGACTCCCCCAAGCCCAACCTGGTCATCATCCTGAGCGACGATTACGGGTACGGCAGCGCCGGTTGTTACGGCGCGGACCCTAAGCTCATCCGCACTCCGAACCTGGATCGCCTTGCCCGCGAAGGCCGCCGCTTCACTCAGGCGTACACGCCCTCGTCGGTCTGCACGCCGACGCGTTACGCGATACTGACCGGCCGTTACTGTTGGCGCACGCCGCTGAACCATGGGGGAGTCGCCAACACAATGGATCCTTTGCTGATCGAGACCAACCGCCCCACGCTCGCTTCCTTGCTGAAGCAGCACGGCTACGCCACCGCGATGATCGGCAAGTGGCATCTCGGCTACGGGACGGCCAAGCGCGTGGATTACACGAAGGAACTCAAGCCCGGCCCGCTCGAGCTCGGCTTCGATTACCAGTTTGCCGTGCCGCAAAACCATAATGACATCACCCGCGTCTTCGTCGAAAACCACCAGGTTTTCGGCTTGCGGTCCGACAAGCTCAGTCCCGCGCCCAGCAAGCTCGGCCTGGACGCCCCCGAACGCGACGACCCGAAGACGATGGAACAGTTGACCGATCGGGCTGTGGCATGGCTCGAGCAACAACGGGGCCGCCCGGCGCCGTTTTTCCTCTACTTCGCGCCGGTGGCCGTGCACGAGTTGGTCACCCCCTCGGCCCAAGCCCGCGGCACCGGCGCCGCCGGTCCCTACGGCGATTTCATCCACGACCTCGACCGCAGCGTCGGTCGGATCTTAACCGCGTTGGAGGCTATTGACGCGGTCGAGCGCACGCTAGTCGTTTTCACCAGCGACAACGGCGGCGTGGTTGCGCGCACCTCGAAAAGCAACACGCAAGCCCGGGCGATGGACGCCGGTCTTAAGATCAACGGCGCCCTGCGTGGCGGCAAACACGACGTGTGGGAAGGAGGCTTCCGCGTCCCCTTCATCGCGCGTTGGCCGGGTCGGATTCCGCCCGGCAGCGTTAGCGATCAGATGATCGGGTTGGTCGACCTGTACGCCACTGTGGCGGCGGTGGTGGGCGAACCGGCCCGCGACCCGGGCGCAGTCGGGCCGGATAGCGTCAACCTATGGCCCGCCTTCACGGGCACTCCGGAGCAAAGCCTGCGCCAGGACCTCATTCTGCAGAGTGCCAACGGCGTGTACGCCATCCGCAGCGGGCCGTGGAAGTGGATCGAAGGCGTGCCGCTGGCGCCCCCGGGCCGAACACCCCCCGGGAGACAAGGTCCGCGAGCTGACCAGTTCAGACCGCAGTTGCTGAACCTCGAAGCCGATCCGGGTGAAATTACGGATGTCTCGGCACGCTACCCGGAGGTGGTCGAGCGCCTCTCGGCGCGGTTACAGCAGCACCAGGCACAGGGCTGGGCCGATCTCTGGAACGGGCGAGACTTCACCGCCTGGCGGTTTCACCTCGGCAAGGAAGGCGCCGGCAACCAGGGCACATTCACCGTCCAGGACGGCATCCTCCACTGCAGCGGACGCCCGGCCGGGTATATGTTCACCCAGAGATCTTACCGCCGGTATACCCTCCAGCTCGAGTATGCCTTCGAGCGGCCGGCTGACCTCACGAACGATGCCGAGTTCCGCGGGAACAGCGGCTGCCTGATCCACGTCGCCGAGCCCAACGCGCTCGGTCTCTGGCCCCGCAGTGTCGAGGTCCAAGGCATGCATCGTGATGCGGGGCTGATCCTGCCGATCCCGCGCACTTTGAAATGCGAATTGACCTTTGACCGGTCGGCCCTCGAGCGGGTCCGCAAGCCCGTCGGCGAATGGAACCTAGTCGAGATCGAAGTCAACTGTGGCGACATGGTGATTGCTCTCAATGGCACAGTGATCTCGACGGTCAGCGGGTGCGAGTTGACCGAGGGCCCCATCGGCTTGCAGAGCGAGAACGCGGCAACTCGCTGGCGCAGTATCCGAATCCGCGAGTGGCCTCTTCCTCTTGCCCTCGACCCCGAGTAGCCGCCCCCCCGCAGCCTCTTGCCTTTGTCGTCCGCCTTTGTCGCTGGCCGCATTCGGGGACAGCCGAGGACGCAAGCAACCGGGAATCGACAAAGGTCAGCGACAAAGCCGGCAACTCGGCCGAGAACATCTGTTCGCTGAACAGCCCGTGAATATGCGGATGCCAATAGATCAACAGCCCGAAGCTCTGGATGGCACCGACCATCCCGGGGCACCGTCGGGCCGGCCGCTGGCCGAGCGGTAGACGGTGATCACGGTGCGAGCGGCCGTCCGGCACAGGTCGCCCAGCAGCCGGCCCTGGGTGGAAGCGAACAGCTACTGCCAGATGGTGGATGACGTCTTCGTGCCGCATCGCCCGGCGGGCGCGAGCTATGCGTGCATGCTCTTGCCGGACAATGGCGATCCCAATCCGCTCCGGCCACCCAACGACAGCAGCGCAAGCTCGGCGTGGTTGGCGTGGAGATTCTCTTGGGGCATCGTGAATTGCCGCTACGGCGGAATCGTCGAGCTTCCATGAGAACATGCATCTCCAGGACGCCGTTCGCGACTATGCTCTGTGCCTTTGTATCGTCGCTGGGATGCTTGGACGCGATCGCCCGCGAATCGGGAGGTGGCCGCACCAACTCCATTCCGCTGAACGACCCGTGGGAGTTTGTCGTTGGGAACTGGAATGAGTCAGCGGAGACGACCGCCGGACAGGCGAAACTCTGCTGGCAAGAGGTCAAACTGGCAGGGCCTTTCATGAAATGGGTGTTGGCGCTGCCCGACTTGGCCGGAGCGCGCGTGCTGATTCGCGTGAAGGACCGCAACGACCAGCTCAACGGCCGCAACCTCTGGCTGGCGCGGATGTGGAACCACCCCGCGGTCATCATGTGGGTGTTGTCCAATGAATCGCCGGGCGACAACGCCTGGGAGGAAGGCCCGTTCCAGGAATTCGTCAGCCAACTCGATCCGACGCATCCCACCATGCGCACCGGCAGCACGGGGACCAAAGAGAACCACGACGTGCATCCGTGCGGCAACGTCGCGGAAACCGACGAAGGTAATCTGCAACCGGCAATCCCCGGTTGGTTCAAGGAACCTGGCACCACGGTGGCCGCCCGCGTTCCCGCTGCGCAAGGTGGAGATCAGGTTGTCTTTGTGCAGCTCGACCTTCAGCGCCGCGTGGACCCATCCAGTCCCAACTACGATCCGGCCGCGGAGCGCCTGCTGCTCAACCACTTTGTCCAAGGCCGCTGAATGGCGCACCCAATCCGCCGCCGACACCCTCTTGAACACCGCTCGGGTATGAATCCACTGACCCAATCGTTGAATCTGCTCACCAAGCTCTTTCCACTCATCTGCCTCTTGGGACCGGCCCAGGCGGCGCTTTACTCGCCACGGGTCGTGTCGCCCCACAACGCAGACACTTACAGCCTGAAGACGTTTGCCCAGTTCGAGCGCTGGCGGGTGTTGTCCGGCGACGCGAAGGTGTTCGAGGTCTTCGAGTATCTGGCCGATCGCCACACCGGAGTGTATCCCATGGGCACGCCCGCGCGTGAAGGGCGTGAGGACCTGCCCGAGTACGGCGCGGTGACTGATCCGGTGAAGATGCTCAACGTCTATCCCATCGGCCACTGCGGCACGTTGGGACCGATGGCAGCAGGCATCCTGGAAGGCATGGGCCTCGGCCCCGCGCGCACGCTCATCCTGCCGGGCTGGAACCACGTGGCCGCGGAAGTCTTCTCGGACGGCCGGTGGCACTACTTCGACCTCGACGTGCGGGCGGTGTTCCGGCGTGCGGACGGCACGCTGGCTTCGATGGCCGAGGCCCGCGTGGACGCCTCGCTCTGGCGTGAGCCCAACGGTCCGCTGTTCTTCCCGCTCGACAACCTGGAGAACGTCCGGCGCACGTATGCCACCACGGCCGTGGAGCATCGGTACGGCATGGCCAGCGGCGGGCACACGATGGATTTCGTGTTGCGTCAGGGTGAGACCTTCACGCGCTGGTGGAGGCCGCAGGGAGGCCGCTGGAACCACCATCCGTCCTACGCCGCAAGACCCTTTCCCCGAACCGTCCTCGAACGCGAGCCGCGCGGCCCCAAGAGCAAGCACGAGTCGTTCACCATTCACACTCACGGAAACGGCCGTTTCGTGTATCGGCCCAACCTCACGGCCCGATTCTCGGACTTCGACGACGGCATACACGACGCGCACAATGTTCAAGCGGGTGAGCAAGGTCTGACGCTGACCTCCGCCGGTGAAGGGTGTGTGGTGTTCGAAGTGCGCTCGCCGTACATCATCGTGCCGCGGGTGGGTGACTTGGACACGGCCGACGACGACCGGGAAGCTTCCGCGGTGAAGCTGGACGCCACGGGTGCAAGCCTAGCGCTCTCGCTCGACAACGGCCTGAGCTGGCAACGGCTGTCTGCGTCAAGCGGCACCCTCGATCTCACGCCCCAGGTCGCCGGCCGCTACGGCTATCTGCTCAAGTTGGAACTGCGCGGCCAACCCGCCGAGTCGGTGGCGCGCTCCCTGGAGATCACGACCTGGGTGCTGGTGCATCCGGCGTCGCTGCCTGCGCTCCGCAAGGGCAGGAACGCGATGCGCCTCGTGACCCGCGACCACTACGGTCTGCCGAGCCGGGTGCTGGCGATTTGCCCGAGTGCAGCCGATCGTGAGGAGTTCCTGAAGCCCTTGGTGGAGCCGCCCAAGGACTACGATCCCGCGCGGCGCACGAGCCGGGTGCGCGGTGCCTTGGTCGCGAAAGTCCCAGCCCCCGCCGGCACAAAGATCGCCTGGTTCTCAGCTGGCGGGAGCTTCACGGCCAACCTCCACGCCCCGCGCGAGACCCGCAACGCCATGGCCTATGCCGTCAGCGAAGGCGGCCCTTTCCGCGACATCTACCAGGCCGAAGTGCCGTCTGACCAGAGCCACTGGCACTACAACGTGGATCGGGAGGTGAGGTTGGACGAACCTGTCCGCGCGCTGTTCGTGCGCTACACGGGCGAGCCGGCGTTAAACAACCTCCGCATCTTCGCCCATTGCGTCGAGGACCGTCCGCGCTCTGGCGCTCCGATGGTCGTGACGCACGAGTGGACGGAGAATGGCGTGCGCAAGACCAAGCAGGTGCAGCTCGACCAACCCGCCGCGTATGAGATCGTAGCCGAGGCCGAACCCGTGGACGAATCCATCGAGATGGCCGTCCCCAGCGTTGCGCGAGCCGCCGGCGCTCTCCGCCCCGGCGGCCAAGGAGGCCAGCGTGCAGAAGCCAAGCCCGGTTCCACGACCCCCCTTCAGCCCCCCGTCCAAGCGCACCCTGCTCAAGGTCAGCCACAGCGTCTACTACTGCGCCCATGAAATGTTCTTCTTCCGGCCGAACCAGAAGTGGTACCTGGTTTACCAGGTGGGCGTGCCCAGCCCGAACATGATGTGGGTGGCCTGCTCCACGATCTCCGACATCGCCGCTCCCGATTCCTGGACGCAGGCGACGCCCATGCTCGACGGGGGCAAAGACGATCCGCGCAAGGTGGGCGGGCTCGACTCTTGGGTCATCTGCGACGATCAGCGGGCGCATCTGTTGCTCACCAGTCTCGACGGCAAGATGTGGCGCCTGTGGACGCGCTTGGCGGACTTCCCGCGGGGGGGTGATCGTCGCGAGTTGGCCCTGGAGACCAAAGTCTTCGAGGCCAGTCCCACTTACCTGCTCATGGGTCTGGACCAATACCTGACGATCATCGAGGAAAGGGGCCGGCGCGACGACAAGGCGTATCTGGCAGACCGAGGTCGATTTCGGCGGCGTTCTGGTCGAACTTGAGCAGTTCGTTGCAGTCGCGCATGGAGGGATTGCCGCTGTAGAGGGACAGATTCCTGCCCTGCCAGCAACCGGCGTGGGCTTCACCCTCGTTGCCATCCAACCAGTGGCCAGAATGATCAACATCGGCTCCTCCGGCACCGGAGGGGGAAGCCAGGCGTAGAGTTTGTCGGCGGTTTTTGGCAGTACGTCGCGTACAGCTTTGAGCAGATGCTCCTTCTGGTTGCGCGCGTAATAGACCACCGCGCCTTTGTCGCCCGGCCGCATTCGGGGACAGCCGAGGTCGCACAGAACCAGGAATCGACAAAGGTGAGCGACAAAGTCTCCACTCCATTTGCCGCTTGCCTTTGTCGCTTGCCTTTGTCGTCCGCCTTTGTCGCCCCCCCGCTCCCTCGCTTTCCCCCTCGAGGCGTACTCCGTCCCCCTCCACCGCCCCAGCAAAATCGCCCTGCATTGTGATGGACGCGCGAGGCCGGATCGGAGATTTTCGCTTCGTTCAACCATGAAACGACATCTGCTCCTCCTCGCCGCTGGCCTGGCCCTGAGCAACCCGCTTCTGCCTGCCGATGCCGGCCGCCCCAACATCCTCTGGTTCGTCGTGGACGATATGTCTGCCAACTTCTCTTGCTACGGTGAGAAGCTGATTCGAACCCCGCATGTGGATCGGTTGGCCCGCGAGGGAACGCGGTTCACCCGCGCGTTCATCACCGCGCCGGTGTGCTCCCCCTGCCGCTCGGCCCTGATCACGGGCATGTACCAAACCAGCATCGGCGCGCATCATCATCGCAGCGGACGCGGGGTCGAGAAGATTCACCTGCCCGCAGGCGTGACGCCGCTGCCCGTGCTCTTCCAACAAGCCGGTTACTACACCTGCAACGGCGACGGCCTGCCCAACCAGGGTCGGCGGGGTGCCCTGGGCAAAACCGACTACAACTTCGAGTGGGACTCGAAGATGTACGACAGCCCCGACTGGGCCGGGCGCAAGCCAGGCCAACCGTTCTTCAT
>VHCO01000191.1 GCA_016871715.1 Verrucomicrobiota bacterium
AAAAAACCTGAGATGCGCCCCGGCCGTGCGGCCGCCTGAGACAAGCTCTTTCGCTTGACAAACCAGGTGGGAGTGCTATGCGAGCCTCATGAGTCAGAGACTCATGAAAGCACTCGAGTCCTTCTCCCCCGGGGCCGTCCGAACTGCGCGTCCGCCCGAACTGGTCCAGCCTCCTCTCCTCCCCCATAAACGCTGTCGTCCAGCAAGCGGCAAATGGACTGTCGACGCCGCCATGGGTACCGGTCGTGTCATGTGGGCGCCGTTGTGTCTCCTACTCCTCTTGGGCGAGCATAACCTCTCGACGGCGGCGGTGGCACCGCCCGAACGCAAACCGGCTTCGGTGACCGAGGCGAGGGGGAAGGTCCGGTCCGACACGTGGGCCGGGAAGGCAGGTCCTCGCCGGCGCCCGGACCACTTGGCCACCCTCCTCCCGCCGAAGGCGCAGCCAGCCGGGGCGCCACCTTACGGGACATCGCCCTACGTGATCCAGTCGACAACCACGGTCCTGCCGCGGGACATGCACTCGAACGTGCGGGAGACCGTAACCGTTCAAACGGAAAACGAGACTGGCAAGAGCCTCACGAGCACGAGCCGCATTCTCGAGTTGGCCGATGGCCTCAACTACCGCGACGCGGCGGGCACCTGGCAGGCCACGAAGGCCGAGTTCGAGCGGACTCCGGCAGGTTTCGTCGCCCGGTTCGGTCCCCATAAAGCGATCCTGAAGCGGATACTCGAGGCCGACGCCGTGGACCTCGAGACACCCGACGGCATCCGGCTGGTGAGCGCCCCACTGGCGCTGGCCTATTTCGATCCCGCGTCCGGGGGGTCCGCGACGCTCTCGACGGCCAGGCCGGTCCAAGCCGAATGGCTCGCCCCGAACCAGGCGCTTGCCGCGGGCGCGCGTGGCGGCCGAGAGCCGGCATGAAGGCCCCGCTGTGCGCCATGCGGCGGCGCCAGGGCCCGCGCGCGCTATCCCGCCGCCACGCACCCCAACGGTTGCTTCCGCATCAACCCAACCCGGGACGGCCGTGCCGAGCGGTATGGCGCTGGACGTGCCTGCGGTGGTGCTCGACTACGCGATGGATCTGACGGGCATCCAGGGGGGCTTCGTCTTCACCAACGGCCACACCATCCGCGTGGTGGGTGTAGCCACGCTGAATGGGACCACGACCTTCGAGGGCGGGACGATCGTCAAGTTCAAGCAGAGTGGCCCCGGCCCCAACACGAAGCTCGTCTTGAACGGGCCGGTCCTCTGCAAGACCAGTCCGTACTTGCCGGCCGTGATGACCGGCGATGAAGACGATTCCGTGGGCGAATTCGTCTATCCGCGAGACGCGCAGAATCCGTTCATCGATCCGACCGGCCGTTACTATGCGGCCACAGCCTTGGTGATCAACTCGGTCGACACGACGCTGCAACACCTGCGCATCGCGCACGCGCAGGAGGCGATTCGCTATGAGGCCAGCTTCGCCACGAACTACTACGGGGAAACCCTCCGCCATGTCCAGATCGTGGACTGCCAGCAGGGCATAACGGCCCTGGGCGTCAACTACTACGGGACGACCTACTGGCGCACTCTCAACGCCGGCAACCTGTTGATGAGCAACGTGGACAAGGGCATCAGCGGCCGCTACTACCGCGGCACGGTCGAGCACCTGACCATTAGCCAGTGCGATTACCTGGCGGAGGGCTACACGGGTGTCAGCTACTACAGCACCCTGACCTTCCGCAACTCGATCTTCGCCAACATCGGCGCCCTGTACGGTCCTGCTGGCAGCACGCTCGACCTGGGCGCCTGCGCGTACAACGGCTTCTGGGAGGTCGCGCCCCAGCACCGGTTTGGCAGTGCACAACGGCTGGCCACAGCCGATCCCTTCCAGGGGGTGGCCCAAGGCGCCCACTACCTGCGCGCGGACAGCGACCTGCGCGCCCAGGGCACAACCGGCATCAACCCGACGCTGCTGAACGATCTCAAACAGCGGACGACGCAGGCGCCTGTCGTGTTCGTCTATCCCACGGCGATCACAACGGACACCACTTGGGCGCCGCAGGTTCCCCGCTATGCGACCGGCAATCCAGACTTGGGGCACTACTATGCGCCGCTGGACTACCTGGTGACGGGGGTCGAGATCTGGGGCGCCAGCCTGCAGATACGTCCCGGAACGGCCGTGGGAGTGTGGCTCAAAGACCTCGGCGACTATCCCCCGGGCTGGGGATTATTGGTCGAGGCTGGCGGCGGCTTGAGCTGCGTGGGTGGGCCGACGCGCCTCAATCGGTTCGTGACTGCCGACCTGGTTCAGGAAGCCTACAACCCGGACGCGCCCGCGCTTGTGGGCATGCCTTACGGGGGCGTGGCGTCGGTCTCGGTGGACGCTTGGGGAAGCGGAGATCCGCCGCACGCAATCCTCGAGTGCGCCTTCACGGACTTTGCGGCCCTGAGCCGCTGGCGACGCTACCACCTGATCGTGGGCGAAGATTGCTACGAGGGATACCCGTGGACCTACGGCAACTACATCAGCATCGTTCTCCGCGACTGCCAATTCCACGGCGGCCGGTTCATCCTCTCCCAGTTCGGCGTGCTGACTTCCGGCACTGTCCGCCTGCAGAATAATCTCTTCGAGCGCGTCGAGAGCTACCTGCACCAAGAGTGGGCGGCGTGGCTCGAGGCCTACAACCTGTTCTTCGCGCCGAACTGCAGGTGAGTGCGCCCGCGGCCGATTATTGGACCTTCTCGGATAATCTGTTCGACCGGGTCAAGATCACGCAGTGGGGGGCCAGCGTCACCGGCGACTACAACGGCTACTACCTGCTGCCGGCCCAGGATCGCCTGGATGCCGCTTACCCACAGGCGGCGCATGACAAGTTCCTGGCCAACGCCCCGCCCTATCAGACGGCCGTGCTGGGCCGCTACTACCTGCAGCCCACCGGCGACCTCCTCGACGGCGGCAGCCGCGGTCCGGGTGACGCGGGCTTAGCCCACCACACCACTCGCACCAGCCAGTTGCAGGAATGGGAAGAGCCCCAGGATCCCGGCCATGAGCATGTGAACATCGGCTTCCACTATGTCGCCGTCGCCAGCGGCCAACCCAAGGACAAAGACGGCGACGGTCTGCCCGATTTCTACGAGGACGAGAACGGCAACGGCCTGGCCGACGACGCCTTGGGCGATTGGACTCTGCCCGACACCGACACCAACGGCGTCAGCGATGGAGCCGAGGACTTCGACGCCGACGGCGTCGCCAACCAGAGCGAGTACGCGCTCGGCTCCAACCCGCTCAATGGCCTGAACGACAGCGACCTCGACGGCAATTCGAACCTCCTCGAGAAGTGGTTGGAGACCAACCCCACTCTCCGTGACAACCCGATTCAAATCGCGGGCGTGGCACCCGGAACGGTGCTTTCCGGGGCGGTCAATCTGCAAGTCCAGGTCGATTCCAGTTTCGACGTGCAGAGCCTGTCGCTGGTGCACCTCGGCAAGCGTCTGCCCTATTCAAGGAGCGTCTTTCCGCCGTTCTCCTCCCCAGTGACCATCCCGGTGGACACCACGCGCCTGCCCAACGGGACCTACGAACTGCGGCCCGCTGGCCTGCTCCACCGGACCTCGTCGTCGAACGCGGACACGCTGCTGGAGACCGCGCTGGGCGCACCCCTCACCGTCCAGATCTTCAACGAGATCAATTTCACCGAAGTGCGCTGGTGGGACGGCAGCCTCGCTCAGAACGAATGGCGCGATAGCTATGGCGAGAATGCCATGGTGATCGACGCCGTCTCGAGCCATGTCGAGATCGACTACGAGATCGAAATGCTCAACGACGCCAACCAGGTCGTGTTCGCCTTCCCGCTCGACTCGACCACCGCCGGCCGGTTCAGCAAGGAATGGGACCTGCGAAACGAATCCGGCGTGAAGCAGGAATCGGATTACTTCCGGGCCAGGATCACAACGTATTGGCCGAACAAGACCGATTACCAGGGAGGCGCTCCCGGGAGTGGAACCGCCGAGGTGAATTCGCCGCCGGCGTTCAAGCTGGACTTGTACGCCTGGCCGTATCGCGGTGGTTGGACAATTGCGCGCCAAGACGTCACGAAGAATCACGCCGGCACGCTGGCCACGACAGAGGGGGCGCACGATGGGAAAGCGATGCTGGAGAGCGCCATCGATGCCTTTTACAGCCTACGGTTGACCGAATACCTTGAAGATACAGGCCACCTGCCTCCGCCGCTCCCCCTCCAACCCTATCCGGGGTGGGCGCACAAACTCAACTATGACACGGACATTTTCACGATGTTGGGCGACTGGGGCACCCTCTACGCCGCCCTGCGGGACGAACCCGACCGCAGGGCCCGCAACTTCTACTATTTCGGCCACGGCGATGGGGACATCATCGGTGGGAGCAGGCCGCTCCAGGGTAATCCCAACCTACAAACGCACGGTCGTACTGGAGGTGGACGCCGCGAACAGGCAGCTAGTCCTTTTGCTGGTGGCTGAGGCCTTGCCGGCGGTTGCTCTGTTTGCCGAGAAGCTGGGTTTGCCCATCCCCAGGCCCATCGGTCCGGACCAGGTCCGCCGCGCAGCCATCAACCGTGAATCCGGACCGCCCTCGGTGGGCATCGCGCTGACCACTGGCTACATCTTCTGCTAGACACTGCTTCTTGAGGGAGGTCCGGTGGGCCCATCAGCGATCGATCCCGTTTGCCCGTCGGCGCCCATGAACGTCACCAATCTGGTCCTGGTATCGCTCCTGTCGTACTGCACGGACTTCGCGAAGAAGCTGGACCTCTCGGTCGATTTGCCTCTCACGACGAACCAGGTCAGGCGGTTTGCACTGATCGAAGCCTACCCCAGGCTGCGGGCGGATCTTCTGCTGAGCAACGAGCACGCCTTCTCGTTCGCCATGGGCCAAGTCTCGTACTACCGCGGCCCCCTCTCCGTCCAGAGTACCGACCGAGAAGCCCTTCTGGCGCATTGGACGCAACTGCGGCAGATGGGCAAGGAAGAGGTCGTCGTTTTTGGGCGACGTTGCCTCGATCAACTGGGCTATTCACTCGAAAGCCTCTTTGCCGATCTCGAGCCTGAGGTCGAGGAGACCGGCGCCTATCCCAACTACGTGTTGCGGTGGAACGACCCGACGGGCGAGGATGACCTAAGCGTCGAGATCGAGATTGACGCGGCGAACCGCAAGCTCGTGCGCTTGTTCCTGCTCGGCGCTTACGGACAACCTCGCCCGGAACCGTGGGTGCCTGGGCTCGAGGAACTGGCCAGGCAACACAAAGAGGCCCTGCTCAAACGGAACCCGGGGCTCCGGCGGGAGTATGTTACAGAGAACGACGGGCGACTCTTGAAGGGACTTGCTGCCGTAGAGCAGTTTGCCGGCAAGCTCGAGCTCCCGGTCCCTCGGCCACTGGCCGGCGTGCATGTGCGCGAGGCTTACGAGCAATGGCTTTGGATCGAGCCGCAGATGATCATCGTGCTGACCAACGGTTATTGGTTCCGCCAGGATGTGGCTAGCGGCCGGATACTGCAGTTTCACGATGGCCAGCCATTCTTCTCGAGTCGAGGCGGCGTGCTGCTCAGGGATTACGCAGGCGAGTGGAAGCTGAGCGAGGCAGGGGCGATCGGATTGGTCGGGGCGACCCTGCGCAAGCTGGGGCTCGAGCTGCAGGACTTGCTACGGCAGCAGCCCTACATGCGTCGCCCGGAGGTCCGCGGCAACGTGGTCATTCCGCGTCTATTCGTCAGTTGGGCCCGCCGCCGAGAAAGCGGCCAGATGGAGGGGGTTGGAGCGGAGGTGGACTGCGACAAGGGCAGGGTCGCGATGTTGATGCTGCCATAGTAGAGTAGGAGCCGCGCGGTGAACACGATGGCCCAGCACGACTTGGACGGTCCGGCTCCCTCGAGAGTCGGCGGGACCGATCATGAGCTGGGCCAGGGTCTGCAGCTATCGGCTGCGCCGACATTCTCTCTCAGCAGGGAAATCTCGCGGACCCGAACGCGCGGTGAACTCGTACTGGTAAAACCATGGACCTGACCAATCTGGTACTCACGGCCGTACTGCCGCAATCAGCGATCGATCCCGTTTGTGCGGCACCCCAGGGCGAGCCGCCACCTCAAATCTCGAAATCCTGCGGCGTGGCCGGCAGGGCGCCAAGCTGGCGGGCCCGCTGACAAACCTCGCCCAGAGTATGGCGCTCGAGGGTGGCGACCCAACCGGCCCGAACCTCGAGCATCACACTGCGAATCGCACAGCGGCCTTCGTCCGGACACGAGCAGGGCTCGTAGAAACGCTCGCTGACGCAACCCACCGGGGCCAGCGGACCTTCCAAGTGCCGGAGCACCCGCGCCAGCGTGATTTGCTCAGGGGCCAACCGCAACCGGTAACCACCGGTTGTTCCCCGGCGGCTTTCGACCACGCCGGCCGACTTGAGATCATTGAGGATTTGCTCGAGGAACCGCTTGGGGATGTTCTGTTGGGCGGCGATTTGGTGGATTTGAACCGGCGACCGCCCCTGGCCATAGTGGAGCCCGAGGACCACCAAGGCCCGCAATGCATACTCGCTACGAAGCGAAATCCGCATGGCGGAAAGGTATATACACCACTAAACCCATCAAGAAAATAAACGTCGTAATTATTTAGAAACCAATTGACTAGAACGATAGACTAAGGATACTCGATATAAATAGTTGAGATGATGTTCATTCGGTGTCTTAGCCAGTGTGGTGCGTCGGCTCAGGTCGTGGCCCCGTGCCGTTGGCCTCTCCCGACCGAGCTTGCGCCTCCTCGGCCATTCCCCTTCCCCAGACTCGAGCCAGCGCCGTGCACCGGCTCGTCCGGCGCCCAACCGCCGCCCACAACACGGTTGCTTCAACCGGCCAAACCGGCAATGCTCCGCCTCGCTTCATCCCGGTCGTGAGCACAGACGCACAGGTTCGGCCTGGGTCAGGCGCCCTCCGAGGCGCGCTCGTCGGGCTCTGCCTGACGCTGCTGGGAACGGGCCTGACCCTGCGCGGGCTTGGGGCCGAGGTCAAACTCCTCAACGCCTCCTACGACCCGACACGCGGTTTCTACCAGGAGTACAACGCGATGTTTGCAGCGCATTGGCGGCGGACCACGGGGGACACTGTGCGGGTGCTCCAATCCCACGCCGGGTCCGGCAAACAAGCGCGCGCGGTGATCGACGGCTTGCCGGCGGACGTGGTGACGTTGGCGTTGGCGTACGATGTGGACGCCATTGCCCAGCACGGGGGGCGGCTATCGGTCGACTGGCGAGGCCGGCTGCCTTACGGAAGCGCGCCTTACACCTCGACGATCGTGTTCCTGGTGCGGCGGGGAAATCCGCGAGGGATCCGCGATTGGCTGGATCTGGCGCGCCCGGGCGTCACCGTGATCACGCCCAACCCGAAGACCTCGGGCGGGGCGCGGTGGAACTACCTGGCCTCTTACGGTTATGCGTTGCGGCGTGGCGGTGAGCCGGGCCAAGCGCGCGAGTTTTTGAGTCAACTGTTCCAAAACGTGCCGATCTTAGACACGGGTGCGCGCGGGGCGGCCACCACGTTCATCAACCGTGCGGTAGGCGATGTGTTGATCACCTGGGAGAGCGAGGCGCTCCTGGCGCTGTCAGAGCAAGGAGGCACCGCGTTCGAGTTGGTCGTCCCCTCGTTGAGCATCGTGGCCGAGCCGCCGGTGGCGTGGGTGGACAAGGTGGTGCGGCGGCGGGGCACCGAAGCGGTGGCGAAGGCCTACCTGGAATATCTCTTCTCCGAAGAGGCGCAGGACCTTGCGGTGCGCCATCATTTTCGGCCCCGGCTCGAGTCCGTGGCGCGGCGGCACGCCGGGCGGTTTCCTGCGCTCGACTTGTTCACGGTCGAGGAGCTCTGCGGCAGTTGGCAACGGGCGCACGAGGAGCACTTCGCCGAGGGAGGCCTGTTCGATCAGGTCTGCGGGACGCGGCGTTAGGCGAGGGAGGCATGGGACGACGCCGCTTCAACGCTCTGCCCGGTTTCGGCCTCACGATGGGCTACACGTTGGTGTATTTGAGCGTCATCGTGCTCGTGCCGATCGCGGCGTTATTCTTGAAGGCTAGCGAGCTGAGCTGGCGGGAGTTTTGGCGGTTGGCAACCACGGAACGTGCGCTGGCGGCTTACGGGCTGACCTTTGGCGCCTCGTTCCTCGCTGGCCTGATCAACGCGGTGTTCGGCACCCTGCTCGCCTGGGTGTTGGTGCGCTACGAGTTTCCGGGGCGCAAACTCATTGACGCCCTGGTCGATTTTCCCTTTGCGTTGCCCACGGCGGTAGCGGGCCTGACGCTGGCGAGTCTGTTCGCGGAGCAGGGCTGGCTGGGACGCTACCTGGTGCCGCTGGGAATCGAAGGCAGTTATACGCGGCTGGGCGTCATCATCGCCCTCACCTTCGTGGGTCTGCCCTTTGCCGTGCGCACCCTCCAACCGGTGCTCGAAGGACTCGAACGCGAGGTGGAAGAAGCGGCGGCGACCCTGGGGGCGGGGCGGTGGCGGACCTTTTACCGGGTGATTGCGCCCGGGTTGTGCCCGACGATCCTGACCGGGTTCGCCCTGGCGTTTGCGCGGGCGGTGGGCGAGTACGGCTCGATTGTGTTCGTGTCGGGGAACCTGCCGTTCCGGACGGAGATTGCGCCTTATCTGATTGTGATTCGGCTCGAGGAGTACGATTACCTGGGGGCGACCGCCATCGCGGCGGTGCTCTTGGTGCTGTCGTTCGTGACGCTGGCCGTAGTCAACTGGCTCGAGGTGTGGTCGAACCGTTTCCATCACTGACACCCTGACACCCCGCATGGCCGCCCCACCCAAAGGCCTCCAGCGCCGCCTCCTGACGCCGTCCCGGCGGGGTTCGGAGGAATCCGCCCTGGTGCGATGGTGCTTGGTCGGGATCGCCCTGGTCTTCTCCGCCGTATTCCTGTTGTTGCCGCTGGCCAACGTATTCGTCCAGGCGCTGGGGCGTGGCTGGTCGGTTTACTGGGAGGCGTTGACCGAGCCCGATTCCGTGGATGCGATCAAGCTGACGCTCCAGGTTGCGGCGATGGCGGTCCCGCTCAACTTGGGGTTTGGCTTGGCGGCGGCTTGGGCGATTGCCAAGTTCGATTTTCGGGGCAAAGCGATCCTGATCACGCTGATCGATCTGCCCTTCTCGGTATCGCCCGTCGTGGCGGGGCTCATGTTTGTCATCCTGTTCGGTCTGCGCGGCTACTTCGGCCCCTGGCTCGACGAACACCAGTTCCAAGTCATCTTCGCTTTGCCGGGCATGGTCTTGGCTACGGTGTTCGTCACCTTTCCGTTCGTGGCGCGCGAGCTGATCCCCGTGATGCAGGCCAGCGGCATCGAGCAGGAACACGCCGCGCTGACCCTGGGCGCCAGCGGTTGGCAGACCTTCTGGCACGTCACTCTGCCCTCCGTCAAATGGGGCCTGCTCTATGGCGTCATCCTCTGCAACGCGCGCGCTATGGGCGAGTTTGGCGCGGTGTCCGTCGTCTCAGGACACATCGCCGGCTTGACGGAGACCATGCCCTTACGGGTCGAGAAGCTCTATCAAGAGTACAACAGCGCGGCGGCCTTCGCGGTGGCGAGTCTGCTGGCCCTGTTGGCCTTGATGACCCTGCTGCTCCGCAACGGCCTCGAGTGGCGATCCCAACGCGAGCAAGCCCGCGGGCTGGCCACGGACGGAGCGCACCCGGCAGCCAATTCGGTCAGCGTGGAACCACTTGGATGAGCATTACGCTGCGCCAAGTGAGCAAGCGCTTCGGGGCCACGGCCGCCGTCAACGGCGTCAGCTTCGCTGTCCAGGAAGGCGAGTTGGTGGGCTTGCTAGGCCCGAGCGGCGGCGGCAAGACCACAGTCCTGCGGATGATCGCGGGGCTCGAGATGCCCACCGAAGGCGACATATGGATTCGGGGCCAGCGGGTCAACGATCTCTCGGTGCAACAGCGCAACATCGGTTTCGTCTTTCAGAACTACGCCCTCTTCAAACACATGCCGGTCGCCGAGAACATCGCCTTCGGGCTCAAGATCAAAAAATGGGCCCGGGCGGCTCGGGCGGCGCGGGTGGCGGAGTTGGTCAGTCTGTTCGGTTTGACTGGGCTCGAGGGTCGTTACCCCCACCAACTCTCCGGAGGTCAGCGCCAGCGCGTGGCTATTGCCCGCGCGCTCGCGCCCCAACCCAGCGTGCTCCTGCTGGACGAACCGTTCGGCGCGGTCGATGCGAAGATCCGGCAAGAGCTTCGCGAATGGCTGGTTCGGCTCCACCACGAACTGAACGTGACCACGGTCTTCGTCACCCACGACCAAGAGGAAGCCCTCGAAGTGTCCAACCGGATTGTGATTCTCTCGCGCGGTTACCTCGAACAAATCGGTTCGCCCCGCGAGGTCTACGAGCAACCGGCCAACGAGTTCGTCGCCCGGTTCATCGGCGTCATGAACGTCCTCGAAACCGAAGTCCGCGACGGCTGGGCGCGCGTGGGCGGGCTCGATTTCCCCGCCGCCGGGCAACCCGACGGCCAACGCCTGCGCATTGGCTTCCGCCCTTATGCGGTGCAAGTCTCGCCGGACTTGAGTCAGTACCATTACCGCGCGGTGCTGCGTCATACGTTTTTCCTGGGCATCCTGTTGCGGCTCGAGCTTGAACTGCCTTCCGGTCTGGTGATCCGCGGCCGCATGACCAAAGAGGAATATGCCCAACTCGGGCTCGAGGAAGGACGCGAGGTCTCTTTCCAAATCCGCCAATACCGGGTGTTGGCGGCCGAGTCGGCGGTGTTGCCACCCGAGTTGCCGGCCGCCTATCCCGCCCCGCCCACCATCGCCGAGCACATCTGAGCCGCCGGGCCGTCCGCGCTCCCTCGCCGGAACGCGCGCTGGCGTCGGTTCGTGGCCGCGCGCGTGCTTGTTCCGTGGCGAGCGCATGGCGTGGGCTACCGCGCCGGCGTCACAGATTCACGACGCTGACATCTTCGGCACAGTCGCGTACACTGCCGGCCATGTGCCCGATCGCTCTTGCCAGGTTTTCATTGGCCCTCGCGGTGTCGGTGTCGGTGTCGGCGACACCCGGCACTCCCCCCGCCGACCTCCTACAGCTCACGCGGTCGACCCAGTACGAGGCCGACCGGGAAGACTTCCAGATCGGAGCGGACGGCCCCCGAGGGTTTGTGGTGCTCCCCCGCCAGCCACGGCGTGACGGCGCGCGGCCCTGGCTCTGGTATGCACCCACCTTCGTTCGCCCGGGAGGCGGGTTGCCTGACGCAAGCCACGCCTGGATGTTCGGGCAATTGCTGGTGGAGGGCTTCACGGTCGCCGGCGTCGACGTGGGCGAATCGTATGGCAGCCCAGCCGGGCGCGCCGCGTTCACGGCGTTCTATCGGGCTGTGGTCAAGCATTATGGTTTGGCGCCGAAGGCCAGCCTTCTACCGCAAAGTCGTGGGGGCCTGATGCTGTACAATTGGGCCGTCGAGCACCCCGCAGCGGTGCAGTGCATCGGCGGGATCTACACCGTGTGCGATCAAGCGAGTTGGCCGGGCTTGGCGCGATCGAGCCCGGCCTATGGTCTGACCGAAGCCGAACTCAGCGCCCAGTTGAAGGACCACAACCCGATCGATCGTCTCGGGCCCCTCGCCCAGGCCAGCATCCCCATCCTCCATCTGCACGGCGATACCGACCGCGTCGTCCCACTCGAACGCCACAGTGGCGAGTTAGCGCGCCGCTACCGTGCGCTCGGGGGTCAGGCCACTTTGGCGGTCGTCCCGGGTAAAGGGCACGAGGTCTGTCCCGAGTTCTTCCAGAACCCCCAGCTCGTCCAGTTCTTCCTCGAGCAAGCGCTCCCACGCACCCACCAGAGCTCGATCTCTGCGCCCGCTGACGCCCTCCCCGCCCTGGACCGGTTGGCGAGCGGGTTCCTATCCCCACCACCCGAGGCGCGCCCCTGGGTCTATTGGTTTGTGATGGACGGGAACCTCAGCCGCGAAGGTGTTACGGCGGATTTCGAGGCCCTCGCGCGTGTCGGCGTGGGCGGCGTGCTCTTCATGGAGGTCGACGTAGGCATCCCCAAAGGGCCGGTCCGCTTCATGAGCCCGACGTGGCGCGAGTTGTTCCGGCACGCCAACGCCGAAGCCGCGCGCCTGGGCCTGGTGCTGACCATACCCGCCAGCCCGGGTTGGACCGGTAGCGGCGGCCCGTGGGTCCAACCCGAGCAGTCCATGCAGAAGCTCGTCGCCAGCGAGATCGAGCTCCTCGGCCCACAACACTATGCCGGCCTGCTGCCGCAGCCATCCATCACCGCCGGGTTCTACCGGGACGTAGCCGTGCTGGCCTTCCCCACCCCTCCCACCGACTACCGACTGGTTGACCTGGCGGAGAAGGCGCTCTACCACCGGGGGCATTTCTCGTCGGAGACAGGTGTGAAACCCCTGTTGCGGCCGGTGGTCGACTATGCCTCTCTGTCCGCCGAGCGGTTCCTGTGGGATCTGCGGCAGACGGTGCTCGAGCTGATCGCCCAGGACCATGCCGGTTACCTCGCCGAACTGGCCCACCAGCACGGGCTCGGCCTCTCGATCGAGCCTTACGACGGAACCCCCTGCGACGATCTGACCTACGGCGCGCGGGCCGATGTGCCCATGGGCGAGTTCTGGCGCGATACCTTCGAGACCTGGTTCACCTGCACCGAAGCCAGCTCCATCGCCCACACCTATGGCAAACCCATCGTCCAGGCCGAGGCGTTCACCTCCGGCGACCGCGAACCCTGGCTAGCTCATCCGGGCTCGCTCAAGACACTCGGTGATTGGGCCTTCTGCGAAGGTATCAACCGACTCGTCTTCCACCGGTACGCCCATCAACCGTGGCTGGACCGTTGGCCGGGCATGACCATGGGCCCCTACGGCATTCACTACGAACGGACTCAGACCTGGTTCGAGCTTTCGACTGCCTGGATCGCCTATCTGACCCGCTGCCAGTTCCTCCTCCAACAAGGCCGGTTCGTCGCGGACATCTGTTACCTGCTCCTGGTCTTGCCCGAGGTCCAGACCATGACGCCGCGTCTGCTGCGCAAGCTCCAGGAATTGGTCGCCGCCGGCGCCACCCTCTTCGGGCCAAAGCCGCGCAAGTCCCCGAGCCTCGAGGACTACCCAAGCTGCGACGCGCAAGTCCAGCGCCTGGCTCGCAGCCTCTGGGGCAGCGACACGCCAACAGTTGACTCCAACGGGCAACAGGCCGCTGCGCGACCGCCGGGCGCTCGGGAGTCCTCAGTGGCCTCCAGCCCCGCCGGGCGGCTCCATCACCATGACTTCGGCCGAGGGCGAGTCTACTGGAGCGCCGAGCCCAACCCGCAGGCCCTCGCCGCAACCGGACCGCCCAACCCGCTCGCACGCGCCCAGTGGATCTGGCACCGCGACACCAACCCAGCGGTCAGCACGCCACCTGGACAACGCAGCTTCCAGCGGCGTATCATGGCGGACGTCCATCGCCCGATCGCCTCGGCGCGCCTGGCCATGACCGCCGACAACTCGTTCGAGGCCTGGATCAACGGCCAATCTGCCTTGACCGGCGACAACTTCACCCGCGTCTTCACTGCCGATGTCGCCAGGCTGCTGCGGCCGGGGACAAACCTGCTGCTCGTGGCCGCCAGCAACGGCGGCGAAACCCCCAACCCGGCTGGGTTGATCGGCGCACTGACGGTCCAGTACCAGGACGGCACCTCGCTCACGATTCCCACCGATGGCACGTGGGAAACTTCCGGAAGCGGAGAAGCCTCGCGCCTCGTCGTCTCGTCATCGCCAACAAGCCCCAACCCGCCTCCGCCATCGCATCCAACGGCCACCAGCCAAAACGCGACCGACCCCGCAGCGCCATCCACCCAACCTGCCGCTCCGCTCCCGTCCACGCACTGGACCACCGCGCGGGTCTTAGGCCCATTGGGCATGTCGCCCTGGGGCAACATCCGAGAACCTGTCCAGTTCCCTGACCTCTTCCCGGCTTACGAGGTCACCGCGGCGCTGCTGCAATCCGTGGGTGTCGCGCCCGACTTCGAGGCCGACCGGGATCTGCGTTACACCCATCGGCGAATCGACGACACCGACCTTTACTTCGTCTCGAATCCGCAAGCCGAGTGGATCGCCGTGTCTTGTGCCTTCCGCGTCTCGGGTAAGCCCCCGGAGCTGTGGAATCCACAGACCGGTCACCGCCGCCGCCAAGCGATCTGCCACGAAGCGGGCGGCCGCACCTGGCTACCCCTTTGGCTCGAGCCCAACGGAGCCACCTTCGTTGTGTTCCGAAAACCCAGTCTCATAGGCCTTACCGCCGGAGGAACGGTCCCCGATCCAGTCGTGGCCGTCACTCGAGACGGCCAGAATCTTCTACCCGAGCCGGGCCAACCGCGCGCTGAGCCTCCCAGCCTCGAAGTACTCTGGGATGACGCCGGCCTACTCGACACGCGAGTGCTCTCGCCTGGCCAGTACCAGTTGCAGACCGCCAGCGGCAAGGTGCATCGGGTCCAAGCGCCTGAGCTCCCAGCCGCCCGCACCATCGCGGGCTATTGGGAACTCCAGTTCCAAGCAGGTCGCGGTGCCCCCGACCGAACCACGCTCGCGGAGCTTTGTGACTGGTCGCAGCATCCACATCCCGGCATACGGCACTTCTCCGGCCAGGCCACCTACCGGACCACCTTCCCTTGGGCCCCCTCAACCGCGACCCTCCCCCACACCACCTCGTTGGTCTACCTCGACTTGGGCACCGTCCACGTTATGGCCCGGGTACGCCTGAACCAGAGGGACTTGGGCATCCTCTGGACCCGGCCGTTCCGCGTCGAGGTCACGGAAGCCCTGCAACCGGGCGAGAATTCGCTCGAAATCACCGTCGCGAACCTCTGGCCAAACCGCCTGATCGGCGACCAAGCCCTCTCGCCAGACCAGCGCGTGACCTGGACGACGTGGAACCCGTTCCGCCAAGACACGCCCATCCTCGAGTCGGGCCTTCTAGGCCCGGTGCGCCTCCTGTCGGCACGACGGGTCTCTCATCCGCATCCGCACTGACGGTCGCCCCGGTTCGGTTCGGCTTGCATCGTCATTCCAGTCGGACTGGATGCCGGTTAGAAGACCGGCGGTACAGCGCCCACCGCCGGTGTGGCCATCGGCGTGCAACAGCCAGCAGGGCTTGCCGCACCGCTCCCACTCGGTCCGGGGGCTGGAGCGCGACATCAGCCTGCGCCCCGCGCGCGACCGCACCGCCACGCCAGCCACCACAAACCCGCCAACAGCAACCATCGCGGCGGAGGTTCCGGGATGGCCGAGAAGTGCAGGTCGTCCAACACATGCACGTGCCCGGGCCAGTCGGGAAAGGCGTGGTACTCGAACGCGCGGAATTCGAAGCGGAGCATCACCTCCTGCCCGGCCCAAGGCTCAACATGGACTGCGTAGTAGTTGTGCACCGGCACTCGAGGGTCATCGGTCAACCGCTGTTCCCACGGGTAAACGGGGACCTGCTGACCGCCCAGGAACACCCGCAGATCTTCGCCCTGCCACAGGAAGAACAACCCCTTCGCGTCTACCGGAACCGTCCCACGTTGTTGAACGTACGGCGGGGGTAGTTGTATGGGAGGATACGTCCTTGCTGCATCTGGCACTACTCCGAGACCAAACCGCCCGACCAGGGGCACTGCCATGAGGTCGGGGTTCCTGCTGCGCCCTATATCGTCGAAAAGGACGCAGAACCCGAAGAGTTGAGTGAGATTGTTGTAGCCTACTGTATCCAGATAGGTGTCCCACCCGGACAGTAGGGACTTCTCGTTTGCGTACGGATATCCGATCGCTCGCGGGTCGGGATCTTCGAAACCGAGGTTGATGAATTCGCCGCTGGCGGCTCGGAGAGCCAACGCAAGTGCCAACGCAAACCCCTGGATTCGGATCATAGCGATTCCTTTCGTACTACTGGACATAGGCGAACACGCCCTGACTGACGTCCCAGTACCAGGCTGCCGGCCGCTCGATCAAGCGGCAAGCCCTCACCATGTAGAGGACTGCGCGCCCTGAGCTGCCTGTACCAGGCAGCCGGTCACTCGGCCAAGCGCAGATTCTCGCCATGGTGAGGCTTCGTCTTCACCCATGGAGCGGCAGAGGGTCAGCCGAGGCATCGATTCCGTACCACCCACCTCATCAGCACGCCGCCCACAGCCAGCAACAGCCAGCTCGAGGGCTCGGGGATCACTGGGAGCAA
>VHCO01000192.1 GCA_016871715.1 Verrucomicrobiota bacterium
CGACCAAGGGGGGCGACAAAGGGAACGCGGCGAAGCGAAGGCTAAGGGATATTGAGGGTCGCAGGTCCGAGAGTCGGTCCCGACAGATACTCCGCCCGGTAGATCCGTCCAGGGGCAGCCAGTGATCCAGGGTCCCGAATCACCTGCGTTTCGTTGGTGAGCGTGAGGGTCTCGAGCCCCTGCCAGTCCGCGGCTTCACCAGGTTCCTTGAACTCGATCCGGTAGGTGGCGCCCTTCGTGCCGGTCAGCTCGATCTCCATCCCCTCCCGCCACCGGCCCTGCAGCCAAACAATGGGCCCGCTCTGCAGGATCGTGTCGTCCGAGGCCGCCACGAACCGCCCGTTGCCGTAAGCCACGTGCCACAAGGGCCGGGCGCCCTCCGGCAGCGTGTGCCGCACCGTCCAGTGCACCCCATCGGTCGAGGTAATGATGCCCCGGCCCACCCCAATGAAGCGACCGGCCGCAAACCCCAGCTCCTCAGGGTAACACTGCCAGAAGGGTTCGCACAGGGGTTGACTCCCACCGATGGGTTGACCTGGCCTCAACACCCACAACCCAAGAGCGGAGGGCATCGTCCCCACGAAAACACCGTTGCCGAAGGCGCACCTGAGGCGGGCCCGCGGGGGATAAGAGAGGTCATCCTCACCCATACCTCCGACCCGAATCCTCTCCCACTTCCTGGTGGGAATGGCTGAAGCCGCGAGGTACGTATCCGCGAGGCCCTCGTAGCGCCGACCGAGGGCGACCGCCCAGCCGTCCCCGACGGCCATATCGAAGACCTCGTCCAGCGGCACGGTCACGTTCCGCTTCCATTCTAGGCCGTCGCTCGATACCGCTAGGCCCCAAACCCAGCCGTAGCCCGGCGCCCACGTTCTAACGATCGAAGCGAACTGGCCGCCGGTGAAGGTGAACAAATACTGCCGCTGAAGGAACGAATACCTAGGGGACGGTCGGTGGCTAGTGTACAGTCGAATAGTGCTCGTCGGCGTCCAAGCCTGTCCGTCAGTCGAGTGAACAAGCTCCCAGTTGTCGCCGGTGCCCAGCCAGGCTCCGTTCCCGTAAAGGAGAGCCAAGAAACTGTTTGTATAGTCACTCCTAACCGTCTCCCAACTCGTTCCGTCTGAGGAAGCGAGCACCAGCCCGTGAGGGCCGACCGCTAGGAACTGGCCATTGCCGTAAGCCAGTCCAGCGATCCCGATCTGCAATCCGCCAAAGTCGTGGGGCACAACCTTCTGGCGCACCGTCCATTCATCCAAGGGGCCGCCGCAAGCTGTCACGGCCCAAAGCAGCACAGCCCCAAGCCGGACCCTCTGCCCCCAAGACAGCTCCGGTCGCGAGCGGCCCAGCGCCGCGCAGCGGACCTTGTTCTCAAACCCCCTTGAACCTGCAACAAGAGTTCTCATACGTCCTCGAGATGGTTCTTCGGAAACGGGCGCCGATACACCAGGGGGGCCAATTACCACACCGCGTAATTCTGCCGCCAAATCCCCGCCGCCGACCGGTTCACCCAGAAGGCCTCGCCCAGTGCCATGACCGGTGGCGCCGGGTTCCAGGTGCCATTGTGGTACGTGTAAACGTCATATGTGAGCGAGCCGTCCGACCTCATTCTGTAGACCGCATCGCCGTGCTCGATGGGGAACTCGAGTCGTTGGTCCAGTGCGCCAACGAACGGGACCACGGTGCCATAAACCTGCCAACTCGCCAGCACCTCCCGCCGGGGAGCGTTTTGCATCACCTCGCCAGCGAAACGGATCGTGTACCCAGTCCCCGCCAGCAACCTGAGAATGATCCCTTCGCCGGGATCGAGCGTCATCAGTTCATCGGACCAAGCGCCAAATTCGTACGCGTTGATCCGGTAGGCCCCAGTCGCGTTGTCGTATTTGTAAACCGTGAGCCCTTCGGGCGCGCCCGGGAACAAGGCGGGGACCCGGTTGTCGCGGCAACCGAATGGGTTGGCGACCATCGAGTAACCCACCGGCGGTTCCCGCACGAAAAACCCTACCGCATTCCTCGACAACTCATTGCCAGCCCGCACGCGGTAGAAGCGGGTCGCGAACAGGCCCGAGTTTGTATCCTGGAACGTCCCGCTACCGGTTTGACCCAGCGTCACGTTGCCAAGGACCGTCCATTGGCCTGTTTCCATGGTCTCGCGGGTTTCAACCGTGCAGACTGAGCCCGGGGCGCCTCGGACCGTGAACTGGAAAACACCCGCCGCAAATTCGGCCCCTCCCAGAGTGACGACGAGAGGGGGCGTCAGTAGAAAGGCCGTGGATTTCCAGCCAGGCGGGGGCCCCGGATCGTAATACTCGATGGTCCCCACGACCTGTCCTCGGCCGTTGATGTCCTGCGCCTCCCTAAACCACCAGGCGCCGGGAAAGCTGAACGGCGGCGTGCCCACAAACAGCCGCGCCAGGTCCAGGAACACGCCGTTCTCCCAGAGAAAGGCCCGGCTGCCACGAACATCGTCCACCCATCTGTCCATCCGTCCGACGATTTGGTCTCGCGAGTTGATGCCGTGCGCCACGGTGCTGGAGGCACCGTGTGCTCCCAGGCTCCGCATCCGCCAATCGGCCCAGACGGCGGCGGCCATCCGTAGGCTGCTGGCGTTGATCGACCAAGCCATCCCCGCAATGGTGCCGCCCTGGCCGACAGACAACGCCTTGCTCTTGGGGACCCCACCTAGCACACCCAGATCGATTCGTTCCCACGACTCCCCGTTGAGCCGCCAGAGCGTGGCGCTCATGGGGCCCGGGCTGCAACCGGTGAGGGGGTATGTCCAACCGACCATCAGGCTATCATCACCGACCGACTCGACGGCACTCTTAAAGCCGTCCGACGGTAATGCATAAGGCGTGGTTCCCACCCAATATGCCGCCTTCGGGAGACGGACCTGGCCACACAACTCGCTCAGGTTACCGGCGACGATGCCCGGGCCGTTGATGTCCCTGGCGGCGGCCTCGCCGTTCCCGGGCAGGATTTCCACGTCGTTCAAGCCCGGCCACCAGCGGAATGCTGCTGTCCCTGTTGGTTGGTCTGCTTGCCCAACGACCACATCGGCCTCATTGAGGTCGTACGCCGTCAGACTCCGGCCCGGGGAACTGATGATCGTGATCTGGCCATTCGCGTACAGAAAGGCGTTGGCCGCGTCCCGGTTGCCAGTGGCATGACCGGCCTCGGTGATTGCCTTGCCCGAGCTGCCACTGGCCATGACCTCGGCCACCAAGGACCCAGCGAAACCACCGGCGAGCACAATCCGTCCGGCCGCGCCGCCCTTTCCGTCCACGGCGAAATGGTAGGTCTGGCCTGCCTGGGCCGTGAAGGTGAGGCCGCTGGTCTTGCCCCCGTAGTCGTCGCGCAGCCGCGCATCGGTTTCATCGTCGTTGCCGGCCAGCAGCGCCGGCGGCCAACTCCCCGTGTAAACCGCCAAGAGCGTGTCGAAGTTGCTCCCGGCCGTCGTCAGCGACACCGTCCCACCGGTCGGCGCCGTCCACGACCACCAGAGCGACCGGCCGCCCGCGTTACCCCCATGCGCGGCCTCACCGCTCTGCTTGCTGGCTCCAAGGTTCGAGGTCTCGCAGGCGATGAACTCGCCGGTGAGTCGGGTGCTGGTGGCGAAACTGTCGTTTCTGGGCGCCAAAGCCAGGTTCAGCCGCACAAAGCCCTGCGCCCCGCCCCGCCCATCCACGGCGATGCGGTACGTCGTTCCGGCGCTGGCGGTGAAGAACGCCCGGCTGCTCCCAGCCCCTTCAGCGGTCAAGCCGCCGTTGTCGTCTTGAACCACCAACGTGAGGCTGCCCAGGCTCGAGCCGGTATAAACGGCCAGCAATGTGTCGAACGCCCCACCGCTGGCGGTGATGCTGCGACCGGTGGTGATCTCGACCGGCCCAGAGCCGGGGGCTGTCCACGACCACCAGACCGAGGCCCCGCCGGCGTCGCCGGCGTGATTGGGTTCGCCCGGTTGCTTGGTCGCGTACAGGCTCACCCCGAACGCCGTGGGGTGGGTTCCAATCAGCACCACCGCCGACTCGAAGTTGTCGTTGGCCGGGGCCAGGGGCCGCGTCCCCTCGATGAGCCTCTGCAAGTTGAGCCGGCCGGCGGTTAGACACTTGCCCACCAACGCCGCGTCGGTGTCCACGCCCGCCAAGAGCCGATAGATCGCTGCCCGTGCGGACTCGGCAGGCAGCGCCTGGCGGGCCAGCGCCAATGCTCCGCTCACATGGGGTGCCGCCATTGAGGTCCCAGTCAGGTTGGTGTAGTTGGTCTGTGGCCCGCTCGGACTGATGTACGTGGAAAGAATGTCCCAGCCCGGTGCGACCAAGTCCACCAGCCCACCGCCATAACTCGAGAAGTAAGCCAGCTTGCCTTCGTAATTCCCGGCGGCTACCGAGACGATATTGTCAAGCTCATAAACGCTGGGGAAATCCAGACTCTGATCGGTGTCCCACGCATCGTTGCCGACGGCGGCAACCAGGATGATCCCGGCTGCCCGCAGTTGCTCGAGTGCGTCGTAGAGCGCCTGACTGCGGCAGGGGATTCCCCAACTGGCATTGACGAGGTGGGCCCCCTGGGCGCGGGCGTAGTCCAGACAAGCAACCACCCGGGAGACTGTCCCGGGGACCTCCGGCGCAGCGGTGAAGGCCAGCGGCATAAGCCGCACCTGCCATGCTACGCCGGCAACACCCAAGCCGTTGTTGCCGCATGCGCCGATGATGCCCGCCACGTGCGTCCCATGCCCCGATGCGTCCTCCGGATTGCCGCTTCCGTCCTCAGCGTTGATGCCGTGGATGTCGTCCACATAGCCGTTCTGATCGTCATCTTGGCCGTTATTGGGGATCTCTCCCGGGTTGGTCCAGAGGTTGGCGGCCAGGTCTTCGTGCGTGAGCTTCACCCCCGTGTCCACCACCGCCACAACCACGTCCTCCGCACTCGATCGGATGGCCCAGGCCTCCGGGGCGTTGATGTCCTTGCGACTCGCGTGGTCCAGAGCCCATTGGTCGCCAAACCGCGGGTCGTCGGGCACGATGCGAGGCGGGGCTTGATAGAGGATGACGTAAAAGTCCGGCTCGGCATACGCGACCAAACCGCTCTCGAGATACGCTCGCACCACCGCGCCCACGGACGCCTCGCTCTCGACCTCGACGACCTGAAGATTCCCGATGGCCGGGAACGTGCGCAAAACCCGCGCCCCCTGGACCCGATGGAAGTCCTCGAGTTGGTCAAGTGCGATACCCGCCTCGACCTTCACCAACACTCGCCGCGGGTGAAAGAGGCTCTCGGGTGCGTCAGCCGGCACCGCGGGGCGACTGGAAACGCTCGGAGCAGGCGGGGCCGTCGTGGCGGTGGTGCCGATGGCTGGCGGGGGACCGCGCGGGGCTGGCGCCTCCGCGTCCGCCGCGGGCGGTGAAGCCCCTAAGGCTTCGCTGCCGGCGAGCAACATGGCGCTAGCGCACACACACAGAGAGAAAGAGAGAGGAGACAGAGAGAGTAACGATCCGCGTAGTTCGCTCTTATACATGAGGCACCAGCATCCCTCAGACGCAGTTTGTCTCCACCTTTTTTGCCCATTACTTTGCGGATGTTGGCGTGCCTGCGGCCCCCTGAGCTGTGCGCGACTGGCCCTGCAGCGTCCGCTGTCCCCAGCGGATCCCTGTAGTGTCCGCTGTCCCCAGCGGATCCGCGCCAGTGATCGAGTTACCTGCGCTGAAGACAGTGCACACTACAAAGCGCTGAGGACAGCGCACACTACAGGCCGTGGTCACGTCCGCTGTCCGCAGCGGACGGCGCGCCGTGCCGGCACACTGTGGTCTGTCCCAAACGCTCATCAGTCACCCCGCGCCCCGTACCGCCATGATCAGACCCTCCACAGTCAAACCGACGGCGGCTTGCGCGGCGAGCGCCAATCACTCCGTTCTCCGCACCTCGAGTTGGTAGAACCCGACGGGCGAGGACGGATCCAGTGCGTGGGTGTAGCCCGAGACGGTCCAAGGCAGATTCGCCGCGCCCGGAAGGGGGCTCGAGGGGATGGCGAGGTTAGGTGAGAATCGCACGGTGTAGACGCGGCCGTTGACCGTGTGCCAGTCGAGGCGAAGCGCGGGTGGCTGGTTAATCAGTGCCCAGCGCAGGCGCAGTTGGTCGTTCGGGTTGTTGGGATCGAGACCTGCAAGGTAAGATTGCCACAGCGGAAGGCCGTTGGTGCTCGTGACCAGGAGGTTGGCGGAGCTGAGGGTCTCGACGCGCACGTCCGACTCGTCGGTGAACGTGACGGTGAACGAATGGTTCGGCGAGCCGTCGGTGGTCAGGTCGGCCGCCAACAACAGCGGCGTGGGCGGTGTGGCATCGAGCTTGCCGCCTCCCAACAGTTCGACGTCGTCCAGGTTCCAGCCTAGATCGGTTTGGGCCGAGTTCGAGGCTAAGCCCCACCGCAGCCGCAGCGAAGGGCTGCCGGCAGCCCAGGCCGGTAGCGTGTACTGCACCGTTTGCCAAGCGCTATCGGTGACTGAGCTGGACGTCGTCCAGACATTGGCCCAAGCCGTGCCATTGGTGCTAACCTGGGTCCGTGCGGTGTCGCCGAACCGCAGCCGCAGCCAGCGCCGGAACCGCAAGGTCAGAGTTGACGCGCTCGAGCCGTCGATGACCGGTGTGGTGGCGTACTTGGTCGTGAGCCGGTTTTCGTAGTTGCCACTGAGGTTGTAGGCGACGATGTGCGTGCCGGTGAAACCGGCTTTGGGCCCGCTGCCGGTGTAAGTCGGCAGGCCGTATTCCCACCGCGGTTCCAGCGACCAACCAGGGTCGGTGTCCATGTCCGCCACGTAGATCGGCCGGGGCACGTTCACGGTGAATTGGCCGAGCTGACGCCCAGCCGCCCAGGCCCCTTCGGTGTCGCGCACCTGGTTGGCTTCTAAACCCACGGTGTAGACGCCGTTGTCCCGGTGAGTCCAGGCCCCGCCCGTCGGTGGGTCGGCCGCGTAGGTGGCGAGGCGCGGGTCCCCGGGGCGGTGAGGTCCAGCGAGAGGAGCCGCGCGGGACGGTCGTACCCATTCGGGCCACGGATCCGCAGGTCCGCGCCGTCAATGGTTCCCGTGTCGATCGCCACGTTATCGGCGTAGGTGACCGTCAGGGGCCAGGCGCCGGTGCCGGGTTGGATCAGATCGGCTACGGCCAACTCGGCCTGTGGCGGCACGACAAAGTGCGCCGGCACCACCCGGCCGGTGATGAAGTACTGGCCCAGACTGCCGTAGGCGGTGTAACCGGTCGGATTCGAGTTGGCGGGTGCGCCGGCGCCCGAGTTGCGGATGTGCAGGTAATAGACACCGGCCGGCAAGGTGAGTTCGAGCCGAGCGGTCGCGCGGTCGGGTGGGTTATTGGTGGTGAGCAGAACGCCCTCATCGCTGTATAACTCGACGCCCACATCCAGATTGCCGCCGCGGGTCAGCCCGGTGGGCATGAGCCAAGGCTCGACCGCCAGGCTCACGGGTCCTGCCCCTGTGGCAAAGGCGAAGACATCCACGTCCGTGCTGCGCTCGAGAATGCCCTTGTTGAGCGAGCGGAGGTTGTCTGGGTCGGTCTCGGGCGTGGTCGAGGCGATCTCGCCGGCGGCGGTGAGCGTCAGGAAGGTGGCGGTGGCACGCGTATTGCCGTGATCGTCGGTGCGGTAGGCGAGTTTACCGGCGATGGTGGCCAGGTCGTCTTGGGTGTTATTGGCCAGGTAATACTCGCCTTTGGACCACTGCGTGAGGTTGCGATTGACCGCCGAGCCCATGATCGGCCCCCAGGAGAGCTCACCGCTGCCGTGGCCATTGTAATACTCGGTGCCGTTGCTTTGGCCGTCATGGCTCAAGCCTAGGTTGTGGCCAACCTCATGCGATACCGCCTCGGCAAGGTAGGATTCGTTGTGGGCCAAGTTGTCCGAGTAGATCCACGCCGGCCGGTAGGTGGCGTACGTCGAGGTGCGAAACACCCCCAGATAGGCCACCCCGCCCGCCGTCGAGGACGGATTCGGTTCGCCGTTCGCATCGGTGCTGCGCGTGATCAGGGCATGGGCGGTCCGGGTGCCGAAGGTGGCCGGGCGTTGGGTCGTCACGTCGATGTCGAAGGGGGCGTAGTCCTCGGCGACCCGTTGCCAGATGCGTCGGATGGTCAGTTGCTCCGCGGCGCTGAAGCGCTCGTAATCGCCGTCCGTGCTGAAGGCCACCGCCGGAATCACGGTCCGGTCCACCGTCGTGTTCCACACCGTGCCCCGGACCTCTTCACCGCTGAAGTTCAGAAACAGGACATTGGGCGCGCCCGGTTTGCTGTGGAAGACCAGATTCGTCGGGAAAGGCTTGACCGGCACGACCGGCAACGACGCCAGACCGGCAGCCGAGGCCGCTAAGTCAGGAGTCATGGCAGGTACTGGCGCCAAGGTGGTTGGCGCGGATGGGGGCCATAAACCGGTAGGGCGCGACCGCTGGGCGCGCCGCACGAACCAGGTCACTAGGTCCGAGCGGCCGGCCCGGCGGTCCGGCCCTACCTGGCGGTTTATGGAAAGCGCGCCCGGCGAGTCGTCCACGTAATAAATGCCTCCCTCCGAATCCACATGGAGCGACCCCAGATCCGACTCGGTAAGATGAAATGCGCCCAGCCACTCGATGGCGCGTTGGCGCCGTTCGACCGTCAGACGCTCGAGCTGCCGGCGCAGCCGACTCTCCGGGAAGTCCTCGAGCCGATGCGTTGTCCCGGGCAGGAATTGGCGCGGTGGCCTGGCCGGTGACGGCCCGGCGGCAGCCAATTCCGGCGCGGCAACGAGCGCGCCGCCGAGGGCGGCAAATCGGACCCAGCGAGCCAGGCGCAAGCGCATGCGCCGTCATAGTAGCCAGACCGATGCCAATCCCAAACCAGACCCGCAAGTTCGCGCACGCCCCGAATCCTTGGCGAGGCGGAGCGCGGACGGTCACGTCCGCCAAGCGGATCTGACGATCCGCGCCCCACAGGGAGCCTGCCGGGTTTCACCCGCGAGGGCAGCCCTCAAGCACCTCGCTAAGGACTCGGGGCACGCTGCCGCCGTAAACGAATCGGTCGCCAAGCCCCTGCCCATGGTTTTTTGGTTTCGCGCCCCGCTTTCGACCACTAGACTCCCGGGTCATGGATTCATCGTCCTTGGGTCGCTTTCCCGAGTATCGGCCGCGTCGACTGCGCCAGTCCCCAGCGCTGCGTCGCTTGGTGGCGGAGAATCGGCTGGTGACCGACCAGTTGGTGCTGCCCTTGTTTGTGCGGGCGGGCCGCCGCGTGCGGCACCCGGTCAGCTCGATGCCCGGGGTCTGCCAACTGTCCCCGGACGAGCTCGTGCGCGACGCGGCGGCGGCGCACCGCGCGGGCGTGCCAGCCGTGCTGCTCTTCGGCATCCCCGACCGCAAGGACGCGCGGGCCTCGGAGGCCTATGCCGCCAAGGGCATCGTCCAACGAGCCGTGCGCCTGCTCAAGCGCGAACTCCCCACGCTCCTGGTCATCACCGACGTCTGCCTGTGCGAGTACATGAGTCACGGCCACTGCGGCATCGTCAAGGCCCTCGAGGACCATGCCTCGATCCTCAACGATCCGTCCCTCAAGTTGCTGGCCCAGTCTGCAGTCAGCCATGCCGACGCCGGCGCCGATATGGTGGCGCCTAGCGACATGATGGACGGACGCGTGGCGGCCATTCGCACAGCGCTCGATGGGGCCGGCTTCCTCGACACGCCGATCCTATCCTACGCAGCCAAGTACGCCTCGAGCTTCTACGGCCCCTTCCGCGAGGCCGCGGAGTCGGCGCCCAAGTTCGGCGATCGGCGCAGCTACCAGATGGATGCCGCCAACGCGCGCGAGGCCCTGCGCGAGGTGGCGCTGGACCTGCAAGAAGGCGCGGACATCGTCATGGTCAAACCCGCGCTGGCTTACCTCGATGTCATCTATCGGGTCAAGACCCAGTTCGGCTGTCCGACCGCCGCGTACGCGGTGAGCGGTGAATTCTCGATGATCCAAGCCGCTGCGGCCCGCGGTTGGCTCGATGAGCGGGCCGCCACCCTCGAAAGCCTCCTGGCCATCCGCCGCGCCGGTGCGGACCTGCTGATCACCTACGCCGCCGTCGCCGTCGCCCAGTGGCTCCGCGCCGGCTAGACCCAACTTGCTGGCGCGTTGAAACCGCTACCCCCTGACCGAATCCCCCATGCGCCTCTTCCCTAATGCCTGGCGGCGCCGGGCGCAGTTCGTGCGGGAAATGACCGGCCGAGTCGTGCTGGACATCGGCTGCGGCCGCCGGAAGTTGCCGGGCGCAATCGGCGTGGATCGCCGGGTGGTCAGCATTGCCGGGCCGGAGCTGCAACGCGATGTCGATCACGATCTGCTCGCCTTCCCGTATCCGTTTCCGGACGATTATGCCGACGGCGTCCATTGTTCGCACGTGCTCGAACATCTGCCGCCGACCCAAAAGGTGATCGAGGAGTTCTATCGCCTGCTCAAGCCCGGCGGGCGTTTGTACCTCGAGTGCCCCCATTTCTCCTGGGTCGAGGCCTACCGCCACTTCGAGCACTGCCACTTCTTCTCCGTCGGGTCCTTCGACTACTTCCACCCGGCCAACGAGGTCTACCGCGCCCGCTTCGAGAAGCTCTGGAGCGAGATCTTCTTCGACGACTTCACCTACGCGATCGGCATTGGGTTTCTGGGCAAATACTGCCCGCGCCTGTACGAACGGCACCTGGCGTTTCTCTTTCCCGCCAGCGCCTTCCAAGTCATGCTGCGCGCCGTCAAGTGACCCAGCGACGGCGCCCCGCAAGCCCTCGTATCCGCACTCGATACATCGACTCGCCATGGCCCCCAGCCCGAAAGAACAAATCGCCGCCTTCTACGAGGAGTACCAGAAGCGCGGCAAATACGATTATCTCTACGGCGACCGCGCTCGGTTGGATCTGCTCGTCGGCCTCATCGGCCAGCGGCAGGCTGCGCTCGAGATCGGTTGCCGGGCGGGCAACCTCACCCAGCACTACGGCCAACACAATCGGGTCGTGGGCATCGACATCGATCGCAACGCCCTCGAACTGTTCGCCGCCAAACTCGGCTGCCCGAGCGTCTGGCTGGACGTGGATTTCGAGCCCCTGCCCTTCGAGGCTGGCCAGTTCGATGTGGTGGTCTTGTCGGAAGTCATGGAACACCTCCGTTTCCCGGCGAAAGTCCTGAGCGAAATCGCGCGGGTCCTCAAACCCGCCGGGCGCCTGGTCGGCTCGGTGCCCAACAGCTTCCGGCTGCGCAACCGGCTGCGCTTCCTACTCGGCCGGCCCTTCGAGACCGACCCCTCGCACCTCCGCTCCTACTCGCCCGCGCTGCTCCGGCGCCAATTGGAAGCCAGCTTCCGCCAGGTGCAACTGCTCCCCGTCTCGGGCCACCTCCTGGGGGGCGGACGCCACGGCATCCCCGTGTTCCCCTGGCTGCCATTCCGCATACGGGCCTTATTCGCCCTCGATCTCGCCTTCTGTGCGGCTCAACCGCACCCAACCAGTTAAGCATCATGCAGCCCAGCTCGAAGGCAGCGCTCGAGGCGCACTTGCGCGCCCAGTCGTTTCGGACGGTGCTGGATGCGCCCTCGGGCAACGGCTGGTTGCGGGCCGCGCTAACCGAGGGGGCCGCTCTCGACGGCATCGACCTGTTCGCCCAATCGCCGCCGGGTTACCGCCGCTTTTGGCAGCACGATTTGGACGACGGATTGCCGGAGGCCTGCACGACCTACGACCTGATCTGCTGCTGCGAAGGCATCGAGCATGTGGGCAATCCGCTCCGGCTGCTGCGCGCCTTCCGTGACCACCTCGCCCCGACCGGCCAGTTGATCGTCACCACGCCCAACGTCTGGTTTCCCCAAGCCCGCCTCCAATATTGGTGGCGCGGCTTCTTCCCCTCCTTCCCAGCCCTGGCCGGCAAGGTCGTCCCCGGCACCCACATGCACATCACCCCGTGGTGTTACCCCCAGCTCTACGTGTTCTTCCGCCTGGCCGGCTTCGACCCGCCCCGTATCTTGATCGAGCCTCTATCGCGCCCCAAACATTGGCACGAGCGCCTGCTCGCGCTGCCCGCACGACAGTACTGCCAGCGACGTCGCGTCCGCGCCGCCACAACCGAGGAGCGCCAGTTCTGGCTCGTGGCCGGCTCGGACGCTTCACTGCTGGGTCGCCATTTGATGGTCACCGCCGGCTTGGCGCGCGTCCCCGAGACCGCAGCCGCACAGCCTCCCGCGGTTTAAGCCCATGGACCCCGTGCCCCCAAGCCGCTGGCGGTTGGTGCACACCGAAGCCTCGCTTGGGTGGGGTGGGCAAGAACACCGAGTCTTGGCCGAGTTAACGGGTTTCAGGCAACGCGGCAGCTCGTGCTGGCTGGTGGCGCCGCCCACCGCGCGCCTGGTCGAGCGGGCGCGGGCGACCGAAGTGCCCGTGCGGTTGGCGCGATTCGACCGGTGGCTCTATCCTTGGACCATACCCCGATTGGCGCTCTGGCTGCGCTCGGTGAACGCACAGGTTGTCAACACCCATAGCTCGCGCGATGGCTGGGCCGCCGGTTGCGCCGCGCGCCTGGCCCGCGTCCCCTTGGTGCTCCGCACCCGCCACATCGACGTTGATTACCCCCATCACTGGGTCAGCCGGCACGCCTACCGTTCGCTGGCCGATCATGTACTCACCACCAGTCCCGCCATCACCGCCCACCTCCAACAGGCCCTCCGCCTGCCGCCGGAGCGCGCCAGCACCATCCCCACCGGAATCGATCTCGAGTGCTTCTGCCCCGCCGGTCCGGCCGCACCGTTGCTGCCGCCCGGCCCAAGCCCGGCGCCACCCCTCATCGGTATGGTGTCCGTACTGCGTTCCTGGAAAGGGCACGACACCTTCCTTGCGGCCGCGCACCAACTGGTCCAAAGCGGCCTGAAGGCGCGGTTCGTGATCGTCGGTGAAGGGCCGGTGCGGTCACGCCTCGAGGCGCGTGTGCTCGAGTTGAGCCTCGGTCCGTGGGTGACCTTAGTGGGCCACCGCGAGGACATCCCCGCGGTCCTGCGCGCCTTGGCGATCCTGGTCATCGCCTCGACCCGCCATGAGGGCATCCCCCAAATCGGCTTGCAGGCCCTCGCCACCAAAACTCCGGTCGTCGGCAGCAATGTCGGCGGGATCCCTGCCGTGATCCAACCGGGCCTCACCGGCCGGATCTTCCCCGCCGGCGACGCCGCTGCCCTGGCCGACGCGCTGCGGGACACCCTGGCCGATCCCACCGCCACCCGGGCCATGTGCGACCGCGGCAGGGCCCACGTGGAGGCGCGCCACAGCCTCAGACACATGCTCGACGAACTCGAGTCCGTCTATCGCCGCTACCTGGGGCTGAGCTCAATTTGACGCGTTTTTGATTGTTGACACCGTGGCCATCGCCGTCTGGCTCGTCCTTCTAGGGCTGGGCCCGAGCAGTTCTACCCGCATCAGCCGACGGTGAGGCCCCGCCTGCCGACCAGTGGTCAGGGGCTGAGCTCAATTTGACGCGTTTTTGATTGTTGACACCCTGGCCAACGCCAACTGGCTGGTCCTTCTAGGGTTGGGCCCGGGCAGCTCTAACCGCATCAGCCGACGGTGAGGCCCCGCCTGCTGGCCGACAGGCCAAGTACCGGTCGATGGCCAGGGCAGCCTGGCGGGCGTCGCGGACCGCCTCGACCACCAAGGCGGGCCCCCGAATGAGGTCTCCGCCGGCAAACACGCCAGGCAAACGGGTCATGAACTGCTCATCGACCACCATCCCCCCCCAGGGGTGCCTGGCAATCTGGGCAAAATCGCTGTCCGCGGGAAACGGCGTGGGGTCGAATCCGTACGCCACCAGCACCACATCCGCCAGCACCCTAAACTCCGAGTTTGGAAGGGCCAACGGCCGGCGCCGGCCGGTCGCATCGGGCGCCCCCAACTGCATTCGCACACAACGCACCTGAGTGACCTGCCCGTCTCCATTGCCCTCGAGGGCGATCGGGTTAGTCAAAAACTGGAACTCCGCTCCCTCCTCGACGGCATTGTCATATTCAGTCCGGCTGCCGGGCATGTTCGCCTCGTCTCGCCGGTAGAGACACACCGTCGCTTTCGCCCCGCAACGCAGGGCGGTGCGCAGGCAATCCATGGCCGTGTCGCCACCGCCCAGCACGACCACCCGCCGGCCGGCCACGTCGGTCTTGGGCATGGCCAGGGGCAGGTCCGAATTCTTCTCGACCAGGAACGGGAGGGCTTGCAGGACACCCTTAAGGTCCGCGCCCGGGATGTCCAGGGGCCGGGCCTGCTGGGCGCCACAAGCCAAGAACACCGCCTCAAAATGCCGTTGGAGTTCCTTCAGGGTAATGTCTTTGCCAATCCACACCCCGGTCCGGAACACCACGCCCCGATGCCGCAGGAAGTCGATGCGCCGTTCCACGACGCCTTTCTCGAGCTTGAAGGCCGGAATGCCATTGACCAGCAAACCGCCCGGCACCGATTGCGCCTCGAAGACCGTGACTGCATAGCCGCGTTTGGCCAACTCATCCGCACACGCCAAGCCCCCCGGGCCGGATCCGACCACGGCGACCCGCCGGCCGTTCGGGGCGACGCTGGCGCTGTCGGTGACGCCATGCGCGAAGGCATATTCGTTGAGGAAACGTTCGATGGCCCCGATGGCGACCGGATCCGATTTGCCATCCAGAATGCAGGCCCCCTCGCACAGTCGGTCCTGCGGGCAAATCCGCGCACAGATTTCCGGCATGTTGCTCGTCGCGCGCGAAAGTGCCGCCGCCTCGAGGAACTGCCCCTCGGCCGTCAACAGCAACCACTCCGGAATCCGGTTCTCCAACGGACACGCCTGCACGCACATCGGCTCCGGACACTGAACACAACGATGCGCCTGCTCACGCGCGGTCGCTTCATCGTAACAACCGTATACCTCGAGGAAATCCGCCAGGCGCTCCGTGGGCGACCGCTTCGGCGGCGTGGCCCGCGACAACTCGAGCCAGGCGTATTGCTCCTTGCCAGTTGCTGGCGGCGTGGGCGTGGGCTCCGTCGGCTGTTCGCGTTCCCGCGTCATGCGACCCAATATGAAATGCGTTGCCGCCCGTGTCCAGCCACGGCCGCCCCGCCCACCTCGCCCGTAAGGCCTGTCCCTGCGGTCAGGACTCGAGCTTGCGCGAAAGGGCACGGCGCGCCAAGCGCGTCACCAAGACCGTCACCGCCACCGTGGCACACAAACCCACGCCGTAGAGGACCCACTCGCCCGGCGTGCGACCGCGCGGCCCCACCTCGACGTTGGCGAGTGAGCCCAAGTAAACGTACATCACCGTGCCAGGCAGCATGCCGACCCACGAAGCCAGCACGTAATGGCTCAGCTTCACCTGGGTCAGGCCGAACGCATAGTTCAGGAGCGTGAAAGGAAAGACCGGCGACAACCGCGTCAGCAAGACGATCTTCCACCCCTCCGCCGCCACCGCCCGGTCCAACGCCGCCAACTTCTCGTGCCGCCCCAACTTCCGCGCCACCGCCTCCCGCGCCAGGTAACGGCTGATCAGAAACGCCACCGTGGCCGCCGTGGTCGAGGCCAGCGACACCACCACGAAGCCTGCGCCCAGACCGAACACGGCCCCCGCGCCGAGCGTCAGCAGCGACCCCGGAACCAAGGCCACTGTCGCCAACACGTAAAGCCCCGCGAAGAGCACTGGCCCCCAAGGACCCAGACTCGCAACCCCGTCCAAGGCGCGGCCGAGCCAAGCCTCGAGATCCATCCCGCGGCCCACCGCCAGCAGCACGAGCCCAGCAACGGCGGCCACGAGCCAGCCCACGCTAGCTCGAAGTCGATTCGGTTTGTGCTTCCACCGTGCCATACCGCTCAGGTCTCTTGCCTCATAGTCCCGATCGATGGTGACAGGCGCCGTCCGGCCCACGCGCAACGCCCGGACCTCAGCGCATCCACACCCTGGCCATAGTGCTCCTCCGCGCACCTCCTCGCAAGCACACCAAGACCCCACGCTCGACCCGCGCCACGGTGCGCGCCCTAGCATTATCGATTGTCGGACCGACGCTTTCTAGCTCGATTGTCGCACCGACGCTTTCTAGCTCCGGGCTAGGCGTGCAGCGGGAGCCAAGGGAGGAGGCAAGTTAAGATGACAATAAACGAAACTACCTGCAAAACCAGTAACGCCGCGCACGCCCAAACCAGGGCTGTCT
>VHCO01000193.1 GCA_016871715.1 Verrucomicrobiota bacterium
CGACCACCACACCTTCCGGCGCACCGCCCCCAACACCTTTGAGCTCCTCAACCGCCCCTCATGAAAACCTCCCTCCTCGACCAACTCCTGGACCTGCTCACCCTGGCCGCTCTGGCCCTCAGCGACCCACGACCCCGCCGCAGGTTTCTCGTCCTGGCCCTGGGCCTATTGTGCGCTCCCAAACCCAAAACCATCACCAGTCCTGGTCACCAACGTGCCGGCCGCTCAGTTGCCCGTGCGGGCGCTGGGGTATCTGTACCGGGTGCGCTGGCAGATCGAACTGATCTTCAAGCAGCTCAAGAGCATCCTGCGTGCGGGTCTTGGGGAGAATGGCACACGTTTCCTTATCATTCATGCTTTGCGCCCGTGTCGGTTCAGGACCTTGTGCTGGCCGCTTACACGAACGCCTTCCGGCACACCCGCTTGCTCGTCCGTTACCCCACGGTCACGGGAAGCCATAATCCGGCGGCGCTGCAGATTGGATATCATGACGACTCATTCGCTTACTCGACCCTTGCGCCGCCCGGTTGGCACTTCCTCGGCTTGATGGAAAGGGCGGGAGAAACCAACAAGTGGCGCACCCAGCCCATCGGCGGTGAAGTGCGGCCCGAGGTTCAGAGTTGCATGTGGAACAGCGCCATGGCCAACTGCGTTCCCGTAGGGCAGGAGTATAGCAATTGCGTCGCCCGCACCCACGCCTCCTGGCTGCTCAACCATGGACTGTTTACGCTTGGTCTTGATGGGGAGCAAAGAGCCCGGGCTCTGGGTGCGGCGGATGCTGGAGGCGTCTTCATCACAGTCTCGGACGCGAAGTACTGGGTCACCTGGCCACTTCCCGATTTTGGGTACGCCAACGTGTACGCCACCGACAATCTGGACAACAAGCTTGGGAGCTCGCAGTGGAGAGTTCTGCCAACTTCCGAAACCGGTTGGAGGAGTGTCGGCGGCAACAAGCGGTTGACGGTCATCAACCAGTCCACCGTCGACGCAGCCTTTGGGTACACGCCCGTCAGATGCTTCTTTGGGCTTTACCATCCTTAGCCTAGCAGAGATTCCCCGGAGAGAGAGGACGAGACGATGGGTCAGCGAGTCCCCCAGGCCGGCGAGGCCCGCAACCAGTCAGGGATATGTAGCCGTCCGAGTTGGCGAAGGGCTCGAGGTAGCGCGCGCCATCGTCGGTGCGCAGCCGGGTGAGGGTGAAGCGCGGGATGGGATCCTGGAGGTCGATCTTGAGGCGGAGAAACCGTTATCGGTTCCGGTTGCCTGTCAGACCAAACGCTAGACGACGAGTGAATCCAACCCGAACTCCGTGCCTGCCCAAGACCTCATCATCGCGGATGGCAGTCCGCCGGTCGGGCTGGCACGCATTGACCAGCTTGGACTGCTGCCCAGACTGGCTCAACGCTTCGGCTGGCGGCGCATGGGAACGGTGGCGTTGCTCGGTCGTTCCCCTCTCGCGTGCCGGGCGCTTCTCGCGGTTGGAATGTCGATCCGCAGCAGCGTTCGAGCCGTCTGGAGTTCAAGCCATGGGACGGCTCACTTGCCTAACGCTGCGCACCGAAGAATTCCCGATGCAGCCGCAGCAGCAGCGGGATCGAGGCCAGCAGGGCGATCAAGTTGGGAAGGGCCATCAGGCCGTTGAGCGTGTCGGCGATGTCCCAGATCAGGTGCAGCGAACCGGTGGCGCCCAGATAAACGAACACCAGCCACGCAATCCGGTAGGGCTTGGCGGCTTGGGCGCCCAGCAGATACACGATGCCGGTTTCGCCGTAGTAACTCCAGCCGAGCAGCGTCGAGAAGGCGAATAGGACCAGTCCGCTGGTCACCACCGCCGAACCGAACGTGCCGGGTAGCCCGGTTTCAAATGCCTTGGCCGACAACGCGGCGCCCGTCAGGCCGCTGCTCCAGGTGTCCGTCAACAGAATCACCAGCGCGGTCATGGTGCAGATCAACAAGGTGTCCACGAACACTTCAAAGATGCCATACATGCCCTGGCGCACCGGATGGTCCGTGGTCGCCGCGCAGTGGACCATCGGCGCGCTGCCCAAGCCGGCTTCATTCGAGAAGAGGCCGCGGGCGATGCCGTAGCGCAGCGCCATCATGATCGTGCCGCCGGCAAAGCCGCCCACGGCCGCGGTGCCGGTGAACGCACCGTCGAAGATCGATCTGAAGGCCTGCGGCAGCTTGTCCGCGTGCAGCGCCAGCACCGCCAAACCGCCGCCCAAGTAAACCACCGCCATCAAGGGCACGAGCCATTGGGTCACCTTGGCGATGGACTTGATCCCGCCCAGAATCACCAGCGCCGTCAGGACGACCAGCGCCAGGCCGCTCAGCCAGGTGGGAATATCGAACGTGGCTTTGAGGGCATCGGCGACGGAATTGCCCTGCACCATGTTGCCGATGCCGAAGGCCGCCACCGCCGTCAGCAACGCGAACGCGCTACCCAACCACGGCCAGCCCAATCCCTTTTTCAGGATGTACATCGCCCCGCCGCGCATCGTGCCGGAGGCATCGGGTTCGCGGTAGTGCAACGCCACGACGATCTCTGCATACTTGGTCGCCATGCCGAACACCCCGGACACCCACAGCCAGAACACCGCGCCGGGACCGCCCAGAGCAATGGCCGTGGCTACGCCGGCGATGTTGCCCACACCCACCGTTGAGGCCAGCGCAGTGGCCACCGCCTGGAAGGGGCGGACATCGCCTCGGCCGCCGCCAGGCCGCGTGATCTTTCCTAGCACCTCACGCAAGGCGAAGCCCAGGCGATGAAACTGGACGCCGCCAGTCAGCAGCGTGAGCAGGAGGCCCGTGCCCATGAGCAGCGCGATCGTGGGCCAGCCCCAGACATACGCGTTGAGCGCCGCGTTCCAGCGTTCGAAGGGCTCGATCATACTGGCGGGGTATCGTCGCTGCGCCAACGCCGCAGACCATGCGGCGCCAGGCGGATCGGCAGGTGGCGGAAATCCGCATGCGCGTTTTCGAGGCGCTGGATGAGCTCGTGCTTGTCGCGCGCATCTCCCGCCAGCAACAAGGTGACCGATCCCCCCACGCCTCCCGCCCCGTTCACCTTGTACCCCACTACGCCATACCGCCGCGCCATCTCGAGCACCTGACGCGCCCGTTCGCCGACCAGGTCGGGATGCAGGTTCTTTTGCGCCGCAGTGTTCTCGATCATGGCCTCGCCAAACGCGGTCAAGTCGCCCCGCAACAAGGCTTCCTTGCCGGCCTCGGCCGCCGCCCGCAAAGGGTCCAAGTAGCGCCGGAATTTGGGCGACTTCTCCAGGCGGCGGATGACGCTTTCGTGGACGGCGGACGAAGAATGGGGTTTGCCCAGGTAGATCAGGAGCAAACGGGACTCGAGTTCCCAGGCCAGTTCCTCGGGCAGATCGATCGGTGACACCGAGGCCTCCGGGTACTGCGTCATCTCGAGGTAATTGATCCCGCCGTACGCGGCGCAGAGTTGGTCCTGAATGCCCGACTGCAGCTTGAGCAGGTGCGACTCGATGTAATGGGCCTTGGCCGCCAACTCGTGACTGGTCAGCGACCGGCGCCCCAGCAGGTCCAGCGCCCCGAGGATCGCCACCGACACGGACGCCGAGGTGCCAGTCGACGCGCCGGCGGGCGCCGCGGAATAGATCGTGACATCCAGGTGTAGGGCCGGCGGGAGCTGGAACAGCTTGAAACCCGCCTCGATCAGCGGGTGCTTCGTCCAAGACTTCGCGTCGCTGCTCAGGTCGTAGACGTCTTGGTAGTTCTCTGCGTGAATGCGAATCTGCGGTTCCCCGGCGCGCTTGGGCCGGGTGACCACCGTGACCTCGACCGGCGGAAAGACGGCAATGTTCAACACTTTGCCCGTGCCGGCGAACCAGGTGTCGGTCCAGCCCCCCAAGTCACAGATCCGAATGGGTGCAGTACACTTGATGATCATACGGACGAGTCACTGAGATGGACTACAACTCGGCGGTAGGGCGCGCAGTCCTCTGCGCGCCGCGGCTTCCTGTGTCCACAGTGGTTTACGGCGCGCAGAGGACTGCTCGCCCTACCTGCAATGTGTCGTCTATCCCGACCTCTCATCAGTAGGCCCAACCGATGGGGCGCCCTACGGTGTCCAGGCCCGGTACGAGCGCTGCGGCAAGCCCGCCGCTGTGTCGTCCACAAAGACCACCGGCTGTGCGCCACCTGTCACTTGCCCCACCGTCCCCCAGTCCCTCAAGTTGGCCGAACCCTCGACGGTGTAAAGCCGACCCGCTTCGCCCGCCACCCGCAACTCGAACTTGCCGTCTGGGCGCCGGCCGCCCACCTCGAGCCGGAAGGGCTTAGCCGGGATGACCGGCGGAGAGCCGCGCAGGCGCAGCAGGCCCTTGCGCTCGGTCCCGTTGTAGTGCGTGAAATCGCCCGCCACGAGCACCTTGCCGTCCGGTTGCACGGCCAAAGCGAGCACGCCAGGGTCGGCCCCACCGGAGATGCCTGTGCCTGGGTCGAACGACGTGTCGAGGCTGCCGTCCAGATTGAGGCGGGCGATCCGGCTTCGGGCCACGCCGTTGTAGGTCGTGAAAAACCCGCCCATGATCGCCTTGCCGTCCGGCTGCAGGACCACGGCCGTGGCTTGGTCGTCCAGGCCGCTGCCCGGTTGGAAGGTCGCGTCGAGTTTGCCGTCGGCCTGCAACCGCGCCACGTTCGTGCGCGATTGCCCGTCGACGCTCGAGAAACGGCCGGCGATCACGACCTTGCCGTCCGCTTGGACCGCGGCGCTCACCAGCGTGCGCGGCGCCGCCAGGTTCGGCACAAAGCCGCCATCCAGCGAACCGTCCGGCTGCAGCCGGGCGATGGCCGTGCGAGCAGTGTTGTTGACCGTGGTGAACTGGCCTGCGATGTAGAAACTGTCGCCCGGCAGCTTGATCACCGACATCACCCCGTCAAAACTCCCCTCCGGTAACCGCAGCTTGAAGCTCCCGTCCACCGCTCCATCCTTGAGTAACCGCGCCACGTACGACAACGGCGAGATCCCCACCGAGGTGAAAAAGCCACCGATGACGATCTTGTCGTCGCTCTGCACCGCCGTCGAAATCACCACCGGATAATCCCAGGACGACACCCCCGGCCCGGCATCGAAACTCAAATCCAACGCGCCGTTGGTTTCGAGTCGGGCGATGTGACTCCGCGGTTGACCCGCAAAGCTCGTAAAGTCCCCCACAACGATGAGCTTCCCATTCGATTGGAAGGCGATGTCGTAAATGCCGGCGTCGGGGCCGGGGCCGGGGTCAAAGCTCGTGTCTACCCGCCCATCCGCCAACAACCGGACAATCCCCGGGCGCACCACGCCGTTGAACTGTCTGAAGTAACCCCCCAACAGAATCCGGCCATCGGGCAGGACCACGATCTTCTCGACCAGGTCGTCAGGCCCGGCGCCCATGTCGAAGCTCGGATCCAGGCCGGCTGGGGGCCCCGAGCTGGCCACGACCCCCAGCCCGCTTCCCACAAGGAACAACGACAGGAGCAGTCGCCCCAGCGCCGTGGGGTGAGTTCCCCGACCGGCCCGAGGCGACGGTGACCCAGCGGGTGTGAATGGCTTGGGCAGGCGATCGAGTTGGCGGCGCATAGGCGATACAAATCGGCGTGAGGATACCGGTCTTGCGAGCCGCAAACAAGCCTGACCTCGCACGTCCACCTGGCCCCGAATCCTTAGCGAGGCGGAGCGCGGGATCACTCCAGCCCAGCAGCCACTTTCGCTCGCGCCAAGACGACCCGCGCCACCGCACGCGCGCGCGCCGCTCCGTCGCGCAGAACGTGTTCGACATGGTCCAGGTGGGTGGCCAGCTCTGACCGGCGTTGACGGGCGGTGGCGAAGTGCGCCCAGTAATGCTCGAAGAGTGCCTTCTTCAGGTCTCCGTAGCCCAAACCCCCGGCGCGCAACCGCGCCTCGTAATCGCGGGCCGTGTCGGGCGGGGCGACCAAGCGAAGGAGTTGAATGGCCAGATTCTGGTCCGCGTCGGGCTTGGGTTCCTGCGGCCTGCGGCTGTCCATCACGATCGACATGATCTTCCTGCGGGTGGCCTTCTCCTCGCCAAACAACTCGATCGTGTTGCCGTAGCTCTTGCTCATCTTCTGGCCGTCCGTGCCGGGGACCACGGCGACGTCCTCGCGGATTTGCGGTTCGGGAATGACGAACGTCTCCCCGTAAAGCTCGTTGAACTTGATGGCGATGTCGCGTGTGACCTCGACGTGCTGCTTTTGGTCGCGCCCGACGGGCACTACGTTCGAGTCGTAGATCAAGATGTCGGCCGCCATGAGCACGGGGTAGGCGAAGAGGCCATGATTGGGCGAGAGGCCCTTGGCGAGCTTGTCCTTATAACTATGGCACCGCTCCAGCAGCCCCATCGGAGTGACCGTGCTCAGCAGCCACGTCAACTCCGTCACCTCCGGCACGTCCGATTGCCGAAAAAACACCGTCCGCTGCGGGTCCAAACCGCAGGCGAGGAAATCCAGGGCCACCCCGAGGGTGTTCTGGCGGCGCTGGGCGGGATCCACGAGCGAGGTCATCGAGTGGTAGTTCGCGATAAAGTAGTAGGCCTCGCCCTGTTCCTGGAGCTCGAGGGCCGGCTTCATCATCCCGAAGTAATTCCCCAGGTGCAGCGCCCCCGAGGGCTGGATCCCAGACAAGATTCGCATGGGCGCAACCTACCTAACGCCGTCCGTCTCCAGCAACACAAAGCACAACCCGGCCGACAGTACGGCGCGCCCGACCGCCACGGAATCGTCCCTTGTGGTGATTCACGCGTCGGTCCGTCGCCAGAACCTCCACCCCACTCGAATCCTGAGCAAGGCGGAGCGCCGACGGTCACGTCCGCCCAGCGGGACTGGCGCCCCGGCCTAGAAAACGCTGGCTGCACGGGACACCGCGCGGGATACTCCCCCGCGGATGAACTCACGTAGCCAGGCCATCGTCCTGTCTTGCCTGAGCTCGGCCTCCGCGTCGGGCGCGACCGACGAACCGACTGCGGTGCGGGTGGGTGAGAGAACCTATGGCGCCGGCGCCAACACCTACGTGCGCGACAACGCTTATGGCCTCGAACCTCGAGTGGCGCCCTGACTCGGCCCTGGCGCCGACACTTACACCGCCCCGCCTCGACCCCGGGAACACCGAGCGTACTGCCGGCGAGCTGAGTCGCCGCACCTTCCTCCGGTACTCCGCCGCCACCGCCCTCGCGCTGGGGACCGCGGCCGTCCACTCCGGCCGCCGCGTCACTGCGGCTGAGACGATTGGCCTCCCGGCAGCCACCTCGTCCCATCCGATTCGGGTCATCGATTGTCACGCGCACCTGAACCACCGCAGCCGGTCGACATGGGAAGCGGACGATCGCAAACTCATCGACGCGGCAGACCGGTTGCGGATCGAGCAGCTCTGCTGTTCGATCCTGACGCCGCGCCGGCCAGCCACCGTCGAGGGCTTTCGCGAATGTAACCAGTGGGTGTCCGACGGCATCCGGCGGTTCCCGGGTCGGGTGCGGGGTTACTGCTACGTTAACCCAGGCCACTCCCAGGAGGCCTTGGACGAGATCCGGCGTTGCGTCGAGCAGCGCGGTTTTATCGGCATCAAGCTCTACAACGAACACACCTGCACGGAACCCATCGTGTTCCCCATCGTCGAGCTGGCCATTCAGCTCAACGTGCCGATCCTTCAGCACGCCGGCCATGCCCATTATCCGCTCGAGGGCCAACCCCACATCTCGGACGGCAGCCACCTGGCCGAGCTCTCGCGCCGTTACCCGGAAGCCAAGCTCATCTGCGCTCATATTTGCGGCGGCGGAGATTGGGAGTGGACGATCAAAGCCCTGCGCCGCGCTCCGGGCGTATTCCTCGACACCAGTGGCAGCGTCACCGATGCCGGCGTGCTCGAGTTCGCGGCGCAAGTCCTGGGTGTGCATCGGCTGCTCTTCGGCTGCGACAACTCGATGACGGCCGGCATGGGCCGAATCCGCGGGGCGAACTTGAGCGCGGCCGACAAGGCCAAGATCCTCGGCGGCAACATGGCTAGGCTCCTGCCTTCCCTCGCCGCTCTGCCATCATGATCGTCGACGCCAACGCCTACCTTGGCCCATTCGCTTTCCGCCGGTTGCGGCCGAACACCGCGCCGACCCTGCTCCAGCTCATGGACGTTAAACGCATCGACCGGGCGATCGTATCGAGCGCCAGTGCCATCGCGTATCGCAACGTCCAAGCCGCCAACGAAGAGCTCGCGGCCGAGGTGACGCCGCACCGGGACCGGTTGGTGCCCTTCGCCGTCCTGAACCCGTTCTATTCCGGTTGGGAGGACGACCTGAAGATCTGCCACGAGGACTTCGGCATGCGCGGCTTGCGGCTCTATCCCAAGTGGCACAACTACCAGCTTGCGGACCCTTGCTGCCTCGAGTTGGTCCACGCGGCCACGGAACGTGGGTGGATTGTCTCGATCCCGGCCCGGGTCGAAGACCACCGGCAGCGCAGTTGGCTGGTGGACGTGCCGGACGTGCCCCTGGACGAGTTGGCGACGCTGATAAAGGCCTGTCCCCGGGCGCGGTTCCTTCTCTTGAACGGCCTTAACTACGCGAGCATGCAACTGGGGCGCAAGGACAACGGGTTGCCCGCCAATTATCTCATCGAACTTTCCCGGCTGACCGCCCTGCTGAACAACGAACTCGGCCAGCTCATGGCGAACTTGGGTCCAGAGCGTTTGGTCTTCGGCAGCGGCATGCCCTTCAGTTACCCCGATCCCGCCCTACTCAAGCTCGAGGTGCTGGCCGCACCGGAAGAAGCCAAGGCCAAGATCCGCGGCCAGAATATCGCCCGTTGGCTTGTGGCTTGAGGCCATCGACCATCGACCGGACCGCCAAACCACCCAACCACCCCCGGCGACCCTCCACCCCGCCCCGCCCCCCTTTCCTCCACCCCGACCGCGGAGGGGCCTTGAGCGCATGGCCGACTGGAAAGTCGGCGGTACGGCTGGTTCATGAAGCAAATCTCCGGACATAAAGTCGTTGACACCATGGGCATTGACATCCAACGGAATGGATGCGCGTTGGGCCATGAACCATGAACCTGTACCGCCGGTCTTCCAACCGTCGTCGGGCCGACCGGAAAGCCGGCGGTACGGCCGGTTCATAAAGCAAATCTCCGGACATAAAGTCGTTGACAGGACATCTTCGGTTGGTTCGTGCCGGCCGGTGGGGGGCACGGCGCGGGCGCTCGGCGTCGGACCGCGTTGCGATGGACAACCTGGGGCCAAGCCCTATTGTTGACGGCCAGGATATGGCAAGCGGCAGGAAGGCGAAGGCGACGGCGATGGTGACCGCAGAGGCGACTCCGACTCCGGCGGAGCTGGGGTATGCGATGCCGGCCGAGTGGGAACAGCACGAGGCGACTTGGCTGGGCTGGCCGCATAACCCAACGGATTGGCCGGACAAACTGGACACCATCCGATGGGTGTACGGCGAGATCGTCCGTAAGATCGTCCGCGGCGAACGGGAACGGGTGCGGTTGTTGGTGAACAACCGGGCGGAGGCGGCTCTGGCACGGCGATACCTGAGCCGGGCGGGCGCGGAGGTTGGCGAGGTCGAGTTCATCGTGCATCCCACGAATCGGGGATGGACGCGCGACAGCGGACCGGTGTTTGTGCGGCGTCGAGTGGGGCGACAGTGCGAGACGGCGATTGTCCATTTCCACTTCAATGCCTGGGCGAAGTACCGGGATTGGCAGAAGGACCGGCGGGTACCGGAGACCGCGGCGCGGTTGCTGCGCAAGGAGTTGTTTCGGGCGGAGCACGCGGGTCGGCCGTTCGTGATCGAGGGTGGGGGGATCGAGGTGAACGGGTGTGGCACCTTGCTGACGACAGAGGAATGTTATTTGGATCCGAAGGTGCAGGTGCGGAATCCCGGCCTGGGCCGACGCGAGATCGAACGGGCGCTCGAGCGTTATCTAGGGGTCACCCGTTTCGGTTGGCTGGCGGCGGGCCCGGTGGGCGACGACACGCATGGCCACATCGATGACATCTGCCGGTTTGTCGATCGCCGCACGGTCGTGTTGGTCCGCGAGCGGAATCGGCGCGACGCCAACTATCGCCCGCTCGCGGAGAACTGGGAGCGGATCCAGGACGTGCGGCTCGAGGACGGCTGTCGGCCTGAGGTGGTGCCGTTGCCCATGCCGGCTCCGCTGCACTTCGATGGGTACCGGTTGCCGGCGAGTTACGCGAACTTCTACATTGCCAATGAGGGGGTGCTGGTGCCCACGTTCAACGACCCGAACGATCGCGTTGCCCTGGGGACACTGGGGGAGTTGTTCCGCGATCGGCCGGTGGTGGGGATTCACGCCGTGGACTTGGTGTTGGGCTTTGGCACGCTGCATTGCCTGACGCAACAACAACCCGCTGGTGGTTCATGAGGCCCTGGCATCGAGCACAGCTTGCCGGCAGGGCGCGCAGTCCAGTGCGCGCCTCGGCCTCCGACGGTCGCACCGGTGTGCGGCGCGCAGGGGACTGCGCGCCCTACCGCCGACGGGTCGTGCTTACCTTGGACCCCTGAGCATGGATGCCGCTCCACTGATTGTATTGGCGATTCTGTGGTTGGTCGGCCTGCCGATCGTCTGTCTGATTCTAGCCGCACGAGCCAACGCCTGGGCGGGCCGGGCTGAGGCGGACCTTGGCTTCTTGCGGCGCGAGGTTTCGCGACTGGCGGCTGAGTTAGGGAGGGGGAAGCGGGGAGGCGAGCCGGTCAGCGGTTCGGAACAACCGCAGCCAGCAGCGGCGCCGCCACCACCACCGGAAGCAGTGGTGAGCGCGGCGCCGATACGGGCGAGCGAACCGGGGGGCGCCCCGGTTAGCCCAGCGCCAGCGTCCGGCGCGGCCAGCGCCGTCCGCGAGCGTGCCGCTGCAGAGGCTGCGCAGGTTTTGGCGGCAGCGTCAGGCGCGGTGCCGCCGACCGCGACTGCCGTGGGCGGGACCGCCGCGGGTGGCGGTCCTCCGCCACTTGTGCCCCCGGCGCCGGTGGGTATGGGCGCGAGTTTGCTGGCGGTCCTCTCCGCGGGTTTGCCGAGGCCGGCCATTGACTGGGAGCGGTTCATGGGGGTGAAGCTCTTTGCGTGGGTGGGCGGGTTTGCGTTGTTTTTGGCGGTGGCGTTTTTCGTGAAGTACTCGTTCGAGAACAATCTGATTTCGCCGCAACTGCGGGTAGCGAGCGGTTTTCTGGCGGGTGTGGGTTTATTGGTGGGCGGGGTGTTCTTGAAGCGGAAGGCCTACGAGGTGACCTCGCAGACTTTGTGCGCGACGGGAGTGGTGATTCTCTACGCGGTGACTTTCGCCTGCCGTTCTTATTATGAGTTCACCGATTTGCCCACGACGTTCGCGCTGATGGTTTTGGTGACGGTGACCGCGTTCACGATTGCCGTGCGCCTGAGTGCGTTGGTGGTGGCGGTGCTGGGCTTGGTGGGCGGGTTTCTCACGCCGCCGCTGTTGTCGACCGGGGTCGATAATCCGCTGGGCCTTTTTGGGTACGTCGCGATCCTCGATCTGGGTTTAGCGGCGGTGGCGTTGCGGCGGCGTTGGTATTTCCTGGTCGGGCTGGGCGCGTTGGGGACGGTCCTGACGCAGGTTGGTTGGGCGGCCTCGTTTTTCGCGGTGGAGAAGGCGGGGATTGCCCTGGGGATCTTCCTCACGTTCAACCTATTGTTTCTGGGGGCGTTCGCCGTGGCGGAGCGGTATCGGGTCGGGTCGCCGGGTTCTGGTTATTGGCTGAGCGGTCCGGCGGTGGCGTTGCCGTTGGTGACGTTTGGCTTTGTGCTATGGCTGCTGCGCTTTGCCGAACTTGGGGCGCGGCCGGGGTTGGTCTTCGGGTTTTTGCTGGTGGCCGATCTACCGCTGTTGGCGGCGGTGCTCTTGCGCCATCAAATGCGGCTGGCGCACGTGGCGGCGGGGACTGGGACTTTTGTGGTATTGGCGGCTTGGACGACGGGGCACCTGACGACGGGCCTGTTGTACTGGGCGCTGGGCGGGTGTGTGGGTTTGGCGGTGTTGCATGCGGTGTTTCCTGTGGTGCTGGAGCGGTGGCGTCCGGGGGTGGCGCCGGTATGGTGGGGGCACCTCTTTCCGTTGTTGGCGCTGTTGCTAGCGAGCCTGCCGCTGTTCAAGGCGGTCGAGGTGAGTGCGCTTTACTGGCCGGTGGTGATGCTGATTAACGGGGTGGTGGTGGCGTTGGCCTTGCTCACGGGCGCCCTGGTGGCGGTGACTGGGGCGGTGCTGTTGACCGCGGGCATCGGTGTGGTTTGGCTGTTTCAGGCACCCCGCGAGCTGGGGGCATGGCCCGAGTTGCTGCTGGTGGCTGGGGGGTGTGCGTTATTCTTCTTCGGGGCGGGCTTGTGGGCCGGCGGCCGGATTCTCGCGCGGGCGGAAGGCCGGGAGGGAGAGGCGGCTGGAGGGCTGGGCGCGGCGTTGCCATCGTGGATGCGGCCGGCTGGGGGGCGGGCGGAGGTGTTGGCGCAAGTGCCGGCGCTGGGGTCGATCTTGCCGTTTGTGATCTTGATGTTGGCGGTGGCGCGGTTGCCGCTCGAGGATCCTTCGCCGGTGTTTGGTGTGGCGCTGCTGTTGGTGGCGGCGTTCGTTCGGCTGGGGCTGAACCCGGCGGTGTTCGAGTATTATCCGCGGAGTGCCACGCCCATCTTCAACTGGCTCCTCTACACGTACGGCCTGGTGACCGCGAGTCTGTTTGTGGGGGCGCGGTTGTTGGCGGCGCCTCGAGACCGGTGGGCGGGCGTGAAGGTGCCGCCGGTGTTGTACACGCTGGGGACGGTTCTGGCTTTCTTCCTGGTGAACCTGGAGATTGCCGATTACTTCGCTACCGATTCGGTGCTGCGCCTCGAGTTTACGGGCAACTTCGCCCGGGACATGACCTACTCGATTGCGTGGGCGGTTTTTGCGCTGGTGCTGTTGGCGGTGGGGGTGTGGCGGCGGCAGCGGGCGGTGCGGTATGCGGCGCTGGCGTTGTTGAGTGTGGCGGTGCTGAAGTTGTTTTTCCAAGACCTCGTTCGGCTCCAGGCGCTGTACCGGATCGGGGCGTTCTTCGGCGTGGCGCTGGTCTCGATCTTGGCGTCGGTCTTGTACCAACGCTTCTTCGCCGGAACGAACCGGGAATCGACGACGGCCGAGCCCGCCGGTGGCGCCGCCGCGCCGGCCAAGGATGCGGAATGAAAACCTGGCTAAGGCAACATGGAAGTCGGGTCGCTGGGGCTGTCGCAAGGCCGGGGCTGCGTTGGGCGTTGAGTGTGGCGTTGGTCGCCGCGGGCTTAGGGTATGGGTCGGTAGGGCCGGCGGGGTGGGCGGCGGAGCTGCCCGCTGCCTGGCGGTTTAGCCAACTGTTGGCGGTCGAGGAGCCCGGGTTGATCCGACTGAGCCTGCCGGTCGAGACCCTAGGGGCCGCGCGAGCCGGGCTCGAGGACTTGCGGCTTTTCGACGATGCGGGCAACGAACTGCCGTACGCGCTCGAACGGTCGCAACCGCCGGTGCGGGCGTTTCTGCTTCCCCGTTCGTTCCAGGTGACGTTGGCGACGAACGCGACGGTCATCACGATCGAGACCGGCACCGGCCAGTTGCTGGACGGGTTGCGCTTGAGCACACCGGCGCGGCAGTTCATCAAGGCGGTGCAGGTCGAGGGCTCGGTCGCCGGAACGGTGTGGCAGACGCTGGCGCGGGGACTCCCCATCTTCCAGCAGGGGGACGGGGCGCGGCAGCTTTATTTGGCGTTGCCGCGCGGGAGCTGGGGCTGGTTGCGGCTGACGGTCGAGGATCAGCGGTCGGAGGCCATTCCGATAACCGGCACGGAGCTGCACCCTGCGGCGGTGGAAGAGCCGTTGGATCCGGTGGCGATCGCGGTGGCGGAGCGGGTCGAGGTGGCGGGTCAGACGCGGTTGGTGGCGCGGTTGCCGGCGGCGCACCTGCGGTTGGCCACGGTCGAGGTGTGGACGGCCGAGCCTTTATTCACGCGCGAGATCACCGTGCTGAGCCGGCGGGTGGAGGACGGCGTGACGACCGAGAAGCCGTTGGCCCAGGGCACGGTGTATCGTTTGGCGGTCGAGGGCCACGCGGTCTCGTCGAACGCAACGGTGCGGCTCGAGTCGTTTGTCGAGACGCGCGACTTGGTGGTCCTGGTGCACAACCAGGACAGCCCGCCGCTCCCGAACCTCGAGCTGCGGGCGACGCACCGGCCGGTCTATCTGCTGTTTCGGGCGGCGCAACCGGGCTCGTACCATCTGATGGTGGGCCATGCGCAGTGCGCTGCGCCGGAGTACGATTTGGCGGCGCTGGGAGCGAGCTTGAAGGCGGTGCCGGTGTCGCCGCTGCAGCCGGGGCCGCTCACCGAGAATCCCGGCTACCGGCCGGCGCCGGTCCTGCCGGCGGTGGCGGAGCTCGCCGCGCCGTTGGACACGGCTGCGTGGCGGTTTCGGAAACCGGTCTGGATCCAACGGCCGGGGGTGCAGCGGCTGGACTTGGATGTCGAGGTGCTCGCCCGCGCGCAACGGAGTCTGGCCGACTTGCGTCTCATGCGCGGCACGAACCAAGCCCCCTACCTGCTCGATCGCACGTCGGTCCTGCGCCGGGTTCCGGTCCGCGTCCGAGCGGAAGCCGATCCGAACCGTCCGAGCGTGTCGCGTTGGCGGCTCGAGTTAGCGGCGGGGCGCTTGCCGATCGCACGTCTGACGGCCCGGGCGGGCACGGCCCTGTTCGAGCGGGCCTTGACGCTGTGGGAGGAAGTGCCGGACGATCGGGGTGTGAAGTTCCGCCGGACGCTGGGGGTGGCGTCGTGGGTGGGCACGCCGGACCGGTCGGCGGAACCGCTCAGCCTCGTACTCGGGGTCCCGCCGGAGACGGACACGCTGATTCTGGAGACGGAGAACGGGGACAACCCGGCGTTGATCCTGAGCGATTTCGAGCTCAGCTACCCCGTGACGCGGTTGATCTTCAAGTGCGAAGCGGTGACCGAGCTTCATCTGTACTACGGCCATGCCGAGGTGGGTTCTCCCCGTTACGACTTGGGTTTGATGGCCAGCCGGTTGTTGGCGGCGGAGAAAGCGGTGGCTAGCCTGGGCAACGAACAGCGGCTCAAGCGGGCTTCCTGGCGCGAGCAGTTTGGCGAGCCGGGCCGAGCCGGGCCGGTCTTTTGGAGCGTGTTGGTCTTGGTGTTTGTCACGCTCCTCCTAGTGCTCGTCCGGCTGTTCCCAAGGGCAAGCCAACGGAGCTGACGAACTCCGGCCCGCGCGACGGCGCCGCGGGTGACGGATCGGACCGGCCAACCGACGGGCCTGTTCACACCGACCGAATCGAGTGGAGCGGTTCCTCAACCCGAGTTGTTAGCGTGGTGCAGCGGGCACCGCACTCACCTGCACCGCCTGCCCCACCGCCCAACGCGCATCCTGTTCTTGCCGCGGGCGCGACCAAGCCCGCGAATTCGCTCCCGGCCGGGTTCATCTGCCGCCGCGAGCCCCGCCCCGCTCCTCTCCTTCTGGCCAGGCCCGAGCCGAAACCGAGCCCGGAATCCGTGCCGAGCCGGCTGCGGGGCCCAGGGGGCTAGATTAGTATTAGAATTAACTTTACTGTACGTAAACATGTTTGTTGACAGGATGACGTATGGTTGGTTGAAGATTCCCTTGTTAAAGAAGCGGGGCAGGCCTTGGAGCGCCGGTCGGCGGCGGTTGGGCCGGCCCGGCGATCGGCGTAACGACGGCATGGGTTGAGCCTCCGGGGGGAACCGGGACCGTGGGGGGGAAAGCCTGAGCGAAGCGCGGAGGTTCCAGTGAGGCGGTGGACTGGGGGG
>VHCO01000194.1 GCA_016871715.1 Verrucomicrobiota bacterium
GGCCAGTTGTTCCGGGCCGAAGGGGCGGCCTTGGAGTGTCGTCGGCAATTCCATCGCCGAGGGGCTTTGGCAAAAGGGCGAACCGGAGTCCCGTAAAAAATGAAAAGACTTTACGGCGGGCTTGCCGGCTCCAACCGACCACGATCAGTCCCTCACGCGAACCCTGGGGCAATTCCCGCGTTCCCCCCCCCGGAAACCGTGAGTTGCGCCCGCGAGTTGGCAGTTGGGCACTCTCGCGTTGACAAAGCCGTTGGGTACGGGGAGAGTGCGGGGACACAAGCACAAGCACAGGCTACAACAGGTCATGGGCCACACAGACCGAGGCTTAGCTGATCGGCCAACCAAGAGCATGCAGGTGCCGCTACATCCTCTGCATCCAAGCGAATGGGTACCGGATATGCGATCGGAAGTCGGTTGTTACGGGGCGGTTGGCCGGCGGTTGGGGGCCTTCACGTTGATCGAGCTGTTGGTGGTGATCGCGATCGTTGCGATATTGGCCGGGCTCCTGTTACCGGCCTTGGGGAAGGCGAAGGAGAAGGCGCATCGGACGCAATGCTATAACAACCAGAAGCAGTTGTTATTGGCGCATCAGATGTACCTCGGGGAGAACCAGGACCGGATTTCGCCCCCCAATTGCGGCGGCGAAAGCGGTTCACGCGATCCGACGCTGCCGGCTGGGTGGCTGTATAAGCCGGGCGAGACGCTGCCGCAGGGGACCAATTACTACGGGCCCGAGCGGGGCTTGTTTTACCCGACGATGTTGAGCTGGAAGATGTACATGTGCCCGCTGCACCGGACGAACATTGGGGGCTGGCGGCTGAGCAACATCAAGTTCACCAGCTACCTCATGAACGGGAGCGTGATCAACGGCGGCGGGAGTTTCGAGTGGAGCAGTGGCGCGCAGGGCAAGACCTTTAAGAACACGTTGTTCGCGGCGACGGACATGCTGTTTTGGGAGACGGACGAGAACAACCCGAGCTACTTCAACGACGGCGCGAGCCGGCCGGACGAAGGCTTCAGCAAACGCCACACCAGCGGTGCGATTGTGGGTTTGTTTGGCGGGCACGTGCAGTATGTGAAGTGGGATGCGTACTACCGGATGCTAGGGGACCCGGCGAAGAACAGTCTGTGGTGTTACCCGCTGTCGCGTTCGGGGCGCTAAGACTGCATGCTGTCCATGAACCCCGTCGGAGTTGGAGTGGGAGTGGGATACCGCCGCGGGTCGGCCGCCGCGATGGCCTTCACGCGGGGCGTGAGGTGGGTGGCCACAGGCGGGTTGGTGGGCCGATCGCTGCCGCTGCTTCTTCTGTTGGTCTGCGGGTGCAGCAAGCAACCTGTGGTGGAGGACAGCGTTGCAGAATTAGAGAAGTCGTTTGGGTCGGCCGCTGCGAACCCGTACGTAGCCGCCGCGTTGGTGGCGGCGCGCACCAACGACTATGCCAGCGGTGTGATCATGCTCGAGTCGGTGCAGCGCGCGCCTGGGGGGACACCGCAGCAGCTCATGGCGGTGCAGGACGCGCTGCAGGCGATGATGGCGGAGTTGACGGTTGGGGCTGAGCGGGGCGATCCGCAAGCTCGAGCGGCATTAGCTAGGATCGAGCGGTCGCGGTCGCAGTGAAGTGGGCGAGGAAGGCTGCGGTGAGTAGGGGACTGCGCGCCTAACTGGCGACGGGTAGTCCAGCGTGGCGCCTCACAAGTATGAACCAGCCAACGACGACGTTGCCGCGTGTCTTGGGTCCATGGATTGCGAGCGCGGTGGTGGTCGGCACGGTGATTGGGTCTGGCGTTTTCAAGAAGGGCCAGAAGGTGGCCGAGGCGGTACCGGAGTCGGGGTTGGCGATCGGCGCTTGGGTGTTGGTGGGGGTGTTGACGTTGTTCGGCGCGTTGGTGTTGGCGGAGGTGGCGGTTCGTTACCCGCGGGCGGGCGGCAATTACCAGTTCCTGAAGGAAGCGTACGGGCCTCTGTTCGGCTTTCTTTGGGGCTGGGTCGAGTTTTGGATCATCCGTCCGGCCTCGATTGCCGCGCTGATCACGTTGTTTACCGCGGGAGCGCATGACCTGTTGCGGCAGGCCGCGGGCACGACGGCCGAGGTCGCCGGGTATTGGCAGAGGCAAGGATTCACCTGCGGTGTGATCGTGGTCTTGGCGGTGGTGAGCGCGGCGGGCACGCGGTTAGGCGGGCGGGTGCAATTGGCGCTGACGGTGGTCAAGGTGGGCTCGTTGGTGGGGATCATGGCGCTGCCGTTCGCGGTGTTGGCGTTTGCCGATGCGCCCGTCCATCGGCCTGCGCTCACCCACTTCGCGCCGGTCTGGCCGGCCGACTGGATGGCGGTGGACTGGGGCAAGTTCGGCGGAGCGTTGGTGGCGGTGCTTTGGGCCTATGACGGCTGGAGGAACATCGGTCCGATTGCGGAGGAGGTGGAGCGTCCGCAGCGGAACATTCCGTGGGCGTTGCTCGGTGGGGTGTTGATATTGATCGCGCTCTATGTCGGGGCGAACTTGGCCTATGGCAGTGTCATTCCGCAGGCGGAGATGGCAGGCCTAGGCGAGACGCCGGTGGCGACCGAATTCTGCCGCCGGTTACTCGGGCCGGCCGGGCTGTCGGCGGCCTCGGCGGCGATCATGGTCTCCGTGCTCGGGTCGGCGAACGGGAATGTGTTTGTTGGGCCCCGGCTACTTTTTGCCATGGCCCGGGATGGCCTGGCGCCGGCGCGCTTGGCCCGGGTGTCTCCGCGGACGGGCACGCCGCTGATGGCGATTGCGGTGTTGGCGGTCTGGTCGATCGTGTTGGTGCTGGGTTTTGCGGCCTTGACTAAGGCGCAGTTCGATGGGCTGGGTTCGGGTGAGGCGATGGGCGGGGCCAAGCTGCCCAAGGACCCATTCGATGCACTGACGGATTTCGCGGTTTTTGGGGCAGCGGGCTTGGAAACGATGGTGATCGCTTCGATTTTCATCTTGCGTCGGCGCGAGCCGCCGGCGACGCATCCGCTGCCCTACCGTTGCCCGGGTTATCCGGTGGTGCCGGCGGTGTACGTGTTGGCGATGGGGGCGATCTTGGCGAACATGTTTGCGCAACCCGCCCAGCGCACCGAGGCGCTCATCGGCCTGGGATTGATCATGGCGGGGGCGGCGTGGTACCATGCGGTCTACCGTCGCCACCGCTCTCGGTGAGGGGCGGGCTCGGTTTGGGGCCGGCCGGGCCTTTGGGGTATTCATCGGATTCCGACACGTGGGGGTTCATCGGTTCATCGGGATTGACTTGGGTGGTCGAGGTGCGCATTGCTTTGGGCACATGATGGAATGCCGACGTTTGGAGTTGGGGCTGGCTGTGCGGCTCATTGGGGGTCTGCTCATGGCGGTTTGCGGGCAGGCCCAAGCCTGGAACGTCCCACCGCCCCGAGACGATCCGCCGCCGGTCGCGCCTCGTGGTCCTGATACCAGTCGCCCGGGCCCGTGGGATCACGACGTGCTCGTTTACCGGTTGAGCGGCGAGGGGCGGGTGGAACAACTGGCCACCTTCGAGCGAGCGGGGGTACCGACGGTGGCGCGGCTTGGCGATGGACGCCTGATGGCAGCGCACCAGCATTTTCCCGCGAATGACGAAGTGAATTTCGACAAGGTGGCAGTGCGTTTTTCGGCGGACGAAGGGCGGAGCTGGACCGCTGCCCAGGTCATGCAGTTGGCCGGCTTGCCGGAGGGGATGCGGTTCCCGTTCGATCCGACGCTGGTGCCGTTGCCGGACGGCCGGGTCCGGATGTATTTCACCTCGTTGCGCGGCCGGCGGTTCGACGAGGACCGGCCGGCCATTCACTCGGCGGTTTCGGAGGACGGTGTGAACTACGCTTTCGAGCCCGGCGCGCGATTTGGGATCGAGGGGCGTCCGGTGATCGATTGCGCGGTGGTGTTGCACCGGGGCGTGTTCCATTTGTACGCGCCCGACAACGGGGTGGGGCGGGTTGTTGGCGGGCCACCACGCGGCCGGCCCGCGGATGGTGCGAGGCGGCCGCGGTCCGATGGCGGGCCTGGGGGCACCGAGCGGCGGCCGCCTCCTCCTGGGATAGGTGGGCCTGGCCCGGCCGACTCCGGTCAACGTCCACCGCCAGGCACGGGATACCACGCGACGAGCTTGGACGGACTCACGTTCACGCGTCAGCCCGATGTGACGATCGAGGGTCAACGGCGTTGGCTGGGCAATGCCCAATCCGACGGCCGGGTGATCACATTTTTTGGCACGGGCGAACCTGGGCTGTGGCGGGCAACGAGCGAGAACGGCCGGGATTGGCAACTGGGGCCGAGCGTTCCGACGGGCCCGGGGCCCGATCCCGGCGCCGTCAGGCTCCGCGACGGGAGTTGGCTGCTTTTGGGGACGGGTCCGCCGCGCCCTGGCACGCGCCGAGGACCGTTGGAGCGGCAGGCACCGCGACCGCGGAGCTAAATCGACCGCCGGGGTAGCGGCTGCTGGTGTCGGCGACGGTCAGCGCTCGGAGGGACGAGGGTCCGAGGGTCGATCGGGAGTGTGGTGTGGTGCCGGGCGAGCCTGTGCGACCGGTTCGGGCCAGATAGGAACGAAATGGTACCATTGATCGGCGTGTTGGCGGATGGTCGGCTCGAAGGCGCGCAAGAGTTCCTGGGTTAGCTGTCGGCGGGCCTCGCGACTGCCCAGGGCGCGGCGGTCGTACTGGACTTCGGGCAAGACATGGGCGGCGTAGCCGTTCAAGCGCCGCGTGACACAGACGGGCAGCAAGGCGCAACCTGAGGCGCGCGCGAGTTCGGCGGCAGCGATCGAGGCTTGGAAAGGCCGGCCGAAGAGTTCGACTTGGACCGCGGTGGGTGGCGGGGGGCGGTCGATCAAGAGGGCCACGACCGCGCCTTCCTGCAAACGCTTGATGATCTCGACGAAGGCGAAGGCGTCGGCGCCGATCACCACGGTCTCGACTCCCCAGCGTGCGCGCGAGGCTTGGCGGAGCTCGGTGAAGCCGTTGCCGGGCTCGGCCTGGGTGATGACGAGGAGCTTGAGACCGCGCTGGACGAGGAAAGGCGCCCCGAACTCCCAATTGCCCAAGTGTGGCGTGATGAGGAGGACGCCGTTGCGGCGTGCCCGTGCCTCCTCGAGGATTTCCCAGCCGCTCCATTCGGTGAACCAGCGGTCCACGGGCAAGCCGCGCTCGAAGCGCCACAGATCGGCCAGCTTAACGGCGAAATGTTGGAACAAGGCCCGAGCCTGGTCCGCCGCGGCTGCACGGTCGTGGTGGGCGAGAGGCAGGAGGTTTTCGATGACGGCCTCGCGGCGGCAGGTGTGCACACGGTAGTAGAGCCTGCCCAGGCACCGGGCCAGCGCATCTCCCGCCCACCGCGGGAGGAGCCAGACCAGGAACCGGCCTAGGCGCCAGACTTCAACCCGATAGAACGAGCTGGGTCGGCTGGGCGCGCCGCGGCGAGTGGTTGGCAGTGTATTCGTTGCGGTCGGGCGGGGGGGGCCGGTCCCTTCTACCGTGGGCGGTGCGAGGCGGAGCTCAGTTCGCAGGCCCCGCCGCCACCAGGAGGGCAGCAGGCCCACGGCCACCACGAGCACGCACGCAATGCCCGTCGCGCACACCCGCCCGAGGCTGGCCAGGCCTGCGTTGCTTGACCACGCCAACGAGCCAAACCCGGTGATGGTGGTGGCGGCGCACAGGAGCAAGGCGCGCCCGGTGGTACGGCGCATGGCGGTGGTGTCGCCGCCCAGGCGTCGCAAGGCCATTTGGACGTGGAGGGTATAATCGACACCGACGCCCAGGAGCACGGGCAGCGCCATCAGGTTGAGGAGGTTCCAGCTCCAGTTGGCGAGGGCCATGACCGCGAGCAAGCTCAGGAGGCTCAGGGCCAGCGTGGCAAGGCTCAGCGCGACCTCACGCAGGCGGCGGAAGGCCAACCACAAGCTACCCAGCAGGACCGCCAGCAACCCGATGGCCAGCCAGCGCAACCGGGTCTCGACGTGACTGAGGAGTGCCTCGCCGAGCAACGGCCAACCCGTCAACCAGACCGCGCCTCCTCCAAGCGCGGGGAACTGCTGTTCGAGATTGTGCCAGGGGTGTTGCTGCGCTTGGGGTGCAGCGGGCGGTTGAACCCAACCCAGGGCCAGGAGGGCGGATGGAGATCGGGCGTGGACTTTCTCGAGGGTCCAGCGGCTGACTTCGTTCGTGGGCCACAGTTGGTCGGGGGGGAGTTTGATCCAGTGGCTCACGACCGTTTCGGCGAAGCGCAGGGCCTCTGGGGTGAAGCCAGTCTCCTGCGCGACCGCCGGCCACTCCCGGCCCAGGCGCGTCAAGGCCCGTGCCGCCTGCCGGTTTTCGCGCTGTCGGGTTGGTCGCGGCCACAGCGCGGTGGGGAGCGCGCTTTGGCCGATCGCCCCAGCGGCACGAGCTTGGCGCAAGGCGTCCTCGGCCTCATCGAGGCGCCGCCCGACGGTGGCTTCGTCGTGGCCTGCGATCAGCAGCCAGAGCGGCTCCTGTGGCCGGTCCAACCGCGCTGCGAGGTTGGCCAGCGTGGCGTAGGCCGGGCTGTCGATGGGGCGGAGGGGCGCAGGGGAGTGGTCCACGGTGGGTCGCCGCCAACCGAGTGTGGCGGCACTGCCGCAAAGGAGCAGCGCGGTCACCGCCCAGGCTAGGCGGTGTGGTGTCGCGGCCGGGTTCACTTGGCCGGGCTGAGGCGGCGGAGTTCGCGTAGGGGCAGCCTGGCTGCGGGTTCGTCGGAGCAAGGGGAGAAACGCACCGAGCATTACGGCCGCGGCGAGCGCGACCCCCACGGCCACCAGCGTGCCGAGTTGCGCCAAGCCGGGCAACCCGCCGAATTGGAGCAGTAGGAAGGCACCGGCGGTGGTGAACGCGGACCAGGCGATGCCCGGACCGACGGCGCGGCGGACGTTGGCCGCGGAGCGTTCGGGATCAGCGACATATTCCTGGTAAAGCACCAAGGCGTAGTCGACGCCTAACCCGAGGAGGATGGCGGCGAAGCCGAGGCTGACGACGTTGAGGGCGCCGAAGCAAAGCCCGCCCGCGGCCAAGGTCCCGAGGACGGCCACGACCAGGAGGGTCACGAGCCACAACAACGGCAGCCAGCGCCGGTGCGCCAGCCAGAAGAGGAATGCGATGATGGCCAACGTCGCCAGGGCTGACGACCGCAGATCGCGCTCCATGCCCGTGGCGATTTCCGCCACAAACACGGGTCCGCCCGTGTAGCCTAAGGCGACTGGCGCGCCTGGGTCACGGGCTTGTTCCCAGGCACGGACCTGGGCGCGCACGGCGTCCAGCCAATCGGCGCAGGCGCGGTAATGCGGCAGGTCGGTGGCGGGTTCGAGGACCAGGAGGCGGAAGGCGCCGTCGGAGGAGGTGAAGAGCCCTTGGCCTTGCTCGAGGTAGGGCAGGTTCGAGGGGGTGGTTTGAGGCAGGTCGGCCAAGCCGAGTGGGTCGAAAGTCAGCCGGCCAAGTTCCGTGGGCGACAGACTGGTGGCCAAGCGCTCGCGCGCGGCGGCGAGTTGCTTGCGCACGGCGGCCGGGTCGAGGCGTTGGACGAGCTGGGCGAAGATCTCGGGCGGTTGGTTCAACCACAGGTGAGCCGTGAGTTCGGCGGCCTGGCTGGGATAATCGAGCCACGGCGGCTGCCAAAGGACGCGCGAGACCAAGTGACGTTGGGGACGCAGGGTCTCGGCCAGCGCGCGCGCCGCGTTCTCGGCGGTGTCAGCGTCACGCGCCTCGAGGGTGAGGATCAATTCGCGCGCGTTGGCAAAGTGCGCTTGGTAGAGTTTGAGGCCGTGGACGACCGGCAGTTCGGCGGGCAACAGGTTGAGGACGTCGACGTCGAACCGCAGGCGTGCCAGGCCGACGACCGAGAGCAAGGCCAGGAGCAACCACCAGCCGCGGCAGCGGCGCCAGACTTCCCGCAGGCGCAGCCACCGGTGAGGGCCGCGCAGCGGTTCGCTGGCTCGAGTCCCGTTCATCGCTCCTCCCGTTCGGACCCGGTATTAGGGTGCCAGGTAGCCATCGATCCATTCGCCAGTGCGGTCGTTCCAGAGGCGCCAGCTTGTGTCGGAGCGGCGCTCGAATCGCCAAGGTGTACGAAGGGGCTCGCCGGCCACCGCCGCCGCCAACGGGAAGCACCAGAACCGCTGCGGTGGTGCGCCGCGTCCGCCCAAGCGCAGTTGCCGGGGTGTGAACTCGACCGCCCATTGTCCGGCCTGGCGTTGGGCGGTGACGAGTGGGAATGGCGTTTTGGTGAATTGCACCCAGAGGCGGCCGTCGGGATGCCGTGCGACCAGGAGGTCACCCGCCAGGGCGGGTTGGGTGGGGCGGGCTAGCCACACGGCCTGGCCCTGCTGGATCTGCCAGCCCGGCGCGGAGAGATCCAGCGCCGGCAGGCGTGGCAGCGAACGACAGGCTCCGGCGAAGCCGAGGCAGACCACGACCAGGCCGAGCAGCGCGGCCGGGGTATCACTAGGCTCGGAGCGGGTCGTTTTCAGGCGCGGTCGATTAGAGAGGAATTGTCTGCGGCCGGCAAGGCCGGCCAGGCCGGTGCGCTGGTTCGGCCTGTCTTCACGCTTGAACGTGGGTGCGCAGCTCGATACAACCGCGGCATGGGCGCACAATGGAAGCAGGCCGGCCGCGAGGCGGCGGCGGTGAAGAAAGGTCAACTGGTTGGCAAGCTGGTGCGGGAGATCATTGTGGCGGCCAAGCTGGGGGGGGCGGATGCGGACTTGAACGCGCGGTTGGCGGCGGCGGTCGAGAAGGCGCGCAAGCATTCGGTCACGCGCGAGACGATCGAGCGAGCGATCAAGAAAGGCGCAGGGCAGACGGATGAGGCCGTGCAGTTCGAGGCGATTACCTATGAAGGGTTCGCCCCGCACAAGGTGCCGGTGATTGTCGAGTGCCTGACCGACAACCGCAACCGCACGGCGCCCGAGCTGCGGCATCTGTTCAAGGCCGGCACACTCGGTCAGCCTGGGAGCATGGCCTTCTTCTTCGACCGCTTGGGGGTGGTCGAGGCGACCCACACGGATCGGAGTCGCGATCTCGAGACGGACGCGATCGAGGCGGGCGCGCAGAACGTCGAGCCGCTCGAGGCCGAGGAGGTGCCGGAGGGTTGCCAGGGCGGGCGTTTTCTGACGGAGATCAAGGAGTTGGCGGGGGTGAGTGGTTGGCTGGCCAAGGCGGGTTGGAAGATTCTGGCGAGCGAGCTGCGGCACGTCGCCAAGAACCCGCTGGAATTGGAGCCGGCGCAACGTCAAGAAGTGGCGGAGTTCCTCAACGCACTCGATGACCACGACGATGTCCATCGCGTGTATGCGGCGTTGAAGTAGTCTTCCCGGCGGGATGGGGTGGGCGGCAGCGACAGCGCGGTGGCCGGGACAGGGCGGCTCTGAGGCCCCTGGAGGCTGATTGCAGGAGAATCACTTAGCGAGTATGCACGACCTATAGCCCTCCTTCTGGCCTGCCGGGCCGCATGTTGAACTCACGACTGCGATTGAGGGACCCGCCCAAGCAGCGGTGTTGAAAGAACTGGGGTTGGAACTCATTCCGATCAAGGAAGCTGCCTGAGAGGCTCACGATCGGCCCGAGCAGTGGTTTGCGCGTGAATTGGCCCTCAGCAGACCACACCCCGATGACCGTCCCCAATGCCCTGTGGACAGCGCACACTACAGGCACGGCTGCCGCCCCCTGCCGCCCGCACGGCAGGACGGCAGCAGGGGGGGGCGTGCGGCCGCAGGGCGATTCTGAGACCTCCAAGAGCGTTGCGTCTCATCACCCGCACCCGCCGCATCCTACATTAGAGCGGCCCTGTTGGCCGGGAGAATCGGCCGGGTACGTTTAATAAGACAGGAGAGTAAAACTTGACACGATGACCGTCCCCAATGCGCTGTGGACAGCGCACACTACAGGCACGGCTGCCGCCCCCTGCCGCCCGCACGGCAGGACGGCAGCAGGGGGGGGCGTGCGGCCGCAGGGCGATTCTGAGACCTCCAAGAGCGTTGCGTCTCATCACCCGCACCCGCCGCATCCTACATTAGAGCGGCCCTGTTGGCCGGGAGAATCGGCCGGGTACGTTTAATAAGACAGGAGAGTAGAACTTGACACGATGACCGTCCCCAATGCGCTGTGGACAGCGCACACTACAGGCACGGCTGCCGCCCCCCGCCGCCCGCACGGCAGGACGGCAGCAGGGGGGGCGTGCGGCGGCAGGGCGATTCTGAGACCTCCAAGCGTTGCGTCTCATCACCCGCACCCGCCGCATCCTACATTAGAGCGGCCCTGTTGGCCGGGAGAATCGGCCGAGAAAATCGTTGACCTTTCGCTCCGGTCTGCCGCAAAAGACCCTTATGAAACAGAGGCATGCTCACCAACTCATTTCATGGTCCTTTGTCTTCGCCGCGCTCACGTTCGGTGAGCCGACGGCGGGAGCAGCGACCTTCTTCACCGACGCGTCGATCGCGGCCGGCGACTCGAGCTACGACGGCCAAGCCATCGTGGTGGACGGATGCACGCTGACCGTCCAGGGCGCCCATACGTTTCAGAGCCTGGTGGTGCGCAACAACGGCGTGGTCACCCATCCGGCCTGGACCGCGGCGGGACTTGACCGGCTCGAGTTGACGGTGAGTCAGGACGCGCGCGTCGAGGCGGGCAGCCGCATCGATGTTTCGGGTCGAGGCTACAGCGGCACGAACAACCAGGGCAACGGGCCCGGCGGGGGAACGGGCACTCGGACCGACACCAACGGCGGCGGCGGGGGCGGTGCTCACGGCGGGCACGGTGGTCGGCCCCAGAGCACGTTCAGCGGCGGTCTGGCCTATGGATCTGTGGCGCAACCCAGCGAGTTTGGCTCGGCGGGCGGGGCGGGTTACGCGGGTGTGGGGGGCGCGGGTGGCGGCGCGTTGCGGTTGATCGTGGGGGGCACGTTCGAGGTGTCGGGTTGGGTGGCGGCCAACGGGGCGCACGGCGCCTCGCATGCTTATGGCGCGAGTGGCGGCGGCGCGGGGGGCAGTCTTTGGATTACTGCCGGGGCGTTGGCGGGCAACGGCCAGATAACCGCGCATGGCGGCGATGGCTTGGTGGTGTCCGACGAAGACAGCGGCGGGGGCAGTGGTGGGCGCATCGCGCTGCAGTATGGCAGCAGCACGTACACCGGCACGGTGAGCGCCCGTGGCGGGGCGGGGTACGAGCGTGGCGGCGCCGGCACCATCTTCACCCAGGTGACTGGCGAGCCCCTGGGCAGTCTCCAGGTGGACAACGAGGATGGGGCTGGGGCGCTGACGCCCGTGTCGATGGCCGACGCGTACGTGGCGGTGACGGTGGCGCGGCGGGCGAGGGTCCAGGTCGACGGGCGCAACTCGAGGTTTGCGGCGCGGTTGACGGCGCTCGAGCGGGGTCGGGTCGAGGTTCTTGGCGGCGCGGTGTTGGGCATGGACGAGCTGGTGGTTGGAGCCGAAAGCGCTTTGGTTTGTATGGCTACGAACCGGACTGGGCAAGTGGAAGGCGCCTGGGCTGGCGCGGGTGTGGCGCTTCGGGCAGGCGCAGCCACGGTTGCGGCTGGCGGGACCATCACGGCGGACGGCCAGGGGTATGTGGGCACGAACGATCGGGGCAACGGCCCGGGCGGCGGGATGGGCACACGCTCGGACACCAACGGCGGTGGCGGCGGGGCCGGGCACGGGGGTGTGGGTGGAGTGCCGCAGAGTAGTCACATGGGTGGCCCGGGTTACGGCTCGGCGCGCGAGCCCCTCGAATTGGGGTCGGCGGGAGGAGCTGGTTACGCGGGGGTGGGCGGGGCTGGCGGAGGGGCCATCCGGTTGGTGGTCACCAACACGCTCACGATCGAGGGCACAATCTCCGCCAACGGCGGGGACGGCGCGACGCACAGTTACGGCGCCAGCGGCGGCGGCTCGGGTGGGAGCCTTTGGATCAGCGCGGGGCTGTTGGCGGGCGCAGGCGAAGTGACCGCCAACGGCGGCAACGGTCCGGTGGTGAGCGAAGAGGACGGGGGGGGGGGGGGCGGAGGGCGGGTGGCAGTCTATGCGGGCACGGACCAATTCACAGGCCGGGTCACGGTGTTCGGCGGGTTAGGCTACCGCGCAGGCGGCGCCGGGACGGTGTTGCGTTGGACGGACGGATTGGTGGTGGGGAGCCTAACGCTCGACAACGGGGGCCGAGCCGGCGGCTACAGCCGGTTTGACGTCGCTGACTCCTACGATCACGTGACCATCGTCAGCAATGCCGTGTTCGAGTTGGAGGGTACCGCGCAATGGGTGGTCCGCGGAACGTTGCGGGTGGCCACCAACGGGACGGTCCTGTGCATGAGCGTGGATGCGGCGGCCCAAGTGGCCGACCAATGGGTGGGTCGCGCCGGCAGCCTCCACGCCAGCGACATTCAGGTCGATGAAGGAGGCAGGATCTCCGCTGCCGGGCTGGGCTACACGGGGACGGACGCCCGGGGCAACGGCCCGGGAGGCGGGACGGGGACGCGGAGCGACGCCAGCGGAGGTGGCGGCGGCGGGGGGCATGGAGGTCGTGGAGGCGCTCCGCAAAGCCCATTCGCGGGGGGTGACAGCTACGGTGCAATGACCCAACCGCGCTCTCTGGGATCGGCGGGTGGCGCCGGCTACGCCGGGCGGGGTGGCGCTGGGGGCGGCGCGATCCATCTCGAGGCGACTCGTTCGCTCGTGGTGAACGGGCTGGTGACGGCGGATGGTGCGGGTGGGCCAACTCACGCTTATGGCGCCGGGGGTGGGGGCGCCGGCGGGAGCATCTGGATCACGACCGGACGACTCGCCGGCGCCGGTTCGATCACGGCTCGGGGCGGGCTCGGGCCGGTGGTGTCTGAGGAGGACGGCGGGGGCGGTGGGGGCGGGCGGATGGCCATATACTATGAGACCAACGAGTTTGCGGGGGCGCTGTCGGTGGCGGGTGGGACGGGGTACGTGGCGGGTGGAGCGGGGTCATTGTTTACCAAGCTGCCTTCGCAATCGTATGGGGCGTTGCTGGTAGACAACGGCGGCAATGGCGGTTCGGTCACCCCATGGGATCCGGCTCTGGCCTTCGACCAAGTGGTGGTCACACGCCAGGGGCGACTCGAGCTTGCGGGCCCGTACCAGTGGCGAGCTGGGCAGGTCGAGGTGCAGGAGGGCGCGCTGGTTCAGTTGGCGGAGCGGGCGGTCCTTGCGGCCGATCGGCTGGGCTTGGCGGCGCAAGCGATTCTGCTGTGCCGAGGCGCAAGTACGGGTGGGCTCGTGGAAGGGCGCTGGGCGGGTGCGGGTGTGAGTTTGCTGCTGGGGGACGCGCAAGTTGCGAGTGGGGCGAGCATCACGGCCGATCACCAGGGGTACCTGGGGACGAACACGCAGGGCCTTGGACCCGGAGGCGGCACAGGCACACGCGCCGATAGCGCTGGCGGGGGTGGGGGAGGCGGTCACGGTGGCGACGGCGGCAAGCCGCAGAGTGTCCATTTGGGTGGAGGTGCGCACGGCGATGCGCTCCGGCCCCTTAGTCTCGGTTCGGCAGGCGGTGCCGGGTACGCCGGCTCGGGTGGCGCGGGTGGGGGCGCGATTCGGTTGGTGGTGACGAACACACTCGAGTTGGAGGGCACCATTTCCGCCCAGGGCCAAAAGGGGAAGACACATGGTTATGGCGCCAGCGGTGGCGGTGCGGGCGGCAGCCTCTGGTTGACCGTGGGGACCTTGCAGGGCGCGGGTCGGCTGGCGGCCGACGGCGGTGAGGGGCCGGTGGTATTGGAGGAGGACGGCGGGGGCGGCGCGGGCGGTCGGATCGCGGTTTACGTTGCGCAGAACCAGTTCACCGGCCAGATCACGGCCTACGGCGGCGCGGGATTCGTGCGTGGGGGTGCCGGGACGGTGTACTTGAGCGCTAGCGATGCGGGGCCAGGGACGCTGCGAGTGGACAACGGGGGCCAGGTTGGCGCACGCACGCCGTTCCTGGAGCCGGGGCAATTGCCGGCACTGGCCGTGGCGAACGCGGGTTGGGTGGCGCTGGGCGCCCAGGGCAGTTGGCGCGCGGGGCCGGTGCAGGTTGGGGCGGGAGGTTCGATGCACCTGGGTGGGGGCGCGACACTGTATGCGGACGCCTTGACCATTGCGACGAATGCGATCGTGGTGGGGTTGTCCCACGGCCACACGGGCCAAGCGAACGACCAATGGGCCGGGCGCGGCATTACGATCGTGGCGGATACCGTGACCGTCGAGGAGGGCGGACGGCTGAGTGCGGATGGTGTGGGCTATGCGGGCACAGCCAACCAAGGCAATGGTCCGGGTGGCGGGACCGGCTCGCGCGCCGACACGGCCGGCGGGGGTGGAGGCGGCCACGGGGGCCCAGGCGGTGCGCCGCAAAGCTCATTTTCGGGTGGGACCACCTATGGCGATCCGGAGCAGCCACTGGACTTGGGATCCGCTGGCGGCGCGGGGTATGCCGGTGTGGGCGGGGCTGGTGGCGGGGCCATTCGGTTGCTGGTATCCGGCCAACTCACGCTTGACGGCGTCCTTTCTGCCAACGGCGCCAACGGCGCGGTGCACGGCTACGGCGCCAGTGGCGGCGGGGCGGGAGGGAGCCTGTGGATCACGGCGGCGCGGCTGGCAGGTGTGGGGCAGATCTCCGCCGCGGGCGGCGTGGGCCCGGTGGTGAACGAACAAGATGGCGGTGGGGGTGGTGGGGGGCGGATTGCGCTCAATGTCGAGGCCAGCACCTTCACCGGCGCGGTAACGGTCGAGGGCGGTTCGGGCTTCGGCGCCGGCGGTGTTGGCACGGTTCATTCCGGGCAACGAGTGCCTTGTGTGGTTTCGCCGGCGACGCCAGTAGCGGAGACGCGGCCGTTGACGTTCCACGTCGCCTTTGCGCGTGCCGTGACGGGGCTTACCCTGGACGAAATCGAAGTCCGCGGCGGCACCAAGGTCGCGCTCACGGGCAGCGGGGCCAACTACGAGTTAACGGTGGCGCCGCTGACGGGGGCTCCGGTGGTCTGTTGGGTGCCGGTCAACGCCGCGCAGGACGCCGGTGGACTTTTGAGTGAGCAGTCAAACTCGGCCAGCGCCGTTTTCGAGCCCAAGACGCCGGTCATCTTGGTGCCCCCGCAGGGTCGGAGTGTCCCGGTGGGTGAAGAGGTCATGTTGAGTGTGTGGGCGGCAGGCACTCCGCCGCTGGTATACGCCTGGTTCAAGCAGGGGCAACCGTTGGGCGAGACCAATGCCACTCTAGTGATCACCAACGCGGCTCCGGCCGACTCGGGCAGTTACACCGTGGTGGTCACGAACGACCACGGCGAGGCCACGAGCGAACCTGCCGTGGTGACCGTCGGTCAACCGGGGGCGCCGGCCCAGTTAGCCATCGGCACGGATGCCTCCGGGCGCGCCGTCGTCACCGTGCGGGGAACACCTGGCTCGACCTACGCCATTCTCGGCTCAGAGGCACTGGCAAACCCGACTGCCTGGACGGAACGGACGCGCCTGACCCTCGCCGGCGACGAGCAATCCTGGACCGACGCGGATAGCGCCGGCGCACCTGCGCGGTTCTATCGGGCGGTCCTGGTGCCGTACTGATGCGAGGTCGGGATCGACGACACATTGCAGGGCGCGCAGTCCTCTGCGCGCCGTAAACCGCTGTGGACACGGGAAGCCGCGGCGCGCAGAGGACTGCGCGCCCTGCCGCCGAGTTGTGGTCCATCTCAGTGACTCATTAGTAAGTGCGCCGAAGACTAAGTGGGTCGTTTCATAAATCCGGCCACGTATTCTTAGGCGGCCAGTGCACTCTCGGTTGGTGAGTGTGGGGCGAGGCGCTGCATGAGTTGGGCGAGGTC
>VHCO01000195.1 GCA_016871715.1 Verrucomicrobiota bacterium
ACACCCCCCCCCACACCCACCCCCGCCCCGAGGAGACGCCCGGCGCCGCTTCCGACGCCACCGCCCCTGTCCCGGTCCCATCGCCCCCGCCGCGGCGCCACACCCTCAAGCCGCACCCCAACGCGAGCACCGCAAACAGCCCAAGGCCAACCGACCAAACATCCGCCTGCGCGCTCCGCGAGAAGTGGGGCTCGATCAGAACCGGATAGCTGGCGAGGGCAACCAGTGACCCCGCATTCGACAACGCATACAGGGGATAGGGGCTACGGCTCGGATAGACCCGGCCACGGCAAGATGAACCGCGCGATCAGCGGCTGCACCAGAAAGAGCAAGAACGCACCGCTGAAGATCGTCAGACCAAAGGCCAGCATGGACCAGGATGACCCGCCGCGTTACGGCCGCTCGTCCGCTACCGGCGCCGGCCCGACGCGCACGTGCACCTGCGCCATCGCCTTCGACCCGTGTTCATTGACCCGCTCGACCCGGGCCAGATAGTCGCCCGGTTCACGGTAGCCATGTTCCGTCACGGCATAACCGTCAGGAGCGTGCACCTGCGCGTTGCCGTCGGACTTGATCCGGGCACGGGCGCCGTCCCACAGCTCGACCTCCTCCGTCTCGCCGAGGTCAAGGTCGACCGTCCGCGGCAACGCGCCCTCCGCAGGGCGTGCCGGGGCCGGTCGATTGTTGTGCCGGTCCCGCTGCTCGGCCGGACGCGTCAACAACGGCGCTTCCCCAGGCGCCGCTCGAACGACGATCGGCCGGTCGGCCGTGCCCCTGGCCGTCACCGCCCGGCGCTCCGTCTGGGAGTAGGTCCCGCCGTGGAGCATCAGTTCGTCGCCCGGTTCGAGCGCGTTGGCCAGTCGCTCGAAGGCCTCCTCCGCACCCGCCTCGATCGTGGCGGGAAACACCTCGTAGGTCCTGGCCTGAATCGTCACCGGACCCCGCGGGGGACCGATCACCGCCAGCGTGAGTAGGGCGACCTGTAGCCCGAGCCAAGGTGGTTTCATAGCGCATCGTTCCGGGCCGGCCAACCCCGGGCCGACTTCGAGCCGCGCTGCCCATCCAGCGCCGGCCGGGAACTGGCCGCATCGTCCTTGGAACGATGCGGACAGTCAAACCTTGATCCGACCGCTGCACCCAGCCCATACTCGATGCGCATGAGCCTGTCGTGCTCCTCTGCAGCCGGCGGTCGCCGCTGCCAGCCACACCGCGCCGCGCCACTGCCTGGACGGCTCGGCTGCCAGCAGTCTGCTCGACGCCACACCCCACTGAACATGCCCTGAACATGCCGCTCGAAACCGCACCCTTCGGTCATCTGCCCAACGGCAAACCGGTCCAACTCCACACCCTGTCCAACCGCCACGGGATGCGAGTGAACGTGGCCGAGTACGGCCTTATCGTCACGCAACTCGAAGTCCCCGACCGCCACGGTGCGAGCGCGAATGTCGTGCTTGGGTTCGAGCATCTCGAACGCTACCTCGCGGGGCACCCGCACTTTGGGGCGATCGCCGGACGAGTCGCCAACCGCATCGCTCACGCCCAATTCACCCTCGACGGCCAAACCTATCCCCTGGCCCAAAACCACGGTCCCCACCACCTCCACGGCGGCGTCCGGGCCTTTGACAAGCAACTCTGGAGCGCCCGCCCCGATTCCCGCCCCGATGCGGCTGCTGCGCTCGCCTTCTCCTACACCAGCCCGCATGGCGAGGAAGGTTACCCGGGGAACTTGTCCGTCACGGTGGTCTATACATTGACTGAAGCGAACGAGCTGCGACTCGACTTCACCGCCACCACCGATCGGCCCACCCCGGTCAACCTCACCAACCACAGTTACTTTAACCTGGCCGGCGCGGGCGACATCCTCGGCCACGAACTCTGGCTGGCGGCGGACTACTACACCCCCACCGACCGCGAGCTGATCCCGACCGGCGAAATCCGCCGGGTCAAAGGCACACCGTTGGACTTCACGCAGCCCGCACCGATCGGCGCGCGCTACCAACAGACCGGCCTTACCCCCCCCGGTTACGACCATAACTTCGTCTTGGCCAGCGGCGCGCAGGCGCCGGTCCTGGCCGCTTGCGTCGTTCACGCCCAGAGCGGTCGCGTCCTCGAGGTGCTCACCACCGAGCCCGGCATCCAGCTCTACACCGCCAACGGACTCGATGGCTCCATCGTCGGTACGGGAGGAGTCCCTTACCCGCGCTACGCCGGCCTGTGCCTCGAAACGCAGCATTTCCCAGACTCCGTTCACCACCCCCATTTCCCCTCCATCGTGCTGCGCCCGGGGGACTCTTACCGCACTACAACAGTCTTCAAGTTCTCGACCCGCTAAGCGGCATGGCGAAACGGCAGCGCCGGGCGACAAAGGCAGAGGCGCGCCGGTATCGCGGAAGCGACCGGGGTATCCTCGGCGGTACCGAAAACCTCAGAAACTCGTCGCTGTTTTTGACGCGATTGGGGAACACCGAAGACTGAACACTGAACACTGAACACCCGAACGGCCTGTCGTGTCGAAGGTCCGACAGAACAGGAGGGAGGGCAGAGGTGACGGACGAGGCAATGGGGTGCGCTAGGGCGCGTTCAGGGCGCGTGAGAGTGGGTTAGTGCGTTGGGATGGAAGGATGGACAGGAGCGGCCCGGATCTGGACCTGGGCGGCTGGAGCGCGGGGATCGGAGGGGTTTGCGGCCTGGGATGTCTCGTGGGGTTGAGGCGGTCTGGAATTGGGGCGGTAAAGTTGGGGCGGTAGAGTTTGACTCGATTCAGCGCCCCGGGTAATGGTTCGACGGTGAATGTCGTGGTGCAAGTGGTGGGTTGGGTGCGCGTGGCGCCGCTCCTCGGGGCGCTGGGGCTGCCTCTTGCGCTCTTGCACGGCGCCGATCGCGCGAAGTTCTCCGACAGCAAAGAAGCGCCCCTCTTACCGGAGGCGGCCACCAAGAACCCCTTCATCGAGCGGTCCCTCAGCGGATTGCCCGACCGGAACAGTTCGTTGGACGCCGCCAAGGCGATTCCGTTCTCGTCGGTCCAGCAAGCCCCGTTGACCAAGTCGCTCACCACGCGAGAGCGGGAGTTGCTCGAGGACCGCAGCAGTTGGATCCTGCGGACGCCGGGTGAGCTGGTGCTCAGCGAGGAAAACGCGAACAAGGCCTTCGGCGTCCGGGAATTCAAATTGGAGCTCAAAGACACCGCCGAGACGAGGCCGAAAGGGAACCTCGAGCGGTACTACGATCGGCTCGGCGAGAAGGAAACGGTGCGGCCGGAGGATTTTCTCAACGACCAAGCTGCCCGGCATTTCGGGTTGGCCGGTGCCGGTCGAGTGGATGCGCCTTTGGGGAATAGCGCGGAGGCGTTGCCAGGCGACGGCCGCCCGTCGTTGGGCGCGGTGGGTTCGCCGGTGTCGCTTCCTTTGCGTGACGGTCGACCCGGCGGCGGCGTGTTCGAGGCCAGCCGAGCCAGCATGAGAGAGATGTTCGGCGAGAACACCCGCACCCTATTCCAGCCGGCGCCCAACGGGCCGAACCTGACTCGTGACCTGCGCGAGCGCGCCGAGGATTTTCGCAAGAACGTGCTGGGGGTCGGTTCGGCCAGCCCCCTGGAAACGCGTGGGGCGTTGGTCGAGTCCCCCTTAGCGGGGCGGCTGGACCCCATCAACACCCAACCGGACCTAACGCGGCAGGAGCTGAACCCTGTGGTGGGCCGTGGGATCGCTGAGTTGACCGGCGCCACGTCGCCCGGAGCGCTCGATTCGCTCAAGCCGGCCAGCGCCTGGGGGCTAAAGCCTTCCTTCTCGGACGCCCTCTTGCCGCGCTCGTTCGGCCCTGCGGCAGGCCTGCGGGATCCCCTCGGCTCCGGCCTGGAACAACCGCGCGGGCCTGCTTTTTCGCCCACGATTCTCGAACTGCCGCGGCGCAGCTTCTAGGCGCCACGCCAACCCAGCACCTGCACCAGGGCCCCTACGGGCAGCGTCGTGCGGGCGGGTACCTCGACGAGGCCGTTGGCGGCGAGCAACGAGCTCAGAGCGTGGGAGGCCTGCAAGCCACTCGAACGTACTGCGGCGGTTGGGGCACACTGGACACGCATAAAATGAGGCCGCTCATCGTCGTTGGTAAGCGCTTCGGCCAAGTGACCCAGGCGGCCTGGGACCTCCATGGTCGGGTCCCCTTGCAGGTGTTGGAGCGCCGGCTGCACCAGCAGCACACAGGTGACGAAGGCCGACACCGGGTTGCCCGGCAAGCCCATGAGCCACTTGCCGCGCCAACCGCCGAACACGAACGGTTTGCCGGGGCGGACGTTGACCTGCCAGAAATCCAGCCGGCCACCCAGCGCTGTGAACGCGTCGCGAACATGGTCCTTGTCGCCCACCGAGACTCCCCCCGAGCTGACCACCAGATCGCACTCGTCGAAGGCGTGGCTGAGTGCTTGCATGGTGTCGGCGGCCGTGTCCGGCACCGGCGGGTAGAGGCGCGGCTTCGCCCCAACCTCGGCGCACAAGACGGTCAGGGCGGCCCGGTTGCTCTCGTATACCTGGCCCGGTCCGAGCGTCTGACCCACGGCGCGCAACTCGGAGCCCGTGGCCAACAACCCCACGACCGGTTGGCGGCCCACTTCGACCCGCGCGATGCCCAGGGCAGCCAAGGCAGCGATCTGACCCGCGCCCAGTCGTTGGCCGGGCGCCAGCAAGACTTGGCCACGCTGGATATCTCGCCCGCGGCATCGGATGTTCGTCGCCGGCCGCACGCGGCCCCGGAACACGATCCGGGCCGCCCCCCCCTGGGCGATGGCGGTGTCTTCCTGCATTACAACGGCATCCGTCCCTGGCGGGACGGCAGATCCTGTGAACACGCGCAGGCAATGGCCAGGGGCCAGTGGGGTGGAACTCGACTCGCCCGCGGCGATCGCTCCCACGCAGGGAAGCTCGACGGGGGTCGCGGGAGTCGCCTCAGCCAGGTCGACTGCGCGCACGGCATAGCCGTCTACGGCGCTGTTATCGAACCCGGGCAAGTCCATCGGCGCGAGGACTTCTTGGCGCAGGAACCGGCCGGCGGCCTGGGACAGGGGAACCGGCTCAGCCGGCAGGGGAATGAGGGCCGAGCGGACGCGGATCCGAGCTTGGGCAAGTTCGAGCACGGCCCAGGTGTAGCGGACCAGGACCGCGGGCGGAAGTCTGTTTTGCGGAGGCGGCATGCCACGTCGGCAAATATCGCTGGCTGTTTCGCTTTTGTCGGAAATATCCATTTGACATTCCGGGGCGAATTCCTAAACTGCCTCTGGTTTTACGATGACGTCGGCACGTTAACTAGGAGCTCTCTATGAAATATTTCGGTGGCTTTTGGACGAAGGCGGTAACGTGGGGTGCGGTGATCTGCGCCGCGGCGGTTCTTGGTTCGATGCAAGCCGCGCAGGGCACGGCCAAAGTGCGAGCGATCCGCGCCGGGTCGGCCCAGGTCACTTACGATGGCGCGACGTGGAGCACGTTGACCGTCGGTACGGAACTCCGCCAAGGCGCCAAGATCACCACGGATCAGACGGCGATTGTGGACTTGTTTTTGGGCGATAACGGCCCGGTGGTCCGCGTGACCCCTAGCACCACACTCGACCTGAATGTCCTGTCGATCGATCGGTCCAGCGGTGAGAAAGTGATCCAGACCGAATTGGGCCTCTCGAGCGGCCGCATCCTGGGCGTGGTCCGCAAACTGACCGCCGCCTCCCGTTACGAGATCAAGACGCCGAACGGCACCTGCGGTATCCGCGGCACCAAGTACGCCATCAACGTCAGCGGCCTGGTGATCGTCCTCGAAGGCACTGCCGATGTCTGGTACATCCCGCCGACCGAGACCCAGCCGATCAAGTACGAGGTCCCTGCTGGCTTCACCTTCGACCCCACCGGGAACAACAACCGCGGTGAAGTGGTCGAGACTCCTGCCAGCGTCCGAGCCGATTTAATCCGCGAGATCGAGGACTTCTACCGCATGGAAACCGCGGGTGAAAGGGTACAAATCTGGGTCCTGCCCCCCAAACAGGAGCTGACCACCGAGACGGTCGGTGCGGCGTCGCCGCCCTCGGAGTGACGGCAGCGTGAGTTGATCTCTCAACCCAGAGCGACCTCGAGTTGCTCTGGGTTTCTTCTTTTCCGTAAGCTGCCTTGAAAAGCCGGAGGGCCAAGACCATCCCGGTCCTGATCGCGGCGTCGGTCGTGGGCTTGGTCTGCCTGCTCCAGGGACTGCCGCGCCTTCTTCGAGTCCCGGACAAACCGGCGGAGTCCCACTTCGAGCTCTTCGAGCGCATCGAGTGGATGACGTACGACTGGCGCATGCGGCTCGCCAGCCGCACCGCGGGACCGGCGGCTACGAACCTGGTGGCCGTGTTCGTTGATGACGCGAACTTGGCCAGCATCAATGCGGCTTACGGGTACTACTGGCCTTGGCCGCGCCAGCTCTTCGGCCGCCTGATCCGTGAACTCAAGGCCCAGGGGGCCCACGCCATCGCCTCGGACATCTTCTTCCTCGAACGCCATGCGGATTTCGCCGAGACGCGCGCGGTTTTGCCTAGCGGCGAGACGGTGAGCTCCGACGCCTTCTTCGGACAGCAACTGCGAGTTGCCGACAATGTGATCCTCGGTTGCCCCGGCGAGATTGTCGGCGGCCGCTGGCAGGCTGTAGCGCCGCCCGACCTGTTCCGGACCAACGCGGTCGCCCTGGGCTATGCCTCGACGGACCGCGATCCGGATGGCGTGCTGCGTCGGGCGGCACCCTTCCGGGATGACCCGGTGCACGGGCGGATCTGGCACTTGGGGATTCGGTTGGCGGCGCTGGCGATGGGCCTGGACCTGGATCGGGCGACGGTTGCGAAGGAGCGGTTGGTCTTGCCGGGACCGGGCGGGGTCACGCGCGTGATCCCCCTGGATCCAGGCGGTTATTTGCTGATCGACTGGACCCTCGGCGTTTTCGACCCGCGCATTTTCAAACCCGCGCTCGAGGAGATCCTCGAGTTGGACAACGCCCGCCAGCAAGGCGAGGCCATCGAGTCGGTCCTGGCGGGCAGCCTGGTCTTCCTGGGCTCGATCGGTTCGGGTAGCAACATTTCGGATGTGGGGGCGACGCCGCTGGCCAAAGAGACCTACCTGGTCAGCAAGCACTGGAACGTGGCCAACGCCATCTTGTTGAATCGATTCGTTCGCCCGCCGGTCTGGTGGGCCGAATGCCTGGCGATCGTGCTCCTCGGCGCGGCCTCAGCGCGGGTGACGTGGCGCCTGAGGGCTTCCTGGGCATCGCTCGCGGTGGTGGGGTTGGCGATGGGCTACACGCTCGGCTGCGTGGGGCTGTTTTTGGGCTATCGGTACTGGCTGCCGCTCACCTGGCCCGTGCTTGGGGGCCTACTCCTGATGCACCTGGCGATGATCACCTACCGGGTCGTCTTCGAGCAGGCCGAACAACGCCGGGTCCGCTCGATCTTCTCTCGCATCGTCTCCCCGGACGTGGTCAATGAGCTGCTGGGGAAGGAGACCCTGGCCTTGGGCGGGGCCTTGCGCCCGGTCACGGTCCTGTTCGCCGACGTCCGCGGCTTCACGCAGATGACCGACGATAACCAGAAGCGCGCCGAGGCTTATGTCCAGCGCCATGGCTTGAGCGGCGCGGCCGCGGAGGCGGTGCTCGAACAGAACGCGCGGGAGACACTCGCCACGGTGAACCTCTACTTGGCGACCATCGCGGATCGCGTCAAGCAGCATGGCGGCACGCTCGACAAGTATATCGGCGACTGTGTCATGGCCTTCTGGGGCGCGCCGGTGGCCAACGAACGCCACGCGGTGGCCTGCGTCCGCGCCGCCCTCGACGCGCAACGCGCCCTCCACCAACTCAATCAGGAGCGGACCCAGGAAAACCGGCGGCGCGCCGCGGCCGAGCCCGCTGGGGGGGACGAGCGGCCGCCGTTGCCGGTGCTGAGCTTGGGCACCGGCATCAACACGGGCACGGTCACGGTGGGCTTGATGGGGTCGGATACGCACATCCTGAATTACACGGTCTTCGGGCGCGAGGTGAACCTGGCCAGTCGGCTCGAGAGCTTTTCCGGGCGAGGCCGCGTCATCGTTAGCGAGGCGACGTTTCGCGAGCTCGATCGGTGGGATCCGGGGCTGGCGTCCACCTGTGTTGCCTTGCCGCCGACTACCTTACGCGGGATCAGCCAGCCGGTGCAGATCTACGAGGTCCCCTGGCAAACACCGGCGTCGACCGTGGCTGACCCCTAGCCAGCGCCGCGGGCGGCTGGGGTTGGATTTTAGTGCTGGCAAACGGGGCGGCCTTGCTACAGTCGCCCCATGCGCACGGTGATATACCCCGGCAGCTTCGACCCGATCACCAACGGCCACCTGGACGTGATCGAGCGGGCGGCGCGTTTGTTCGATCGGGTGGTCGTGGCGGTGGCAGAGAGCGAGAGCAAGCAACCGCTCTTCAGCTTGGCACAGCGATTGGACCTGGTGGCCCGAGCGGTGGCGCACTGGCCGAAAGTCGAGACGGACAGCTTCAGCGGTCTGCTGGTGGACTACGCCGCGCGGCGCGGCGCCCACGTGATCATCCGCGGCCTGCGGGCGGTATCGGATTTCGAGTTCGAGTTCCAGTTAGCCCTCACCAACCGCCGCATGAACGAACACGTGGAAACGATCTTCATGATGCCCAAAGACACCTACACCTTCCTCAGCTCCAGGATCGTGAAGGAAGTGTCGCGGCTCGGCGGCAATGTGAGCGGGTTCGTCCCGCCGCATGTCGAGTCGGCGTTGAAGCGGCGTTTCGCTCGGCGGATGCGCCGCCCCCGAGCCGCAGCGAGGAGCGCCTGACCTCACTCTGCCTATGCCTTTACTGGTCAATCTGCGTCACCTGGCTACACACTCGCTGTCCCTGCGCGGCAGCCTCGAGCCCGCGGACCTCGACTGGGCTGACCTCGACCCGATGGTCCAGGTGGCGGACCCCCTCGAGTATGAAGCCGTCGTGCAACGGGTCTCGGGGGCGCTCCTGGTTCAGGGCCGGCTTGCCACGCGCTTGGCTTGTCAATGCGTGCGTTGCCTGAAGCCCTTCACGCGGGAGTTGACTGTGCCGGATTGGGTCTGTCATGTGCCCCTCGAGGGCGAGGACCGGGCGGCGGTGGTGCAGGACCAGGTGGACTTGACGGCCTACCTGCGCGAAGATATTTTGCTCGCGCTTCCGCAACATCCGTTGTGTGATCCGGGATGTCGCGGCCTGCCTCCTGTGCCGCCGGGACGCACCTCGAAGTGCAGCGGCGACCACCAAACCGAGGTCGAGTCATCGGCGTGGTCGGAATTGGACAAATTGAAGTTTTGAGAGAATCGCTATGGGTGTTCCGAAACGAAAGCCTTCGCATAGTCGGCAACGGCAGCGCCGCGCCTATAACAGTGTGTTGCGCCTGCCGCAGTTGGGCAAGTGCCCGCAGTGCGGCGAACCCTACGTGCCTCACCGCGTTTGTCCTGCCTGCGGATTCTACAAGGGCCGGCAGGTGGTCAACGTGACGGTGGGCGGTTAGCCGGGGGCCGGGGGCAGGGCGGTGGAGCGGCCAGACCGTCGCGCGGTCGTAGCGCTATGCGGATTGCAGTGGACGTCATGGGTGGCGACCATGGCAGTGGCGTGGTCGTCGAAGGGGCTCGGCTTGCCCTGCGCGCCTTCCCGCAGATCAGCGCGCTTTACCTCGTCGGCCAGCAGACGGAGATCAAGGCGGCATTGGCTCGAGCTCATGGCCACGGCCACACCCCCGCCCACGCGCCTGACCACCGGCTTCAGATCGTGCACGCCAGCGAGGTCCTCACCATGGAGGACAAACCGCTGCTCGCTTTGCGCCGCAAGAAAGACTGCTCGATCGTGCGGGCGGTTGAGTTGATCAAAGACGGCCGCGCCGAGGCAATGATCTCCCCCGGCAACACCGGGGGGGTGGTGACGGCTTCGACGATCAAACTGCGACCGCTCGAGGCCGTCGAGCGGCCAGCCATCGCGGCCGTGATTCCGGCCCCCGACAACGAGTTCGTCTTGGTGGACGCCGGGGCGAATGTCGAGTGCCGGGCGGCGCACCTGCTGCAGTTCGCCATCATGGGGAGCGTTTATTCGCGCGAGATCCTCGGGTACAACCGCCCGCGGGTGGGGTTGTTAAGCGTGGGTACGGAAGATGTCAAGGGCAACGACTTGACGCAGGAGACCTTCAAGCTGTGCAAGCAGGTGGACTTGCATTTCATCGGGAATGTCGAGGGCCATGATTTGTTCGATAACCGTGTCGACGTGGTCGTGTGCGACGGTTTTGTGGGGAACATCGTGCTTAAGACCTGTGAGAGCCTGGCCCGCAGCATCTTCCGCTGGCTCAAGCAGGAACTGACCAAGAACCCCAAACGCCAACTCGGCGCCCTCCTGGCCAAGGGCGCCTTCCGCACCATCAAACTGCGCATCGATTCCGAGTCCCACGGCGGCGCGCCCTTGCTCGGGCTCAACGGGCAGGTTGTCATTGCCCACGGCTCTTCGCGCGAGCGCGCGATCGTGAATGCCATCGGCCAAGCGGTGAAGGCTGTGCAGCACAAGGTCCACCAGGCCATCGCGCGCGAGATTGCGGCGAGCGTCCAGCGCTTGCGGCCGCAGCCGCGCTTGGCCGATCCGCTGGCGGCATGAATGCGCCGACGCCCAACCGCTTCCGCAACCCGCGAGCCAAGCACAACTACCTCGGCCAAAGCTGCTCGATCGTCGCCGTGGGTTCTTATGTGCCGGAGCGCATCCTGACCAACGCCGAGCTGGAACGGTTGGTCGAGACCTCGGACGACTGGATTACCACGCGCACCGGGATCAAGGAGCGGCGGATCGCCGCGGCTGACCAGGCCACCTCGGATTTGGCGGCCCGCGCGGCCCTCAAGGCCCTGAGTAGCGGCGGCGTCGCACCCGCCCAACTCGACCTGATCATTGTAGCGACGGTGACGCCCGACATGCCGTTCCCCTCGACGGCCTGCCTGGTCCAACAGAAGATCGGCGCCACGCGCGCCGCGGCCTTCGATCTCGAGGCGGCTTGCTCGGGCTTCATTTACGCGCTCGAGGTCGGCCAGCAATTCATCATGTCGCGCACGTACGAGACCGTGCTGGTGATCGGGGCGGAAAAACTCTCGAGCATCGTGGACTGGACGGACCGCAACACTTGCGTCTTGTTTGGCGACGGAGCGGGCGCGGCCATCCTACAGAACCGTCCCAACGCGCACGGGTTGCTCACGGCGTACATGGCGGCGGACGGGAGCAAGGGTAACGTCTTGTGCGTGCCGGGCGGGGGCAGTCGCCAGCCCGCCTCCGCGAACTCGGTCGCCAACCGGCTCCACTACCTGCGCATGGACGGGAAGGAGACTTTCAAGAATGCGGTGCAGGCGATGCACCTCGCCGCCCGGGAAGCGCTGCAACGGTGCGAGTTGGACATCTCGCAGATCACCTGCATCATTCCTCACCAGGCCAACCGGCGTATCATCGACGCCGTCGCCGAGCGCGTAGGCGCCCGTCCGGACCAGCTCTTTGTGAACCTCGAGAAGTACGGCAACACCTCGGCCGCTTCGGTCGCCATTGCGCTCGACGAAGCCGTCGTCGCCGGGCGGATCCGGCGTGGCGACCTGGTGTTGTTGTTGGTCTTCGGCGCCGGGTTCACCTGGGGTGCCGCGGTCATCGAGTGGTGAGCCCGCTGCCGGTCGGCGCGCCGCCGCGCGCGCCCGGAACACAAGGATTGACGGGAATGATTCTTGTGCTAACTTGCGAAGGGTTTGTATGGCAACGAGTAAAGTCGATCGATCAGGCGTTTTTGAACCCGTCACGGTGGAGGCGCACAAGACCCGTCTCCTGCTCTCCGCCAAAGAGGTCGTCGTCCGTCCCAATGGCCTCGAGTTCCTGTCGCCGCACCCGATTGCGTTGTGGACCGAAGTGACGGTGGACCTGCGTTCGCCCGTCGACGCTCGCCCCGTGCGGGGCGGCGGAGTGGTGGTCGACTGCACCGGCAACCGCCATGCCGGGTACGTGGTCAGCCTGGTGCTCATGAACCTCACGCGCCAATCCCAGGAGCGCTTGCGCGAGCTCGCGGTTTGCCGGCATCCGGCGGCAGACTAAAGGCGAGCCGACATGGACATCTTCTTCAAGATCCTGCAGACCGCCGTCGATGGCGGCGCCTCCGACGTGCACATTAAGATCGGGGGACCGATCATCTTTCGCATCAACCGCCAATTGGTCGCCATCCAGGCGCCCGTACCCACCGAGGAATGGGTGAACAACGTGGTCGAGACCATCGTGCCGCGCCACGCCAAGGCGCGGTTGGAGGAGCAGCGGGAGGTCGATTTTTCCTATCACGTCCCGAACATCGGGCGCTTCCGGACCAACGTGTTTCAGCAAAAGGGCCAGTGGTGCTTGTCGATGCGGTACGTCAAGATCCGGGTGCCTAGTTTCGAAGAACTGCACCTGCTGGCGGTCCTCAAGAACATCGCCGAGGCCCCGCGCGGGATCGTCTTGGTCTCCGGCTCGACCGGCTGCGGCAAGTCCACCACGCTGGCGGCCATGGTCGAGCACATTAACGCCAGCCACAAGAAGCACATCATCACGCTCGAGGACCCCATCGAGTATGTGTTCGACGACAATCAGTCGGTGATCGAGCAACGGGAAATCGGGTTGGACTCGCTGTCGTTCGAGATGGGCCTCAAGCACATCCTGCGGCAGGACCCGGACATCATCATGATCGGTGAGATGCGGGACGCGGTCAGTTTCATGGCGGCCATTAACGCGGCCGACACCGGGCACCTCGTCCTCTCGACCCTCCACACCACCACCGCGTCGCAGGCCATGGGCCGGATTTTGGATTTCTTCAAACCCGATGAACGCGATCAGGTGCGCCGGCAGCTTGCGGCCACGCTGCGAGCGGTGGTCTGTCAGCGCATGGCCGCCATGGTGGGGGGCGGGGTGATTCCCGCGCTCGAGATCATGATCAACACGCCGACGGTGCGGAAGATGATCGAGGAGAACCGGCTCGAGAAACTGGCCGCGGCGATCGAAACCGGCGTGGACGACGGCATGCAGACCTTCAACCAGGCCCTCTTTAACCTCGTCAAGGGGGGCCAGGTCACGGAGAAGGAAGCCCTCGCCAAGGCCACCAACCCCCAAGCCCTCGAAATGAACTTCAAGGGCATCTTCCTGGACGAAGCGCGCCGGATCCTGACCTAGCCCGCCCGGCCGCCGCGGGCGGCGGGCGGGTTCAGTGCTGTTCTTCCTTCGCCTTCTTACTTTCGGCGATGACCTTCTGCTCGATCTCCTTCGGCATCTCTTCGTAGTGATCGAACTCCTCGGTGTGCGCCGCGCGTCCCCCGGTTAGCGAGCGCAGCACCGTCGAGTACTGATAGAGCTCCATGGCTGGCACCTGGGCGCGAATGAGCTGAAGGCCGCTCGCCGTGTCCATGCCCAGGATCTTGCCGCGGCGGCTCGACAAGTCGCCGATCACGTTGCCCATGGCGTCATCCGGCACGCGGATTTCGACCAGATGGATCGGCTCGAGCAGGCAGGGCCGCGCGGCGGTGAAGGCCTCGCGGAAGGCTTCCTTGCCCGCAATCTGGAAGGCGATGTCCTTCGAGTCCACCGGATGCATCTTGCCGTCGTAGAAGTCCACCTTCAAATCCGTGACGCGGTACCCCGCCAAGATCCCCTCGTTGCACGCCGCGTTCACGCCTTTTTCCACCGACGGCACAAACACGCGATCCACATTCTGGCCCGTGAGGGATTCCGTGAACTCGATGCCGTTGCCCCGCGCTTGGGGCTCGATCCGCATCCACACCTCAGCGAACTGGCCTGCGCCCCCGGTTTGTTTCTTGTGGCGGTACTTGGATTCGCCCCGGGACTTGATCGTCTCGCGGAACCGGATTTTGGGCGGCGCCAGGTCGAAGTCCACTTTGTAGCGGGACCGCAGCCTTTCCGAGACGACTTGCAGGTGCAATTCGCCTTGGCCCGAGACGACGGTTTGGCGCAGCTCGGAGTCCACCTGATAGACGAAGGTGGGGTCTTCATTGTGCAAGGCGGCCAAGCCCTGGGCGATCTTGTCTTCCTCGCCTTTCGCTTTGAGCTTGAGCGCGAAGTGGATGTTGGGCCTGGGGAACTGGACCTTGGGCAGTCGCACCCCGGCGCTGCCAGCGCAGAGGGTGTCGCCGGTGTGGGTGCCCTTGAGTTTCACGACGGCGCCAAGGTCGCCGGCGTTGAGGCTGGGCACCATTTGACGCTGCTCGCCATTGAGCACCGAGATCTGGCCGAAACGCTCGGTGATGTTCCGGTCCACATTGCGCAAGTCCATCCCGAAGCGCGCGGTGCCCGCGTACACCCGGAAGAACGACATCTCCCCAATGTGCGCCTCGCTCAGCGTCTTGAACACGTACACCGCCGCGTTGGGGTCCGTGAGTGCAAGCTCGACCGGGTTGCCGTTGCCGTCCACGGCGCCGACCGCTTGGCGGTCCACGGGCGAGGAGCCGTACTTGGCGATGAAATCCATCAGCCGGGCGACGCCCACATTGGTTTCCGCCGATGTGGCGAAGACGGGGATTAAGTTGGCTTGCTGCAGGGCCGTGTGCACGCCGGCCCGCAGTTCTTCCTCGGAGAGACCGCCCTGGTCGAAGAAGCGCTCCAACAACGTGTCGTCCGCCTCGGCAATCTGCTCGATCAACCCCTCGTGCAGCTTCTTGACCTGCTCCGCCAAAGCGCCCCCGGCGGGCGCCTCGGCAAACTTGCCGCTGCCGTCGGTGGTGTAGGTCATGACCTCGTTGCGCATGACGTCGAGCACCTGGTTGAACCCGGGGCCGGGGTTGACCGGCACCGACATGGGGAACACTTTCGGGCCGAACCGCTCCTTGAGTTGGGCCAAGATCGCCTCCCAGTTGGTGTGTTCCTTGTCCAGCATGTTGACCACGATCATCTTGGGCAGCCCGAAGTCGCTCGCGTACTGCCACACCTGGTTGGTCCCCAAACCGATCCCGTCCACCGGGTGCACCACCACCAACGCAAAATCGCACACCCGCAACGCCCCCAGCGCCTCGCTGATAAAATCCAGGTAGCCCGGCGTGTCGATCACGTTGAACTTCTTCCCCAACCACTCGCAGTGCAGCAACGACGCGTGGATCGAGATCTTCCGCTTCCGCTCGCTCTCGTGGTAATCGGACACCGTGGTGCCGTTGGCGATGCTGCCCAACCGCCCAATCAACCCGCTGCAGGCGAGCATCGCCTCGCTGAGCATCGTTTTGCCGCAGGTGGCGTGGCCGACGATGGCAAAGTTACGGATGTCGGCCGACGAATGTTCTTTCATAGTCCAGTGCTCTTGTTTCCGCGTTGCGAATACTAAGGTCGCCTGTTGTAAGGGAAAAAGACCTGGCCGCCAACAAAACTTCACAGAAAAATCGCCCCCGCCATCCAGCCACGGATAATGTTTGACACCCCCCCGCCGCCCGCCCTAGCTTCACCTCCTCAAGTATGGCTGAAAACGTTCCGAGCACACCCGCAGGGGCCGCCCCGCCTAAACCGGCCGAGGCCGCCAAAGTCCAGCCTAAGAAAGAGACCGTGCGCATTAGCCTGCCGCCGAAACCGACGGCTGCGCCGACCATCAAGATCCCGACGCCCGTCGCGGCGACCCCTACCGCCGCCGCGACCGCTGCGCCTGCGGGCCAAACCACACCCCCACCCGCCGCAGCGCCGCCACCTCCGCCACCACGCCCGCTGCCCGCGCCTGC
>VHCO01000196.1 GCA_016871715.1 Verrucomicrobiota bacterium
TTGAACACCCCTTCCCGCTCGACGATCAGATCGTGCGTGTACTCGAGACCGTCCACATGCACGTTCCAGTACAACCACTGGCTGGGCGCAATCGACGGGCCGCCACCCGGCTTGCCTTGGCGGATCGTGTCGCGCTCCTTTTCCGAGATCAGCGCCCCGTCCACCAACTCCGCCAGCAGGGGCTCGCGCACCGGGGTGTGCGTGGCCGCGAGGTAATCCCGCAGCTTCTTGCGCATGAACAGGCCGTTGGTGCAAATGTATACAATCCGCCGTTGCCCGAGCAGGCCGGCGACCAACTCCTCAATCTTCGGATAAATCAACGGTTCGCCCCCGCAGACCGACACCATGGGCGCGTCGCACTCGGCCGCCGCAGCCAGGCATTGCTCGAGCGGCACCATGTCCTTCAAACTCGTCGAGTACTCCCGGATCCGGCCGCAGCCCGTGCAGGTCAAGTTGCAGGTGTGCAGCGGCTCGAGCTGCAGCACCATGGCGAACCTGGGCGTGCGCCGCAGTTTGTGCTTGATGATGTGGCCGGCGATCTTCGCCGACAACGCGAACGGAAAACGCATAGGCGATCAGCGGGCAGCCGCCAGCACCGGCGCAGCCTCCGGCACGGCCTGCTCCGGTACAACCAGCTCCGGCATGACCTCTCCCCCAGGGACCTTCGGCGCCTTGAGCTGTGCGGGTTCGACATGCCCCAAGCCAGGCACCAGGAACATTAGCGGCGAAACGCTCGGGGCCGCGGCGAATCCCCCGCAACCGGCCGTCGCGACCAACGTGGTCACGACGAGGATTGCCAACCCCGGGCGCTTCCAACTAAGTTTCACTCGGCCACTATAGGCGCAGTTGAACCGATGGCAAACTGTAATTCCACGCATGAGAGACGGCGACCGCGTCAGGCCGCACGCGCCTGCGCGTCTGGCGCCGGCCCGTCCTCGGCAACACACGCCGCGCCTTGCCCAGCGGTCGGGTCAAACCGCCCGTGGTTGCCCATGGCGCTGACCGCCGTGGTGGCCGCCACGCTGGCCGGCGTGGTGGGCGGGGAACCGCCGCCGCCGGCGCACACCCCGGACGGCTCCGACGCGGCAGGCTTTGCCGCGCGCGCCCAGTCCTTGTATCTCGAAGCCAAGGCCCAGTTCGAGGCCGCTCCTGACGACGGGAGGCGCGCCTGGGAATTCGGCCGCGCGTGCTTCGATTGGGCGGAGTACGCCACCCAGGACCGTCAGCGGGCGAGCCTGGCGCAAGAGGGCATCGCGGCGTGCCGCGCGTTGCTCGAACGCGAGCGGCAGGTGGCTGCTGCGCATTATTATCTGGCGCTCAACCTGGGCCAACTCGCGCGCACCAAAACCCTGGGCGCCCTCAAGCTGGTCGGCGAGATGGAAGACGCCTTGCACGCGGCGCGGGATCTGGACCCTACGTTCGATCAGGCTGGACCGGACCGGACCTTGGGGTTGCTCTACCTGGACGCACCCGGCTGGCCCGCGAGCATCGGCAGTCGCACCAAGGCCCGGCGCCATCTCCAGCAAGCGCTCGAGCTCGCCCCGGACTTCCCGGATAACCACCTGAGCTTCATCGAGGCCCACTTGCGCTGGGGAGAACGACAGGCGGCTCACGCCAAGCTCGCCACCCTCGACGCTCTCTGGGTCCCAGCCCGAGGCCGACTGACCGGGCTGGCTTGGGCCTCGAGTTGGGCCGATTGGGAGCGGCGCCGGCAGACAGCCAGGCACCGGCTCGCGACCGGCAAGTCGTGAGCCACCTCGAGGCGCACCCTCGGCCAAGAGCCGACGCCGCCGGGAGGGGTGTGGTGTCCCGCCGACACAGGGCGCCCAGTGCGCCGCGGTCCGCGGTCCGGTGGCCAGACGGATGAAGATATGAAAACCTTAATCCTGGGTGGTGCCGTCCTCGTGCTGCTGACGAGTTGTCAGCCGAGTGGAGGTTCGGCCTCGCCCCGCCCCGCCGCCGTGAAGCCGCCCGGAACGCGAACCACCCGACCAACCGCGGCGCGCCCGCCTAGACCGGAGCCCCCTCCCACCACGAACGCCGCCCTGCAGTTCCCGGTCGTCATCCCGGTGATCCCCGTGGCCGGCACCGTCACCTCGGTCAATGACCCCGGCCGGTTTGTGGTGGTGGATTTCGCCCTGGGCGCCTTGCCGCAGCGTGGGCAACGGTTGTGGGTCTACCGCGCCGGCCAACGCGTCGGTGAGGTGTGCGCCACCCATTGGGTCGCGGGCACTCACGTGGCTGCGGACGTGCGCGCAGGCACGCTGCAACCCGGCGACGCAGTGCGCGATGAATAGCGCGCCTTTACCGCACTGTTGGGAGAACCGCGCGGCTGGCTTAGGCGAAATGCTGAGCTGGGTGCGCCACATCGTCGGCTTGGGCACGCGACGCCCAGGCTATCCCCAGGGTTTGGCGCTCGAAAACTGGCTCGAGGAGCGCTGGCGCGAATTTGGCCTGGTAGACGTTCGACGCGAGGCCGTCCCTCTGAACGCTTGGGAACCCTGCGCCACCGCCCTGGCATTTCCGGCCGACGAGATCGAAGTGCCCTGTTTTCCCATCCCCTACACCGGTTGGACCTCCACCGCCGGCCGGGAGACGCTCGCCGTGTTTGTGGGCGAAGGCCGGCCCGAAGACCTCCAGTCCGCCTCCCTTCAGGGACGCATTGCCGTGGCGGAAATGCGCTTCGCCGAGTTACTCGGCGCGGCCCTCATGCGAGGGGCGCACTTCGTCTGCGACGCGCACCGCTCGATCCCGGATGGACCGTTGCACGTCGCCAACTGGCTCATTCGGAACTTCCAGGTCTACTATGAATGCAAGCGGCGTGGCGCGGTCGGTTTCATCGGCTTGCTCGTCGACGCGCCGGTGAACGGTTGCGAGTTCTACGTGCCCTACGATGGGTACCTGAAGGAACTGCCCGCCGTCTGGGTTGGCCGGGAGCACACCGCCCAGGTGCGGGCCGTCGCGCAGGCCGGTCGCACCGCCCGCTTCCTCAGCACCGGCTCGCTCCGCCAGGTCGACTCGCACAACGTCGTGGGGGTCGTCCCCGGGTTGGAACGGGGTGCCGAGGCAGAGAATGTCGTGATCACGTGCCATCACGACGCGCCGTTCGCTTCGGCGGTCGAAGATGCCTCCGGGCTCGCCGTGTTGCTGGCGCTCGCCAAGCAGTTCGCGGCCGGGCCCGAGGCCGGCCCAACCCTCGCACGCGACCTGGTGTTCGTCGCTGCCTCGGGTCATTTCCATGGCGGCATCGGCAATCGCGCCCTCGTCGAGCGGCACGCCGAGGGCTTTCTCAAGCGAACCGTCGCCGCGCTCGGGATCGAGCACATCGCCGAAGAGGCGGAGGGCGACGGACAGGGCGGGTACCGGCTCACGGGTCGCCCCGAGGTGCGGGCCCTGTTCTTCGACGGCAGCCCAGCCTTCGCCACCCTCCTCGCCGAAGAGGCCGAGCGGGGCCAGATCGACCGCCTCATTTGCGCCGATGCCTACGCCTTCGGCCCCGAACCGCCTTGCGACAGTGCCCCGTTCTTCACGGCGGGTATCCCCTCAGCCTGCCATATCTCGGGACCGCTCTACCTCTTCGACCCGCACGACACCATCGACAAGGTCCGCACCGCCGATCTGGTGCCGCTCCGCGACTTCTTCGCCCGCGTGATTCGGCGGATCGATACCCTCACGGCAGCGGACCTCGCCGCAGGCATGAAACGCCCGCGCGGCATGCCGCCGGCGCCTCCCCCACCCTGGTTCCGGCCACCGCCATAAGCGTAGGCGGCGTGACTTAACGCGCCGGGTAGAGCCGTCCACCGCCAACCCCATCCAAGCTGGGCCTTGATCGACCGCGTCCTCGAGACCGACGACCTCCTCTCCCTAGCTCAGTACACCCCTTCGACGATCTGTTTCTCCATCGCCCCAAACGGACGGACCTCGGCCACGCCATCCCAAGCGTAAGGCGGGCGGGGCGGGCGACGGAGGGCTTCGTCCCGCTCGAGAAAGCGCGGCATGAAGAACTCCTTCGTCAGCGTGGTGAGTTCGACCCGGCCCCATTCCCCGTAGCTCTTCAACGTGTCGGTCTGGCCAGGATCGACCACGCGCAGGACCGCCCGCGGCTGTGGGGCGAAGTAAGTGACGGAGAACTTGTCTTCGGACAGCAACGGGACACTCGCAGCCAGGCCCATCAGCGTGTTCCCGTAGGTGGGGTAGAAACCGATCTTGCCTTCCAGGACTTCCTCGACGATGTAACGGACGTATTGCGGAGCCATGGTCGTCCCGCCACAGAACACGCCGCGGATGCCCGCCTCGAACAAGTTCACCTTTTCGGCCAGGGCTTCGAGCAGTTTGGGCGTGGTGAACAGCCCAGCAATCCGCCGGTGCTTGAGCAGCGTTGCCCCCTGGTCCACCACGTGGTCCATATAGGCCCGCGCCTGGTCCGCCTTCTTCTCCGCCAGCACCTTCTTCACCCAGCGTGGGTCCAGATCCACAAAGTAGCATGGGCTGCCCCGGAAATTCGCCAAGTGCTCGATCGCTAGCCGCAACCGACGCGGACCGGTCGGGCCCACCATCAACCAGGCTGCTCCCCGCGGAAAGTGTGCATCACTGACCTTGCCGCTGAATTCCTCGTAGTCCACTTTGTAGTCGTTCCACCCGATGCGCTGTTTGGGCATGCCCGTCGTGCCGCCGGTCTCGAAGATGTTGTACGGTTTGTCTTTGAACGCCGCCGGTACCCATACCTCCGGCTGCAAATCCCGTAGCCACTCGTCCTGGAAATGCGGAAATCGGGCGACGAGATCGTCAAAACCCTCCACCTCGCGGCGCGGGTCCCAACCAGCCCGTTGCGCCCACTCGAGCCAGAAAGGGCACCCCGTCTCAGGCGCAAAATGCCACGCGACCATGGCGCGCACGTGGGCGTCCAACTGCGCTTGAGCAGCTTGGATTTCAGCCGGACTTACAGTCGGTATACTCATAAGGAATAAAGCTATCAACTGGGTTCCCGCCTGCGTAGACCCTCGACGCGGGCGCGCAACCCGCCCGCATCGTACTGCGACCAGTGGGGTGCAGCAAGGGGGCACTCTCCCCGATGACGCTCGCCCCGATGATGGCCTTTCGGCGTTGCTTCAGACTCCGACCTAGACTCCGACCTGTCGGGCGTGAGTTGCGAACACAAAAGCGCCGTGTTGCCCGTTGGCCCCCCACTCTTCAGCCCGTGGGATGCTGTCCGCCCCCCATGCCCCCCCCGTACCGCCGACTTTCAAGTCGGCCCCACGCCGGCTGGAAAACCGGCGCTGCAGGCTCATGGCCCCGATGCGCACGCCAAAGCGGGTGGAAGCTCCCCATGAGCCCTCGAAGTCGTGCTCCACATGTCCCGCCGGGGCAGGCTGCCCTGCTCACGAAATCGCTTCCACCCGCAAGTCCCGTAAGGCACTCAACCCTGCCAGCGGCGCCCCCCCGCCCCGAATCGGTCGTGCCCCGCTCCGACGCTTCGACCCAAACCGCTCCCGATGCGCCAACCACACCTCATCTACAAACCCCTTCGACCCCAACACCACCCCGTCCGTCAGGTGCCGTATCCGCAGTCGCAGCACCTCGCCCATGCTCAACTCCCCGCCCTTTCGCAGCACACGCATGATCTGCTCCCGACTCAACTCCTTCTTCTGGCTGCTCCCAGACACCCCCCCACGCACAAACAACCGCTGCCGATACTCCGCCCCAACCTCCTTCCACTCATGCACCCTTCCCTTCCGCTGTTCCTCGGACCCCGCTGCAGCCTGCGCGCCGGCCAAGAATCGAGCGCGGGCATCTTGCCCGCGGGTCCCTGTCCCTGCCCCTGCCTCTTCCCCTGCTGCCCCCACCGCCTTGGCCGCCCCTGCTGCCGCACTCCCGCCCCGAGACGCCCCCTCACTCCCGCCCGTGTACAAACTCAACAAACCCGCCCGCGCCGTCGCATCCCCAGCCACCGCCGCTGCGTACCCGCAGTGCCGGTAATCCTTCGGATCCTCCACCAATCCCGCCCTCACAGGGTTCAAGTCGATGTACGCCGACACCGTCTCCAGCACCCGCGACCGATCCTCGACCAGCACGCTCCGAAACCGTTCCGCCCACAACGTCCCAAACCGCTGATGCCGGATGTTGTACCACTTGCTGAACCGCTGTTTGAACTCCTTCATGAACTCCGACACATCCCCCATCCGCGCCAACATCCGCTGCCGCAGGTCCGGGTCCACTCGACCCCGCTCCTTCAGCCCCTCCCGGGCCAGGGCCACTAGCCCAGCCTGCTTGCCTTTGCCGTAGAGCGCCTCCATCCGCTCGATCAACTCCTCGTCGGTCGGGTTCTGCTCGGCCGGGACCCTAACCAGGACATGGAAGTGATTGGACATGATACAGTAGGTGACGACCTCGAGGCCGCAGAAGGTGGCCAGGCGGCGGAGGAGCCGGACCAAGGTTTCTTTGCCGAGGTCATCGAGGAGGCGTTGGGCGCCGACGATGCGGGAGACGCAGTGGTAAACGGCGGTGCGCCCTTTGACTTTGATCCGCGTGCTTCTCATAGGCAACGGGACGGAGGTTACGCGCGGAGGTGACGTCGTGTCAACAATTAATTTACTGGAATATTGATGACGTCGCGCGGTTTGCCGGATTGGGCAGTCCCGCGGGCGCGGTCCTGTCGGCCAGCGTCGAGGCCCTCCACCCGCTGGCGGATGGTTCGCTGTGGCTCGCCGGGTCGTTCCGGCTAGCGGGAGAGGCGTCGCTTCCGCCGCGAGCGATCGTTCGGGTGAAGCCCGAGGGAGAGCTGGATCGCGACTTCGCGCCTGGTTTCCGGCGCGGGGTGAGCGGCACGGCCATGTTACCGCTGTCGGAGGAAGCCGTGTTAGTGGGGATGTCCGATTTGAACTTCGGGATGGTGCGCGTGCTTATGGACGGCCGCTGCGACTCGCGTTTCGTCCCGCCATTAAACTGGCCGGGTTATGCGAGCGGATTGGCGCTCGAGCGTGACGGGGGCATCGTGGCGGCCGGTGTGAGCGGTGGCCCGTGGGTCGAGAGCCTGACGGCTGTGTTGGTGCGATTAAGCGCCAACGGCAGCCTGGCGGTCGATCTGGGCCAGTCCGCGGGGGATCCGCGCGGCTCCCACGGCGCTGCCAGCGGTTCGCGCAATGGTCGCACTTGCGGATGGCAAGCTCCTCATCGGCGGCGCGTCGACCGAGATCGGTGGGTTGCCCGGGCGCGTACTAGCCCGGCTCCATCAGGATGGGAGCATGGATTACAGCTTCGACACCGGCTCGGCATCGGCTCGAGATCGGCGCGGGTTGGACCAATGAGGTCCCGACGGAAGTCCGCGCGGTCATGGCGTTGCCGGGGGGCGGCTGGCTGGTGGGGGGCGATTTCGCTGGGCTGGGCGATCTCGATCAGGCGTTCCTGGTCCGAATCGGGGCTGAGCTCGCGGGTCAGCCTCCGGCGGTGGAGTTGTTGTTGGCGACCAACCGCCTGGCTGAAAGCGCGGGTGCCCATACCGGGCGCGTCATCCGTCGCGGGGACGCCGCTGAACCGGGCTCGGTGCGGCTGTTGACCGTGGGCTTGGGGGCGAAGCCCGTAGTGGAGTTCGAGCCGTTGGATCTGACGCTCGAGTTTGCCGCGGGCGAGTGGGTGAAGGAGTTCGCTGTGCGACTGATCGATCGGGTGTCGCGGCCACGGCGCCGAGGGCGAGGGGCCGCGCCCCCAATCTAACCTGTCGACAATCCGTATGGGAGTGCGAGGGCCCTACTCGGCCCAGCGCGCCCGCAGCCGGTAAAAGCCGCGCTGGCCGGTCTCGTCGTCTGGGACGCTCATGACCGAGCCGGTGCCGGGCAAGTCTTCGGCGATGGCGCTCCATCCGATGGGCGGCGTGAGCCTGGGGGCGCTCTCGACGCTGTAGCGGCGGCCAGTGTAGGTCTTGAACTGGAGGCGGCGGGTACCGTTGACGACCGTGATGCGGTCGATGCGCAGGTGGACCAGCCCGTCGGTAGGGTCGGTCCCGGCGATGAACTCGTGGCAGTTGTCAGCGCCGTCGCCGTCCGGGTTGGCCAATTTCCCGGCTAGATCTTCATCCTGCAAGTCGGGCCCGGTGAAGTAACCGCTGATCCAGATCCAGTAGGCATCCGGCGCCTTCGAGAGGCGGAAGTTGTCCAGACCTTCGCGCTCACCGCCCTCGATCCACTCGCTGCGGACACCCACGAAGGCGACGTCGCGCATGACACGGTCGAACTCCTCGATCGAGACGCCGAAGGTGGCTGGACTGAGGGTAAACTCGTAGTGCAGCCATTCGCCCGGCACCGGCGGCGTGGGGAGGTCGGCGTGAAGGCTGGCGTAAGGGGAGCAGATCGAGACCATACGCGTCCCGAACACGCGGGTGCCGGTGATGATCTTAAAATCGAAGGAGACCGACTGATGCCCACGCCAGTCGCCCGCCCAAGCTTCCGGCGAGAACCAGTAGGTCCACGCCCCCGTGTCGGTGTTCTCGACGTAACCGCCGGGATTGCCGCCTTCGGCCACATGGGTCGAGAGACTGCGGAAGGACCAATCTTCGTCCGTCGTCTCCCACGCGCCGGTGCGCCAGCCTTGCTCGCCAGGCTCGAAATCCGACCAGCGATCGGGCGGTATGCCCACCCCGGTCTGGGTCAAGAGCGCCACGTTGTCGAGCAGTGTCGTGTCGTTGGCGCCGGTCCCGACGACGAGATCCGACTGGATCCACAAGCAAGCCACGTCCTGCAGGACCGCCTCGAACTCGGCCGGGGCGACTCCGAACGTCTCGGGCGTGAGATCGACCGTGTAAGGCGTCCAGGAGCCGTACGCCTTCGGAAGCGTCAGGTTGAGGCCGGTGCCGTCCCAGGTGACGATCGACACCTCCGGATCGAGCGCAGCGCGCTCCTTGACCTGCGGGCGGAGCATGAACCGCAGCAGCTTGAACTCGCGCCAATCGCCCATCCACTCATCGGGCGACTGGAACCGGGCCGTGCCGGCGCCGACGTCCACCGATTGCAGTCCACCGCCCGAGACGCCCCCGGTCTCCTGCCAGCTCATCTCGCCATTGTCGTAGACGTGCCAACCCTCGGTTCCAGCGTCGAAGCGGGCGACCAGGTCTTGGGTGCGGCGCGCCGGCCCAGCGGGGGTGGTCGTCAGGACGATGTTGTCCAGGTAGGTGATGTCGTCGCCTTCGCCGAACTCGCCGATGATCCACATGTCGCTCACGTGTGCCAGGGTGGCGTCGAAATCCGCGGCGCTCACGCCGAAGGTCTCTGGGGTGAGCGGGAGCACGCGGCGGGTCCAGACGCCGTTGGCTAGAGTACTGGACCAGCTTAGCCAACGGCCGTTGGCGCCGAAGATGCGGACCAACTCGACGGTCTCGGGCGGTGGTTTCCCTGAGTTCCACTGCATATCGAAGCTCAGTTGGCGGTACTGGCGCCAGTCGCCGGCCCAGCTCAAGGGCATGGCCACCTTGTACAACCGCCCGTCCATCCAATCGTCCGCCTTGAGTGCGAAGCTGGGGTGGCCCATGTCGACGGCCGTCAGCGTCACGTCGTCCACGGGCCGCCAACCCTGGATGGTGCTATCCGTGAACCGGCAAACCAAGTCCGTCTGGTGCGCTTCTGGGGGTGCGGCCGTCAGCAGCACGTTGTCGAGCCCGACGATCTCCGTGCCGAGGGTGTACTCGGCCAGAATGCGGACTTCGCGCACCTGGGCCATGATGGAGGCGAAGGTTGCCGAGCCGACGCCAAAGGCTGCCGGCGTCAGGCTGACCTCGTAATGCGTCCAGGTCCACAGGGGGGTCGAGGCCGTCCAGCTCATTTCCTGGCCGTTGGCCCCCACCACCACCGCGATGCCCGCTTGGCCCGCCTCCGGATAATGCCGGCTCGGGATCGCGAAGTCGAACTTGAGCACCCTGTAACCGGACCAATCGCCCGACCAAGACACGGGCGAGACGAAGTACCAAGCCGCCGTCGCCCCGGCGCGGGTGCCAGCCAGGTACCCGTTCGGAGTGCCGCCGGCGGGCTCCCAGGTCAGCGCGGCGCTCGGATCGCTGGCGCGCCACCCTTCGGCGCCGGTGTTGAACCCGCTGTTGAGATCTGGAGGCGGTCCTGCGCGCAAGCTGTGAGACGGCAACAGGACGTGTGAACCAACCAGGATTGCGCCCAGGATCCGTGCGGCAGTGGCCCACGACTCTCGATGAGGAGTAAACAAGCTTGTTTTCATGGTAGAATGCCTTGGGATTGAGTGTTGCCCGGGGCGCGCGGAAACGCGCCGAGATGGCGATTCATAGCACAGCCGGCCAGGGCGGTGGAAGCGCCAAATGCTCGAGCTGCAGTTTAGCAGTTCAGGCCGTGGGGAGGAGGCGGAGGAGGTAGAGGAAGCCCTGGACCATGGGGGCGTCGCGCTCGAGGGCGCGGCGCGTTTGGGCTGAGGCGCGGTAGCGGCGCCCGAGGAACCTGGACCGCCCGAGGCTAAGGTCGGGAGAGTGTTTTGGTGTGGGCGGCAATCTCGTTCACGGCGGCGCGCGACAGGGGGGCCGGATGCAATTCGCCTTGCGCCCAGAGCTCCAAGTTGCTCGTGCGGGAGGCGGCGCCGAGGGTTTCGGACTGGCCAGGAGGCAACAGGCTTAGGGCCGAATCCACGTCGTGCAGCGGGACATAGTGGGTATAGGACTGGGCACCCTGGGATTGGATCGTGCCGCCGTCGACACAGGCCAGCGCCGGGGTCAAGAGGTCATGGGCGGCATCCAGGGAACCGAAGCCGTCCAACGTCTCGAAGCGACCGAGGCGGCGCTGTTGAACTTGGGCACGCGCGCGCGCATTCCAACGCGCTGGGTCGGCTCCGTACCGTTGCTGGGCGGCTTGCCAGGCACCGGCCAGCGCTTGGTCCACGAAGTCCTCCTCGTCGCGATCCAGGTCGGCCTTTGGGTCGGCGGCAAGTCGCTCGGCGAGGCCATGCAGGAACCGGGCCAGACCAGTCTCGCCTCCGCCGTACTTGCCGGCCAAAGGCGTATTCATGAAGCGGAAGAAGGTGCTCACTTCGGTGGCCAACTCGGCACCGGACACGGTCAAGTCGGATCGAGCGCCCTGTTCGTGCCAGGCTTTGAGGTGCTCGAGGGCTTGCCGCGCGTCCGGGGTGAGGGTGCGTCCGAGGGTGTCGCGCAGGTGAAAGCCGGCGCGGACGATATCGCGTCGGGCGGGATTGACGGTATCGAAGTGGACCTCGAGGACGTCCTGAGGCGCGAAGCGGGCACGGGCGGCCAAGCGTTCGTACAGGCGCCAGGAGCGGACGGTATGACCGGCGCTGCCGGTGCTCAGACCCAGGACGGGCGGGTAGAACGAACCGACGGCGCGGTGGTTACCGCTGGCGATCCAGCCCTGGGCCGGATTGATCACGTGCGGCAACAGGTCGTGCGGGACGTACCCCTGCCAATCGAGCTCGGAGCGCGAGCCGTCCACGGCGGCGGAGCCTTGGTGTGCATCGAGCCGGGAGCGAACGGGGATGGCCGCCAACAGCCAGTAACCGATCGTGCCGTCGCGGCTGCCGAAGACCAAGTTCAGCGAGGGGAACTGCCACTGTGAAATCGCGCGGGTAAAACTGCCGAGATCTTTGGCCCGGATCATCCCGAGGGTGCCCTGGATGGTCTCGCGATCAGTTTGACAGACGGGCACGCGCTTGAGGGCCACTTCCGGATCGGTGCGAGTAGCGAACGCGAACGGCGTGATCAGCGGGCCGAACCGGGTCTGGCGCACGGTCAGCTCGACCGGCGCAGCCCCGTTGACCTTGATCGTCTCGCGAACGACTTCCATGTCCCGCCACGCGCCGTCCAACCGATACTGATTCGGATGGTCCGCGTCGGTATGGAGGCGGAAGAGGTCCGCCTGGTCCGCGCCCAGGGCCGTGGCGCCCCAGGCAAAGTGCTCCGTCCACCCGATGAGCAATCCCGGGTTGCCCGGCACGCCTACGCCGCGCGCGTTGAAGGTGCGGCCGCTGACATGGAACTCGAGCCAGATCGAGGGGTTGCGGACGGGCGTCTGGGGATCGCTGACCAGCACGGCAGAACCGGTGGTCGTCTTGCGGCCGCCGACCACCCAGGCATGACTGAACTTGGGGTTAGGCTCGCCACGGTCGGCAGGTGCCGCATTCAGCAGCCCATGATCGCGCATGAAGGCCTCGACGCGACTAAGCCATTCATCGGCGATGTCGGCTCGCCGCACGACTGCCGCGGCGTCGTCCACCCACGCCGCCGTGGGCTGCGGGGGAGCGAGGCGCGCCGCCTGGCGCCCTGGCGGGGTGCGGGCGCCGGACTCGGGTTGGTCGAGGTTGCGGTAGCGCATCAACTCGCGGGTGCCGTCGGTGGCGAAGAACTGGCCCAGGTGCCACCAACTCGCGATGCAATCGGCCGGGGTCCACGGCTCGGGCTCGAGTCCCAGCCGGCCGAAGAGGGGATCGCGCGACTCGCCTAAGCTGGCCATGCCATCATTGACGCCCTCGCAGTAGGCCTCGAGCAGGGCTCGCGTGTCCGGGTCCAGTTTGCCGACAAGCTGTTGGGCCGCCCGGTAGAAACCGAAGGTGCGCATCTTGCGGTCGTGGTCCACCGCGGTCTCGCCTCGCCGGGCCGAAGGACGCTCCCCCACCACCTCGGCCAATCGGCCCTGGACGATGCGCAACTGGTAATGAATCTGGAAGGGGCGATCCTCGGCGGTGGCGTAGCCGAGGCCGTAGATCGCGCCTGCATCCGTGTCGGAGAAGATGTGCGGGACACCCCAACGATCTCGCAGCAGCTCGATCTTGCCGTAGGCCGCGTTGGGGGGGCGGGCTGCGTCGCTCGCTACCGCCGGTGCGCCCAGCAGACTCGAGATAATCGCGGCCAGGCCAATCAAGCCGTCGATGGATCGATATCGCATAACCATAGAGCTCCTGGTGTCCGGGTACGCCCGGGCTTCATAACGGGCTGCGGAGAAGGTAGCTAACCCAGCGGCTGCTCCCTGGCGAGCCTATTCGACTCCTTTTGGCAGGTTCCGGACCATCGCCCCAGAAGTCGGCGGTACACCCCTACCATTACCGCCCCGCCGTACCGCCGGCATTCTCAGCAGGGCAGGTCAGGGCAGAGGTGCGGGCGTGCGAGTGCGGGTGTTGTGTTGCGATGGGGGTGACCGGGCTGGCTGAACGGTTTGTCAACTATGATAAACCGGTCATATTGCATTGCACTGTCAGCAAGGTATTTTCAAATCAACGGGTTACGACGTGTCGGCGTCAAGTTCTTTTTTCCTGTCTTATTGAATCAACCCGGCCGCACCTGCTCGCCTTGGCCCAGGGCAGTGTGGACAGAGCGGTGCACCGGCGCGTAGCGTGACAGCTCATGAACTGCGTGATCACCGCCGGGCCGACCTACGAACCGTTGGATCAGGTTCGGCGCCTGACCAACTTCTCGACCGGGCGACTTGGGATCGAACTGACGAACTACCTGGTTGGCCAGGGTCACCAGGTCACCCTGCTACTGGGTGAATTGGCCACGTGGCGCGGGGAGTCGCGCGCCCAAAGCACCCAACGCTTCGGGACCGCAGCCGACTTGCGCGCCCGCCTGGCCGGCTTGGCTGGCGCCTCCGTTCAAGCGGTGTTCCACGCCGCCGCCGTAGGCGACTTCGCCTTTGGCCAGGTGTACGTCCGCCAGGCTGCGGGCGAACTGCAGGCGGTGACGGCGGGGAAACTGCCCAGCGCACAGGGCGCACTGCTGGCCGAGTTGGTGCCGACGCCGAAGATTCTGGCTGCGATGCGCGACTGGTTTGCGCGCGCGGCGATTGTGGGCTGGAAATACGAAGTGGACGCCGATCGGGCGCAGGCCATAGCGCGTGCCCAGGAGCAGCTCCGCGCCTGTCGCACGGACGCGTGCGTCGTCAACGGCCCCGCCTACGGCGCGGGTTACGGCCTGCTGCGCGACACCGGGGGCCTGGCCCACCTGGAATCGCGCGAGGCGTTGTTGGCGGCGTTGGGCGAGCTTGCGAGGGATGGTCGTCCTGCTTGAGTTGGGCGAGGAGAGCTTGGGGCTGCGCCCGTCGACGTTGCGTCGTTGGCGCTGCGACGCCCCGGAGATCCGCCGTTTCCTGGCTACCGCGGCCCACGACGAGCTGTCGGCACACGCCGTCACTCCTCGGCCACGGCAGAGAAGAGAATGTTTCATGGACGAAAGACCGGCACGGCAGTACAAGAACGTGCCGATGCATCAACTCGCTTTCGTTGACCCGAGGCCGAGCCGACGACTCTCCCGCACGCGCCTGCTCGTGCTGAGCACCCTGGCGTGGGGGCTGGTTTTTGGAGCGGGGGCGCAAACCTACATCATCGAACCGGACGACTATGCCGACGGCACCGTGCTGGATCGTATCCTCCCTGCCGTGCACTTGACCACCGCGGGCGCGGACAATTTGCCGATCCCGCCGGTAGCTTTCGAGGTCACGGCCATTGGCGATCTGCTGGATTTCGCCACCACCGGCACCAAAGTGTTTGCGCACGCCAACGTGCCCTTCTGGAACAGCGACCGGCGGCTGCGCCTGGAGTTCGCGTTGCCGGTGTCGTTGGTGACAATCGATTTTGCTGGCGGGCAGTATTTTGCCAAAGAAACCGGGCGGCTGGACGGTTACAACGCCGCGGGTCAGTTGGTGGCTTCCTACACGACCGCTCCACAGGCCGCTGGCCACGCGGAAACGATGATCATCTCGAGAGGGGCTACCGACATCGCCTGGGCGGTGGCGTATGTGCCGCCGGACCTCGGCGTCTTTGGGAGGTTGGACAACCTGCGCTTTGGCGCGGTGCTGGGTCCGGTGCTGCAGCTCAGCATGGCGAATGGCATCGCCGTGTTGACTTTTGCGGGTGCGGCCAACCTCACTTACCGCGTGTGGGCCTCAACCGACCTGGGCGACTGGCAAGTCCTGGGATCCCCCACTCAGGTACAAACAGGGCGCTTTGTCTTTGCCGATGTCGGCGCCCTGAACCATGCGCACCGGTTCTACCGCGTCAGTTCGCCTTGATACCGGGCCGCGCAGGGCAGATCCGCCTTCCAGACGAGGTTCTCCTCCGAGTTCCAGGTGACAGGCAGTCCTTTCGCCGCGCTGATGCCCAGTCCCTTGGGTCCGCCAAACTGGGATCGGTTGCCGCCCCCTTCGGAAGCCACCGAGGCCGGCCGACCCAGGAGGGTCAGCAGGCTCAGAGCCACCAGCGACGCACTATACAGAGCGTCTTAAGTAATGCAGCATATTGTAGTTGCGTGGCTATGCCAAATATGCTTCGCTGTGTTGCATCAGACGCCTACAGATTGCGGACGCGCCCACCATGATCCTTGCCCTGCAAGACGAGATTGCCCGCTCCGAGGAGTCGCGCTACGACCACCGTCTCCACGGTGTGCTGCTGGCCGCGCAGGGTATTAGCTGTTACCAAGTGGCCGACTGGTTGGGACAGCACCCAACTACAGTCGAACGGTGGGTGCGGCGATTTGAAGTCAGAGGATTCAGCGGTTTGCGGGAGGGGGAACGCCCCGGGCGACCGCGTCGGTT
>VHCO01000197.1 GCA_016871715.1 Verrucomicrobiota bacterium
CGGCACAGGTCGCCCAGGAGCCGGCGCTCGAAACGGAAATAGATGCGCAGCCGCTTCGGGATCGTGAACACGAATTGCCGGTGCGGCACCTCGGCGCAGACATGCTCGGCCACCCAACCGGCCTTCTAACGTGAGTTCCCTCTAACTTCCTCGGCAGATTGAAGTGAGCGAACTCACGTTCGCTGCTACGATTCAGGAAGTGTCGCTGTAGTGCTATCCGAAACCCAAGAGAGCCAACGCCAGAACTCGCCATTCTCCGGCGTCCTCTCCCCCGCCGAAGTCGCGCCCGATGGCCGCACCCTCGCGTGTCACAGAGTTTCTTAGAGGGCCCACTCCCATACCATCCCGGCGAGCGTACGTCCCGGTCATGGAAAGCCCTGTCAAATTGCCTTGCGCGGTCTTGAGTGGGTTGGCACGTATTGACGTTTTGCTTCATGATGACGCTGGAGCAAGCGCTGGCCGAGCCGCCTCCGCCGCCGCTGATTCATTTTCCCGAGAGCGACGGCCAACCGATGGGCGAAAACGACGAGCAACGGCAGTGGATGAGAGCCGAGCGCCCGGCCTCGCATTGATTGTCCCGGCCGGCCAACGGTGGGCGGCGAGCTATCTTCCCCCGTCGAATTCAGTCACCAAACATGCGCCGATACTCCGCTTCGTTGAGGGGGCGCGCCGCTTTGATGAAGCGAGCCAGGTCGTCGTCGTAGGGTTTCACCGCATCTCTCAGCAAGATCCACGGTTTCTCCCGGGCGATGTTCAGTGTGTTCGGTTCACGCCACTGCCAGGTTTCGGTGTGGCCATCCGCGAAGCTGACCGTCGCCCCTTTGTTGTGGCGCGCGGCGGGAAATTCAATCCATGTCCACAGAGGTGGGCTCGGGTATGCGGGGTAGCCGGGAACTTTCAGCGTGAACGCGGAAATTGAAATCGAGTGCTCGTGCGTATCGACAAACAAAAAGGCTCCGCTCGGGGACGGCAGCGTGATCTCCGATTCCTTGCGCCAGCACTTGTCGTAGCCATCCAAGTCGTTGCGCAACGGATTCGGCTCGAAGTTCATAGTCACGCTCATCGTGACGCTCCGGTGCCGCGGCGTTTTGCCCTTATCCCGGACCGTCGATTTGTCCGCCGGGCATTTGTAAATGCGCGGGGATCGAGTGTAATCGAAGAGGAGCCCTTGCCGGATGCCCGCGTCTGTTCCGTCCGTGTAGGCGTTGCCCAGCACCCAGGACTCGTCCGAGCGTTCCGTATCGCGGTTCACGCCCCGTTGCACGCGATCGGAATGGTTGGGCGGCAGACGACCATCGTGATCGTCGATGTAGATTCTCCACACGAGGTTCAGTTGTCTGAAATTGCCGAGGCACTGGGTCGCCTGCGCCTTGCCCCTGGCGCGGCCGAGTGCGGGCAACAACAGGCTCGCCAGGATCGCGATGATGGCGATGACCACCAGCAGTTCGATGAGCGTGAAGGCTCGGATCGCTTTCATGGAGCAGCTCGGCACAACCTACCGCAGTCACGGCGCGTTGCCAAACAGGTTCACGACGCGAAAGAACTTCTTTTCGCCGCCGGTCTGCACCGTCGCGCTCGACGCAGTGGTCGGTGCCAGGTGACCGTGGACAATAAATGATGCGACCGCATCAAGGATTGTCCACGCGGTTGGTGGCGGGCTTCGGCATTCACCGCGCCCAGCGGTTGAGAAGCGCCGGCCGGTGTCGGCGGGACGAAAAACGCCGCTTCAGGGCCGCGGCTGCGGAATCCGCACGCGCCTTTCACTGCCCCACCAATCGGAAGAACGCTTGCCGATTCGTCAATGACAGTTCGAGGCTGCTGACTCCTTCGGAGTCGGGCACGTCCTGCCACTCCGGCGGCAACAGGCTCGCGGTCCGTTGGAGCCGGATGCCCGGCCCGCCCAGCCAGGACAGGCGGAGTGCGTTGCCCTCCAACACCACCGGGTTCAGTCGCAATGGCGGCGTCAGGCGATAGATCGCCAGGCCGTCCTCACCGGCCGCGACATACGCGAGGTTGCCGACCACTTGCAGGCCGCGCGTCTCCGAGAAGAATTCCGAGCCGGGTTCGGAGGCAAACCGGTGAGAACCGACCCGGACCGGATTGTGTGGATCGCCGAGGTCAAAGACCTGCAGGCCCTCACCGGTCACGCAGGCGTAACTCCCCATCAGCGCAACACGGTTCGCGAGCGGAAGGAACACTCTGGCCATTCGGACGGGCCGCTGGACGTCGGTCATGTCCACTACGTCGAGACCCGGGAGTCTCGGTCCCAGCGTGAGGCAGGCGACGTTGCCCTGCCACGCCACGTCCAAGACGGGCGCATCGGAGTAGTATGCTCCGACCCAGCGCGGTTCGCCGGGCACGCTCAGATCGAGAATCTGCAGACTGCCCCAGTTCTGTTCACCCCACTCCCCAACTCCCAGACCGGCGTAGCGCCCGACGAAGGCCATGCCTGCTTGACCCCAGCCAGGGGAAGCATCTGACGCGAGGATCTGCGGCTGTGCCGGATTCCGCATGTCGAGCGCCTTTAAGCCCCAGGTCAAGAAGTACGCGAACTCACCCGCTGGAAAGATGTCCTGAAGGTCCCACTCCCCAAGATTTGCTATTTGGCGCGGGCGAGTGCGATCGCCCGCGTCCAGGATCTGGAGAGTGTCCGCCACCAGATAAACGAACTGGCCGCTGACGGCTACGCCACGAACATTGCGACCGTGAACTCCCACTGACTTCGGCTGCGCTGGATCGCCGACGTCGATAATCCGCAGTCCGCCCTCGCCGTCCGCCAGAAAGGCGTGTTGGCCGGAAACCGCCACATCAACGGCGAAGCCGGCGGTTGATGGCCCACGCGCCTCGCCCGGCCACAGGCTCAACAACTCCACGGACATCGGCGGCACGATCGCCACTCGCGCGGTTCGACTATCGCTCCTTCCCGTCGCGGCTCTGACCTGCACCCAGTAGGCAGCCGCGGCCGTCAGCGGCGGCGTGGTGAACGTGGGCGAATTGGCGCCCGCAACGGGCCGCGACCGATCGCCGCTCTCGCCAGGGTACCACTGATACCTCAGCGGCCCCTCCCCGTAGGCGCGCACGGTGAACGTCGCCGTGTCTCCGGCGGCAACCGTGAGATCGCCAGGCTGCTCGACTAAGGTGACGTTCTCCCGCGCGAGGCCGAAGATCCCCAGTCCACCTCCGCTTTCCGCCACGTAGGCGTAATCGCCTGCCACCTCGATTCCAACCGCCTTGCCCAGAGTGCTCGAATGGCCAATGGACAACGGCTGCGCCGCATTACTCACGTCGAAGACTTCGACGCCTTCCCACCCTTCCGCAGCATAGACGTAATGCCCGTTGACACTGAGATCGCTGACTCGGTCGAGGGTGTCGTATTGGCCCCTGACCACGGGGGTGCCTGGCTGGCGCAGATCCACAATTGCAACCCCTCCCCAGCCTCCGGTGTAGGCATGATCCTCCGAGACGCACAGGCCGTCGGTTCCCCAATAGGGCAACCGAACCGAGGAGAGTTGGGTCGGGGCTTTCGGATCGCGCACATCGAATACTGCCAGCTTCGAATCAAACAGGAGGTAAGCGCGATCGTTCAACACTTCCAACGCGGCGACATATTCCCCGATATCGGTTTGGCTCACCACAACGGGCTCGGCCGGATCGCTCACGTCGAAAATCCGCAGGCGCGGGCGCCACTTCGGCTGCGTTGGGTTCGGGTTCTCGTCATCCGCAGTGGTCACGTAAGCGTAATGGCCATCGACCCGAACACGGATGCCCGATGACCGCCCGCCGGGCGGAGTGTTCGTGGTGTCGCTCAGTCGCGCCTGCCGAAGCGGGTCGCGAAAATCGACGATTTCAAACCCCGTTTCGTTGGCATGGGTCCATCCCAGGTAGGCGAGGTCACCGGCTACGTCCAAGGACTGAACCCATCGTGCTGAATCATAAGCCGTCAGCAAGAGCGGCTCGATTGGATTACTCACATCCACAACCTCAATCCGCCTGCCCGAGCTCAACAGGTAAGCCCTGTCATCCGACAGCCGGAGCGCACCTGCCGTGACGCCGGTATCGAACTCCGCCACGCGCGCTATCCGGCCGGGATCGCGGATGTCAATCACTTGCAGGCCTGCACCGCCGACCCCATAAGCGCAATCGCCGGCGATCTCGATCCGCCCCAGCCAAGTCGGCGCGTCCCAATTTCCCGCGAGCACAGGCGCGGTGGGATCGCTGACATCGACCGCGACCAAGCCGGCGTCCCCCATGGTCACGTAGGCGTAATTCCCCACGACTTCGAAGTCCAGCGCCTCGCGGTCGAATTCGAGCGCGCCCAAGAGTTGGGGCGCGGTCGGGTCACCCGTATCGTAGATCCGCAACTCATGGCGCTCCCCCCAGTTGCCCGCCACCATGTAGAGCCGGTCGCCCACCGCTTGCATTCCTTGCACGGGCTCAGCCGTTTCCAATTCTGCCAGGACCGTCGGCCAAGCCGGTTGGCTGACATCCAGAACACGCAGATTCTGCCTCCATGAAGCGACATACGCGTGCTCGCCCGCGACCGCAATGCGGCCCGCGCCGCGTTCCCAATCCACGCTGAGCGTCACAGGCCGGGCCGGGTTGGAGACGTCCAGGATGAAAAAGGCCCGTTGGCAATGACACAATCCGCCGTTGCCGAGATAGACCCGCTCGCCATCCACCTGCAGGCTTTCAATCCAGGTGCCGGTCCTGTGGCTGCCGAGGAGTCTGGGGCGGGTCGGATCACTCACGTCCAGGATGACCAGGTTGAACCAGTCTACTACTAGATACCCGCGTGGGCCTACCACGCGCACCTGGCCGGTGTAGCCACGCGTCAAGTACTCCCCCACGCGCACCGGGTTGGCGGGCTCTGTCATGTCCAGGATAATCAGGCCGCCTTCCCCGATGGCGACGTAGGCGTAGTTGTCGGCGACGGCCACGTCCGAGACCGGCCCGCGTGTGAAACCCGGCCACGAGCCGATCCGCTCCAGCAGATCGGCTCCCGCTCTGGGCGCCGGTTTTACTGCGCCCAGAGCAGGCGCAAGCAAGATCGCCAGGAAGAGCAGCCGCAGTTGAGGACTTCCACTGAGCGTCCTGATCCCTCGGCCAACGACTCGGATCCGTTCGTTCAGCCAAGGTGTCATGCGCAAATATCGAGTTGGCGTTTTCATGTGTCTTTGCTCGTCGTTTTCTGCATTCATGTTGTGCCCCCACCGGGGCAGAGGCCCGCATCGCATTGTGCGGACGTAAGACAGGATTCGTCCTGGGAGCGCCGGCATCTCTGCCGGCTTGAAGCGTCCGTGGCACACGATGTGGGAATTCGCCGGCAGAGATGCCGGCGTTCCCAGGTCATCGGCAACACGAAGAATCGTGTCCTGCGCCTGCCTTCCATGTTCATGGCCCCTCCACCTCCGCCAGGACAATGCGAAAACCGAGATAGCTGATTCGCGTGTCTGGCGGAAAATGCACTCGCACGGCCGAGCGGGACATGGCCGGCGTGCTGTCCCAATACCCGCCGCGAATGATGCGGTCGATGCCTTCGCCAGGGCCCCAAGGATCGATGACCCAGCCGCCGGGCAAGTCGCCAAACCAGTCCAGACACCATTCGAACACGTTGCCGTGCACATCATACAGGCCCCAGGGATTGGGGAGCTTCTGGCCGACGGGATGCGGTCGCAGCCCGCTGTTGCCGCCGTACCAGGCATAGTCGCGCAACCGTTCGTAACCCGGATCGTCGCCGTAACTGAAGCGGGTGGTGGTGCCCGCGCGCGCCGCGTAAGCCCATTCAGCCTCGGTGGGCAGCCGATACGCGAAGCCCTCCGGCAAGCGGCCCGCGTGGCGTTCCCGCTCGGTCAACACCGCGCAATAATTCAGCGCGTCGAACCAACTGACCTTCTCCACCGGACGATCCGACACGCCGGCGAACAGACTCGGATTGAAGCCCAGCACCGCCTCGAATTCCGCCTGCGTCACCTCGTACTGGCCGATCCAGTAACCGCGCGTGAGGGTGACGCGCGTCTGCGGTTCTTCCTTGTCCAGGAACCGGCCCACTTCATCCGGCGGACTGCCCATCACGAACTCGCCGGGCTCGATCCAGACCATACGTTCCGGCGCTTGAACGGAGATCGACTCCACGCGGAAGAACGAGTACGTCGCATCCTCGATGGGAAGGGAGAAGCTCACGCGCTCCGCAGAAGCCACGCCCGTTTGGCGGAGTTGCCAGACTTTCAAGTCGCGGCTTTCGAGGAACCGATACCGCGTTCCCGGCGAGGCGGCGAAGCTCACGTACACCGTCCCGTTGGCTTCAGCGGATTGTTCGATTCTCAGGCGAAGCGATTCCTGGCCCGCGTGCGCCACTGCGATCAGGCACAGGCCGAGCAGAGCCAGCAGACGTCGCCAAGGCGCGAGTTGTGCCCGGCTGTAGCGCAGACTGGCAGTCTGCTGTATCGCAGGTTGGCAACCTGCGGGCGGGTGAACGAAACTGCGGACCGCGACCGGGGAGTATCGGTTTAGCGTAGCGGCGCTCTGGCGAGCGCCGCTGATTGAGGTCATGGGTAGTGCGATCGGAAGGACCACCGGAGGGGGGCAACTTTCGACTCGAAACAAATGCGGCGCTCGCCAGAGCGCCGCTACGCTAAACGGGTACACCGGCGACCGGTCGCGGTCCGTTCTGACGTCGCCCCCAGCGGCAGGCGCTGTCGTAAACGCGCTTGAAGAATTCTTCATCGGCCGGAGAATCAGAAGTATCCGGGCACCAGGTCGCGCTCGTACAGCGCGTGGATTCCCAGACGCTCCAGTTGTTGACGACGGTTGCTTGCTGCGTGGCCGTCCAGGAAAAAGCCGTTTGCGCTGCCCTCGTGGCGGGCATGGACCTCTTTCTCGCTCACGACCCGGAAATAGAAAAACTGTTCTGCCTTGAGACCGCCGCGCCCCCGGCTGGTCGTGTCCGCCAGGTGCAAGTAGGCCGACGGTCTTTGCACGCTGGCCATGTGGAGAAACTCCTCGAACTGGCCGCTCGTGGCGCTGGCGGGAGGGTCCAGCCGGACGCCGTAAGTGCGCCGCCAATCTTGAAACACCTTGGGCGGGTAGCCGGGGCACACGAAGAGATTGAAGGCCGTCAGATGCTGGTTCGTGCTCAACACGCTGCCCCAGGTCTGGTTCGTCTCACCGGGAAAATGGACCTGCGCCCGGCCTTGGTTTTCATCGGCGTAGATCAACGTGGCCACACCCAGTTGCCGGAGATGGTTCAGGCACTGGATGCTCTGGGCGCGGGCCTTGGCCCGGCCCAGCGCCGGCAACAGCAGGCCGGCCAGCAGCGCAATGACGGCGATGACGACCAGCAGCTCAATCAAGGTAAAGGCTGCTCGAAAGCGAGGGTTCATGTCCGACTCATCAATTCCTACATGGGAATCGCTCGGCGAAAGTTGCAGACCGCGCGGTCGAACCGCAACGCATACGCTTTTCTGAGTGCCGCGGCCCGCGATGATCCTTGCGAATGCGGCACGGTTTGAAACCAGTTGTGTTCGGCATCGAGACGGCCTGGCCTGAACAGCCCCGGAGGGGCGACATCTTTGTAGCCACAACGCCCGGCGCAACCCTTCCCAAGCTCCGTAGGAGCGGCATCCTGATGTCGCTCCTACGGAGCTTGGGCGCGTTTTCTGGCGCCATTCTACAAAGATGCCGCTCCTGACGGAGCTGTGTGAACCCTGCACTTGGCTTGCCGAACACAACTGGTTGGAAACCCGCGCTCCGGCGTGGGCGATGCCGGATCCGTGGAACACGAGGGCTGTCATTGGCTCACGATCACGGGGTGTTTCCAAACAGGCTCAGGACGCGGAAAAACTTCGCCGCGCCGCCGGTTTGCACTGTTACGCTCGACGCGTTCGTGGGCGCGCCTTCGTTCTGCCAGTTGCCCGTGCCGAGATTGGTGCAGCTTTGCAACTGGTACGGCGGGGCTTCGCCGGTCCAGCGGATTTCCAGCGACCCGTCGGGCTGGCGCGCGGAGACGGTGAGTTGCAGCGGCGGCAGGCCGTATTCCCACGTGTCATTCATGTAGGGCGTCGTCTGGTTGCCGCCCCCGAAGAGGACGACTCGGCGCCGTTTGGAATCGTAGGCCATCGCATGGACTGAACGGGGCGCCGGGGAGGCCCCAACATTCGCCTTGATCCACTCGACTCCGTTCCACTCCCACGTGTCTCCGAAGAAGAGATCAGGATACTCTTCTCCACCAAAGAGAACGCTGACGCCCCGATAAGAGTCGTAGGCCAGCCCCTGAAGGACACGCCCGGCAGGGCCGGTGTTCGCGACTTGCGTCCACTCAGCGCCATCGAATTCCCACGTGTCGCGCCCAGATGGCGGTGGTCGGGCCGCGCTCGTGCCTCCGAATGAGACGACCTTCCTGGCCACTGGATCGTAGGTCACAGAATGGGCGCCGCGTTTGAAGGAACCCTGCGCGATGGCGGTCCAGTTCGTGCCGTCCCATTCGTAGGTGGCGGGGTCCTTGTGCGTCACGTCGCCGCTGAAGACGCCGCCGTGACGAAGGACCTTCCTTCGCTCGGGATCGTAAACCAACCCGGCCACGATCAACGGATCGGCGGCGCCGCTCTCGATCTTGCTCCACGCGTTGCCGTTCCACTCCCAGAGTTCGTTCGAGTTCATGGCGTTCGTTTGGGCGCCGGGGGCCCATCTTCCACCGTAAAGCACGGTGACATTGCGGAAGGCGTCGTAGGCCATGCTGTGGAGCAAGACTCCGGGACCGTTCGTGGAAACGCGCGTCCAGTTCTCACCGTCCCATTCCCAGGTGTCCGAAAAAGTCCGGCTGCCATCCCGTCCACCATGCATGAGGATGACTTCGCGCTGTTCGTCATAGACCATCGCGGCGGATTTACGGCCGGGCGGCGTGCTGGCCGGATCGGTCGGGATGCGGACCCATTGGGCAGGCGGGGGCGGGGGCAGGCGCAGCGCGAGCAGTTGGGCTCGGCCCATGCCGATGGGCCAGACGATGGTGTGGTTGGCCACGGCGGGCCAGGCGTTGATGCCGCCGGGCGCCTGGTAACGCCAGCGTTCGTCGCCGGTCCGGCGGTCGAAGGCCACGATCAAGCCGTTCACGGTCGCGGTGAAGACGAGGTCGTTGATTACTGTGGCGCCGCCGGTCAGCATGGCGGTGAACGGTTTGCTCCAGAGGATTTCGCCCGTGTCCGCCGCCACCGCCACAAACTCGCCCGCTTCCGATCCCAGCCAGGAACGGCTGGTCGGGGTGAAAAAACTTCCCCGATTGATCACGGGGGCATAGACGACACCATCGGCGTAAGCAATGGGGGTGAGGATACCACCGAAGGCGCCCGGATAGATGGCCAACCCGCCGGCGGGCAGTTCCGTCAGTTCATCGTTCTCGTGCCGGCCCACCGCGGTTTTCCACAGCCGTTGGCCGGTGGCGCGGTCCATCGCGATGAGTGTGCCGGTCTTGCCCGAACCGATGACCACGTCACGGGCTGCGCCGCCGATCTTTGCCGTGGCCAGCACGGGCGTGTTTTGAAAGTCGTGGTCGAACAGGTCGTGCGGCTTGGCCTGCTGGAACCATTCGAGGGCGCCGGAATTCGCGTTCAAGGCCACGACCGAACAGGTGTAGAGGTTGGGTCCGGGCCGGCTGGCGCCGTTGTTGCCGGGCCACGGGGACGGATTGCCCGTGCCGGCGAAGACCAGCCCGCGCACGACATCAATGGAAGGCGGATACCAGATGCCGCCCCCGCCGTTCTGGCTCGGATTCCCCCAGTGATCCTCGGAATCAATGGTGTCGAATTCCCAGCGGATCGCGCCCGTCGCCTGGTCCAGCGCGAAGATGCGACAGCCCACTCCTGGCGGATAGCTCGGACAACCTTCCGAGCCAGGAATCGTCCCCAAATAGACCGTGTCGTTGAAGAGCGGCGGCTGGATGGTCAGACCCTCGCCGCAGGTCTCCTGCGGCGGCTTGAACGACCAGAGTTGTTCACCGGTTTGCGAATCAAGCGCCACGAACTCAGTCAAACCAACCGCGCCAAACACCTTGCCCCAGCCGACCGCGACGCCGTTCGGACCGATGTTGCCGCGGTTGAACTTGCGTTCCCATTTCACCGTGCCCGTCGCCAGGTCAATGGCCTGCACGTCGCTCTGCAGGTTTTGGAAATAGACGGTGTTGCCCAGGATCACCGGGTTGCACGCCGCCTTGCCCCAGCCAAATGGCTCCGAGCCGGTGATGGGCACGCTCCAGGCCACTGCGAGCCGGCCGACGTTGCCCGAGTAGATGCGCGAGTCGAGCACGGCCCGATGGGCGGCGTAGTCGCGGTGCGGCAAGGGCCATTGGCGGGCATTCGCGGCGACTTCGGGCGGCACGCCGGGTTGGGCGGAGGCTGGCGCCGCGCTGAAGAGCGCCACGAGCGCGGCGAGGCAATGTGTGGCCGCCAATGCGGGTGCTGGTCGGGAAGCCCGGGGCGGGCCAGCGTGGTTATGGAGCCGGAGCGGGAGGTTTCCGGCCGTGTTTCGGCCTCCGAGTTCGGAGCGCGGGGGCGGGTCTGCCCTCATCGTTTTCGTTGTCTTCATAATCAGTCAATTCGTTGCGGTTCGTGTCGAGTTCAACGCCGGGGAAGAGGACGCCTCTTCCATCCGTTCACTGCTTACAGAGGAAGAATCGGGAATTTGTCACAGGGTTTTTGGGGAACTCCGCTGTCCGCACAGGGAAGTGACACCAATGGCCTCCGGCCTCCTCACTACCCCACTCTCGTTGCCCGATCTGCCAATCGTCCCGTGAAGCTTTCCCCGCGCCTCGGGCTCAGCACGCCACAAGCGCACAATGCCGTCAGCACTCGACGAGGCCAGAATGTTTCCGCCGGAAGAGAATTGCAGGCATTCAATGCTCGCCTGATAGCCTCGCAGGGTCAACAACTCCCGCGCCCCGCGCGAGCAAGAGCGAAATCTGAAATGGTCTTGCGTCAGGCGGGGCGGCTGACTCAGCAGGCGAGACGCCGCGCCAACTCAATCCAGCAGCCGCCGTTGGGCACGCGGAAGTCGGGCCAACCACGCGCGCGGCGTCAGGATTTCTATTCCGAATGGCTTGCGCAAAACCGTCAAGTCGGGGTCGCGGGCAATGAGCGTTTGCGCGCCCGCGGCCAGAGCGGCTTCGATGAACTTGTCATCCTTCGGATCGCGGCAGACGCTCCGGCCAAGCGGCACAGGTATCACCCACACAGCGGCAACCTTCAACCCTTCAAGCCACGGCGAAAGGTCTGTCGCAAAGCCTTCCTCCCGCTTTACGTCTTCCAGGGTTGTTTCGTATTCGTCGAAAATCGGCTGGGAAACAATCGGCGTGAGCAGGCCGCACTTCCAGACGCGCAAGACTTGGTGCGGTTCGCGCCGCCAAAAAACGGCCGAAACAAGGACGCCGGTGTCAATGACGGCGAGCACGTCTCACCCGGTTGAGCGCACGTTCGACGATGGCTGCGGCGCCTTTCCGCGAGTGCCGGCCCGCCGGCGGTTGCGAGAACATCGCCTCGGCCGGTTCGGGAGGCAGCGGCTTGACGGGTTCGATCACCAGCGCGTCGCCGACTTCAAACACGTTGAGTGTCCCGCCCCTTTCGAGGCCTTGGCGTTTGCACCAGTCAAGCGGGAAAACGGATCGTCGTTTTCTGGTCAGCGTCATCGTCGTCGCCTTCATGGGTGGAAGATTATGTTGTCGAGCAGAGTCCGTCAACACGCGGCACGAAGCAGACTTTCACTCGCGTTGGCGGGAAACGATGACGGCCGGCCGGGTCTTCTTGCCCTCCGAGCCGGGCGGCGGATCCAAGTTGGCCAACCGGATTGCGCCCCGATTCACGGCTTGGCTTCCGCCCGCCACAAGCGCACCGTCCCATCGGCGCTGCTGGAGGCGAGGACCGAGCCGTCGGGCGAGAATTGCAGGTTATCCACCGAGCCTTGATGCTGGCGCAACGTCAAGAGCTCGCGTGCTCCCAACACACCTTCGCTCCCTCGCTCCAGACGCCAGAGTTTGATGAGCCCGTTGACGTCCGCGCTGGAAAGGGTGCGGCCATCCGGCGACACGGCCAGGCTCGTGACGCGGGTCGTATGGGCTCGCAGTGTGGGGATCTGGCGGCGACTCGACATCTCCCAGAGGTGAATTTCGGCACTCGCTCCCCCGGTGACGAGCCACTTGCCATCGGGCGCGAACGCGAGGGCGTTGACAGAGGGATTGGGGAAATCGGACAACGTCCCCAGCCATCTGCCGCTGGCCGCTTCCCAGAGAATCGTCTGGATCCCGCTGGAGACCAGTGTCTGGCCGTCCGGAGAAAAGGCCAGATCGAGATGTTCCACCGTGGGAATCGTTCGCTCCGCAGTCCAGGTCCTGCCGGTGGCGACGTCGCGGATGAGGAGGGTGCCCGGTTGAGGCCCCAAGCAGGCGAGCAGCCGGCCATCGCGCGTGAAACGGACCGGCATCCAGCCCTCGAAGGAATTCATCATCGTGCCACGACGGATGTCCCAGAACTCGATCCGGGAACGCCGCGACTCAGAGTCCGGCGAGATCACCGTGAAAGCTCGCGCCGCCGCCAGGTAGCGGTCATCGGGGGAAAACGCCAAGTCGGTTATCACGACGCTGCCGGCCACTTCGCTTGCTTCCTCGGTGGAGAGCAGTGTACGGGTGTCAACCATGCGGCCCAGGCGGTTGGTGAGCACGCCGGCCTGCGCCGTCACCGGCCTGCCGTTGGCTGTATCCCAAAGGAGAATCTCGGACGCATTGGAACTGACGGTGGCAAGCCACCGTCCGTGCCCGGAGAAGGCAAGAGGCGAGCGATCGCGCGCAGCGCCCTCGATCACGTCGTTCGGCAACGGTTGATCCAGATTCCAGAGCTTGACGCTCTGATCCCACGAACCCGACGCGAGGTGGGTTCCGCCGAGAACAAACTTCACGGCCATGACGTTCTGAGAGTGGCCGCGCAAGGTGCGGACCGTGTCGGCCTCCACATCCCAAACCTTGACCGATCCATCGGTGCCGCCGGAGGCGATCAACCAGCGGTCGGGGCTAAAGTCCAAGGCATTCCGGCCCATGTTGTGTTCGTAATGTCTCCGTTCCTCCAGCGAGTCGGCATCCCAAAGCCGCACGGTTCCGTCAAAGCTGGCGGAGGCGAGCTGCCGGCTATCAGGCGAAAACGCTGCCGCGTGGAGCCCGGCGGTGTGATTGGTAAAGACCCCGACGCACTGGCGCGTGGCCACGTCCCAGACTCGGGCGGTGGCATCTTCACTGGCCGTGACCAGTTTCTGTCCGTCGGGCGCGAAGCGCGCTGACCAGACCGTCCGCGTGTGGCCTGTGAGCCGCCCAATCTGTTCCCAGTTTCCGCCGACTTCCATCAAGACGACCTCCTTTTCGCTCGGCACGGCCAGAAGCGAGCCGTCCGGCGAGAAATCAGAATACCTTCCGAAGAAACCGGGCCGCGTGTGAACCGGCGGCCACAGAGCGTTCGTGTCGAGCACGGTGGTGTCCCATATCTGCATTCCGTTCGTGGTCCATTCGGGCCGAAGCCCGGTGGCAACAATGTACCGGCCATCGGGCGAGCAGGCCAGGGGGCCGGTCACCCAGGGCTCGCCAGTTCTGAACTCGTGGATCTTGGATCGCGACGCGACGTCCCAAATCCCGACCCAATCCGTGGCGCCGCCAACCACCAGCCGTTTGCCGTCCCGCGGCGCCGCGAGATAGAACACGAAGCTCGTATGGGACAGCTCGGGAGTCGTCAGGTAGGGCTGACACAGGTGATGCAAATAGCGCCAGGTGAACTCGCGCAAGTCCTCCTGGCCGGCTTCGGGAATGTGGCGATCCAGGAACGTCACCGCGTTCTGCATGTTGCCTTCCTCGATCGCCTGCTGCGCGGCTTTCAATTCCGAGGCGTAGAGCAACACGCGGTTGGTCTCCGCCAAGCCTCGGTATTTCTCCGCCGATTCGCGTTGCCGGTGCGCGACGGTCAAACCGCCCACCGCCAACGCAATCAGCAAAACGTTTGCGACGGTTCCCACCGCGGCCAGGGTGGGGTTGCGGCGGCACCAGCGCCACAACCGTTCCGGCGGGCTGACCGGACGCGCCCGAATCGGTTCGTTGCGCAGGAAGCGGCTCAGTTCCTCCGCCACCGCCTGCGCGGTCGCGTAGCGACGCGACGGTTCCTTTTCCAGGCACTTCAGGCAGATCGTCTCCAAGTCGCGCGGCACGCCGGGATTCAACACGCGCGGGCTGACCGGCTCGCGCTCGAAGGCTTCTTGAAGCGTTTCCTCGATCGTCGCGGCTTCGAACGGAGGCCGCCCGGTCAGAAGATGGTACAACAGGGCGCCCAGCCCGTACACGTCGCTGTGGCGTCCCACCTTGCCGCGCTTGCTCGAGGCCTGCTCCGGCGGCATGAAGTTCGGCGAGCCGACCAGTTGCCCACTCATCGTCAGTTCCGAGTCGGCAGTGAACTTCTTCGCCAGACCGAAGTCCGTCACGCGCGGCTCATCCTGTCCGTCGATCAACACGTTCGACGGCTTCAAATCCCGGTGCAGGATGCCGTGTTGATGCGCGTGCTCGACGGCCTGCGCGATCTTCTCCAGGTAACGCGCCGCGCGTTGGGCGGGCAACGGGCCTTTGGCCGCCAGTCGTCCGAGGTCCGCCCCGGCGACGTGTTCCATTGAAAAGTAGTGCTGGCCGTCCACTTCGCCGGTCTCGTAGATCGCGGCGATGTTCGGATGATGCAAGTTGGCGGCAGCTTCGGCCTCGGCCCGAAAGCGCAGCACCATCTGCCGCGTGGCCAGTTCGCCGGCCAGAATCATCTTCAGCGCCACGGTCCGATTGAGGCTGATCTGGCGCGCCCGGTACACCACGCCCATCCCGCCGCGCGCGATCGGTTCCAGCAACTCGTAATCGCCGAAGCGGCGGGGCAGCACTTCCGCCGCGTCTGCCTCCGCCGCAGCCGATCGCTCCGCCCTCAACCGCTCCGCAGGCTGGAGCGCGATGCCGACCTGGACCAAGCAACGCGGACACCGCCCAGCGTGGGAGTCCGACTCGAGCGCGACCCCGCACTGCCGGCAGTTCAAAGTTGGCTTCACCGATTCAACTCTGCTGTCAATTGATTACAGAGGCAAAACCGGCCAACTCATAGGAGTTTGCTTTTGGGACGTGGCTAGAGTGTGGCTGGCCAGAAGACGTGATTCAAGGCGAAATGCGGCAGAATTGTCCGCTGCCAAGTGCCTGGTCGGCCTTTGGGGGCTGGTGGGCGGCCGCCCGCCAGCCCGCAAAGGTGACCGCAGTCTCCAGCAGGGCCGCTCAGAGGGCGACAGCGGCTGGAAACGGCCGTCGCGCCGGCCACCGCGGGTGCAGTTCACCGTCGAGCGGATGCCCGGCCGCA